>VXSV01000056.1:0-5842 GCA_009837815.1 Acidimicrobiia bacterium
CCTCCCGCGCCCTGAACCTCTCCCTCGGCTTCTGCGTAGATGGTGTCGCCGTCCCGGACGTAGGCCAGACCGTCGTCGAGAAGGACGAAGACATCGGGTGCGATCTCCTCACACAAACCGTCGCCGGTGCACAGGTCCTGGTCTATCCAAACCTTCACGAATGCCTTACCTTCCGCGTTGGGGGTGCTTGACCTCCAGTATAGCAAACCCGGCCCATTCAATCCGCCGGCCCTTTCTTTATACTTGCGCTCACACAGGAGAGGCCCAACCAGACATATAGTAGGCACGATGTACGAGAAGCGCCGCCCAGATTATTCGGATCCCACCGCGGTCATCGCGCAACTCGAGGCCGAGTTGGACAGGCTGCGTTCGGAGACGCCCCGGCGGGTCGACGCCCTCCAGCACCAGATGGAGCAGACCCGCCGCCAACTGGATCGGGTGCGCGGCCAGAACGAGAAGCTCGGGGGCCTCCTCACCGAGGCGCGGGAGCAACTGGCCATGCTGCGCACCGAGGTGGAGAGACTGACCAGCCCTCCCAACTCCTTCGGTACGGTGATGAAGGTCAACACCGACGGGAAAGTGGACCTGGTAACCGGCACCCGAAAGCTCCGGGTGGACGCGCAGCCTTCCATTGAGGTGAAGTTGCTCCAACCCGGCCAGCAGGTCCTCTTGAACGAGGCTTATTCCATTATCGACGTGAGGGAGTTCGAAGGAACCGGCGAGGTGATGGTGGTGAAAGACCGCCTGGGAGACGACCGCCTCCTGGTGCAGGCCCACGGTGACGAGAACCGGGTGGTGTGGATCGCCGGGCCTCTTCAGGAGGAGCCGATCCGGATGGGCGACAACGTGCGGGTGGACGTTCAGGGAAACATCGCATTGGAGAAGCTGGCCCGTCCCGAGGTGGAGGAGTTGATTCTCGAAGAAGTGCCCGACATCACCTACATGCAGGTGGGAGGGCTGAAGTCCCAGATTGAGATGATCCGCGATGCGGTGGAACTTCCCTATGTCCACCGAGAGCTCTTCTCCTGCTATGACCTGGAACCGCCCCAGGGAATCCTGCTGTACGGTCCGCCCGGTTGCGGAAAGACACTGATCGCCAAGGCCGTGGCGAACAGCCTGGCCACCGCGGTGGCCGAGCGAACCGGCCAGCCCGACACCCACTCCTATTTCCTCAACATCAAAGGACCCGAGCTGCTGAGCAAGTGGGTTGGGGAGACCGAACGACAGATCCGGCTGATCTTCCAACGGGCCAAGGAGAAGGCATCGGAAGGAGTGCCGGTCATCGTTTTCTTCGATGAGATGGACTCGCTGTTTCGCACCAGGGGCACCGGCATCTCATCGGACGTGGAGTCGACCATAGTTCCCCAACTCCTCTCCGAACTGGACGGTGTGGAGGCGCTTCGCAACGTGATCGTGATCGGGGCGTCAAACCGTGAGGACCTGATCGACCCGGCCATCCTCCGCCCCGGGCGCCTGGATGTGAAGATCAAGATCTCCCGTCCCGACGAGGTGGCGGCCCGAGAGATCTTCCGGATCTATCTGACGTCCGACCTCCCCTACAGCAGCAAGGAGTTGGCCGCCGGTTCTGGAGACATAACCAAGATGCTCGAGGACCTGATCACGGCGGCTGTGAATGACATGTACTCGGAGAAGGAAGAGAATCGCTTTCTGGAAGTCACCTACGCCAACGGTGACCGCGAAGTGCTGTACTTCAAGGACTTCTCCTCCGGCGCCATGATCGAGAACATCGTCCGCCGCTCCAAGAAGAGCGCGATAAAACGCCACCTCAGCGGAGGGGAGTCCGGCATCGGTCGGGCCGATCTGCTGGCGGCGGTGCGGCGGGAGTTCAGCGAGCACGAGGATCTGCCCAACACCACCAATCCCGATGACTGGGCGAAGATCTCCGGCAAGAAGGGAGAGCGGATCGTCTATGTGCGCACCCTCTTGGAAGACGGGAAGGGTCGCATGGTGGAGACGGTGACCACCGGCCAGTACCTCTGAGCCAAGCGGATCCCCACCCCTGATGGCCATTCCCAAGGTGCTCGGCACCGAAACCGAGTACGGGGTGATCATACGCAACAGAGGCCATCACCATCAGGCCTTGGCTGCGGCGGCGGTGATCGACAGCTATCCGGGCGGCCCGGTCAGGGTCCAGTGGTCGTACGAGCACGAGGCGCCGGGAAGCGACGCTCGGGGTTTCGGGCATGAGAACTTCGGCATGCCCGACCCGGATTCGGCGTTGATCAACTCGGTCCTGACCAACGGGGCGCGCCTCTATGTGGACCACTCCCACCCCGAATACTCCGGACCCGAGTGCTTCGATCCCCGCGAAGCCGCCCTGTACGACAAGGTGGGGGAATTGGTGATGGCCCGGGCGGGACGGATGGTTCAGGAGGCCCTCCCCCCGGACCAGCAGATCCGCCTCTACAAGAACAACAGCGATGGCAAGAGCAGCAGCTATGGGGCCCATGAGAACTACCTCCTCTCCCGCCGCACGCCGTTCGGGAAGGTGATCGAATACCTTCCCACCTTCCTGGTGAGCCGCCAGATCTACACCGGTTCGGGCAAGGTGGGCTCTGAGAACCACCGGCCCGCCTGCTCCTATCAGATCACCCAGCGCGCCGACTTCTTCGAGGAAGTCGTGGGACTGGAGACCACCCTCCGCAGGCCCATCGTCAACACCCGTGATGAGCCCCACGGAGACCCCACCCGGTACAGGCGCCTGCATGTGATCATCGGCGACGCCAACCTGTCGGAGGTCCAGACCTTCCTGAAGCTGGGAGCCACTGCGTTGTTCCTCCATGCCCTGGAGGACGACGCGCTGCCCTCCGCCCTGGAACTGGCCGAGCCGGTGAAGGCCTGCTGGCAGATCAGCCACGATCTGAGCCTGTCCGAGCCCGTCGCCCTTGCCGATGGTGGGTCGATCACCGCGCTGGAACTGCAGTTCCTGTACCTGGAGTGGCTCACCGAGTACGCCGGCCGACACCTGGACCATCCGGTCTGGACCGAGCTTCTTGAGGAGTGGGAGGCAGTGCTGCTGGACCTTGAGGAGGACCCCCTCCTGACAGCGGATCGTTTGGACTGGACGGCCAAGCTGAGGCTGCTCCGGTCCTATCGCGCTCGGGAGAACCTGAGGTGGTCCCATCCACGCCTGGCGGCGCTGGCACTCCAGTACCATGACGTGGAGCCCTCCCGAAGCGTCTATCAGCGGCTGGCCGAGAGGGGAGCGATGCGTCGGATGTTCGACCCCTCGGAGGTGGAGAGGGCCGAACGACTCCCCCCCGACAGTACCCGGGCCTGGTTCCGGGGGACCTGTGTGTCTCGATTCGGCTCGTCCCTGGTGGCGGCCAACTGGGACTCGCTTCTGTTTGAAACGAGTCACGATGGTCTGGTCAGAGTGTCTATGATGGAACCATTGCAGGGTGATCGGGTCACTGCCGGTCCTCTGCTGGGCCGGGTGTCGGATCCGGCCGAGTTGATCCTCGAATTGGGTAAGAGAGATGGCTGATCAAGAGAAGGGAAGGCGGCGGCGGCGCACCAAGGGAAGTCCACCCTCAGGCGAGGGGGACGGCGCCGGTCTGGGACTGGCCCAGGTGGACTCGGAGAAGATCGATGACCTGCTGGAGGAGATCGACAGTGTGCTTGAGGAGAACGCCGAGGAATTCGTGAAGAACTACATACAGAAAGGCGGCGAGTGACCTCACCTGCCGACTGGGGCCTGCCGCTCGGCGCCCCGGCGCCCGGGGCCAGCTTCTCGGATCTGCTGAAGTCGCTGGGACTCTCTCCCCGCTGGGAGGTCCCCCAGTCGCCGGTGCGTGACCTCGGGGCGCCCGAGGCCACCACGGTGCTGGCGTCCCGCTACTCAGAAGGGGTGGTGATCGGCGGGGATCGCCAGGCCACCGAAGGCCATCTGATCGCCCATCGCCGGATGCGGAAGGTGTTTCCCTCCGACCGGATGTCTGCGGTGGCGGTGGCCGGGACGGCCGGGCTGGCCCTCGAGATGGTGCGACTGTTCTGTGTGGAGTTGGAGCACTACGAGAAGATCGAGGGGGCGATGCTGAGCCTGGAGGGGAAGGCTAACTTCCTGTCGAGGCTGGTGCGCTCCCAACTTCCGCTCGCCTTCCAGGGTTTGGCGGTGGTTCCGCTGTTCGCGGGCTACGACCCAACCACCGAACAGGGACGGGTCTACACCTTCGACGTTGTGGGAGGGCGTTACGAGGAGCACAACTACGGCGCGGCCGGTTCGGGCGCCGTCCAGGCCAGGGCTTTTCTTCGCACCGCCTGGGAAGCGGAGATGACCGAGGCCGACGCGGTGGAGAAGATGGTGGCGGCCCTGGTTGCGGCCGCCGACGTGGACGTGGCCACCGGGGGTCCCGATCTACGCCGGGGGATTTTACCCAACCTGGCGGTGATCGACGCAGACGGGGTCCGGGAGGTATCCGAGGAGCGCCTTGAGGAAGTGGCCCGCTCGTCGCTGGGAGTAATCCGGTGAACCCGGGGTTTTATGTCACACCCGAGCAGTTGGTGCGGGACCGTGCCGAGTTCGCCCGGAAGGGCATCGCCCGGGGCCGGTCGATCGTAGCCATGGAGTACCGGGAAGGCATCCTGATGCTGGCTGAGAATCCCGGGGGGGCTCTGCACAAGATCAGCGAGGTTTACGATCGGATCGCCTTCGCCGGCGTGGGCCGCTACAACGAATTCGAGACGCTTCGCAAGGCCGGGATACGCCAAGCCGACGTAATGGGTTATCTTTACAGCCGCGACGATGTCACCGCGCTGGGTCTGGCCACCGCCTTCTCACAGACTCTCGGCGTGATTTTCTCCCACGAGACCAAACCCTTCGAGGTGGAGCTTCTGATCTGTGAACTGGGGAGAAACGGACAGCCCAATCACATGTTGCAGGTCAGCTACGACGGAACGCTGGTGGACGAGAGGGGCGTGCTGGCCATTGGGGGGAAGGCCGACATACTGGGTGGGGCGCTCCGGGAGCGCTTCACTGAGGATTTGGACCTGGAGGCGGCGATCCGTCTGGGGATGGAGGTTTTCGCAGAGACCGAGAGTCGGCCTTTGGACGGATGGGAGGCGGCGGTCCTGGAGGAGGGGTCGGCGAGACGGTGTTTCCGCCGCCTCGCCTATGCTGAGCTGGAGAGCCTTTCAGCTCAGCAAACCCCTTAAGACTTCACGGGGCCAGAGCTTCCGCGATCCTGCGGGCATTCTCCACCAGCCACTTGGCGTAGGTGTCGGCGTCTGAGCCCTCCGGGCCTAAAGACCCGGTGTAGAGTTCCACAACCGCCAGTGGCGGGTCGAACTCATTCGCCACGGTCATGATCACACTGGCGTCGGCGATGGTCTCGGTGAAGAGAGTCGTCACGCCCTCCTCACGGATCTCCTCGACCACCCGGGCAAGCCGGGCGGTGTCGGCTTGGGCCAGGCCTGAGCCGGGAAGCACCGAGTCGAGAACTTTGAAGTCGAAATACACACCGAAGTAGGAGAACGAATCGTGGTTGGTGACCAGCTTGCGCTGTGACTCGGGAACCGCCGCCAGGATTTCCTGAGCTTCGGCGCCGGCCCTTCCGATTTCTTCGGCGAAGTCATGGCCCCGCTGGATCCATTCTGATGCCGACAGCACCTTGCCGATGTCGGCCAACTCGGCGGCGATCAACTCAACCGCGCGCTGGACACGGGAGGGATCGAACCAGAAGTGGGGATCGAAAGCCCCGGCGTGGGCGTGGTCGTGCCCATGGTCGTGGTCGTCGTGCTCGCCCTCGTCCTCGGTGTGGTCTTCGGCATGGTCGTCGTCGTGGTCGTGCTCGCCCTCGTCTTCGTCGTGGTCGTGGTCGTC
>VXSV01000056.1:5942-11919 GCA_009837815.1 Acidimicrobiia bacterium
CATGGTCGTCGTCGTGGTCGTGCTCGCCCTCGTCTTCGTCGTGGTCGTGGTCGTCATCCTCACCTTCGTGGGGATCGCGCCCCTCGCCCCACTCCATGGGATCAACCATGTCTCCTACCTCGAGAATGCGCGCGCCGTCATCGTGGGCGGACTCCAACACCGCGATCAGGCCCTCTTCCAGCCCCAAACCGTTCGCAACCACCAGATCGGCCTCCCTGATGGTCACCCCGTCCCTGGAGGAAGCTTGATAGTCATGTGGATCGGCGCCTACCGGCAGCAACACCGTAACCGTGGCGTCATCTCCAACGATCCCCTTCACCAGATCCCCCAGGATGGTGGTGGTCGCCACCACCAGGAGTTCTTCGGAAGGTTCGGGGTCTACGGAGGATTCGGCATCAGCCTCCGCGGCGGTGGGAGCTGTCTCCTCGGGCTCGACTTCGCCGTCGTCGGCGCCGTCGCCACACGCCCCGAGCACCAACAGCGTCGCCACCGCCGTAGCCCATACCTTGAAAGTCCACGTTCTACGCATTTCTTGAGTCCTCCAGGACGATGCAACTGATAATCAAAATAATAATCATTATCAGTGTAGGCAACCCCAGAGACGCGTTGCAAGAAAGGTGAGGGAAGTTTCCCTTTCCTTGGTGGAAAAGCAGCCTGCAGGCCGGCCTTCAGGTGTGGTTGCCTGCCAGTCGGCGACTGGGCGGGTCGTTTCCGGGCGGGACCCTCCGGGGCGGAAGGGCGATCAGCACCTGGGCGGTGGCGGCGCTGATCCGGGCCACCGCTTCCTCGAAAGGGTCCTCGGTGGCAGACGAGGTCTTCTGCACACCGCTCACCTTGCGGACGAACTGGCGGGCCGCCGCCTCTATCTCCTCAGGAGTGGCGGGCGGGTCGAGACCCCGCAGAGTGGTGATGTTGCGACACATCCCGGAAGATTCTATTGGCTGCCCACCCCGAGACCGCCACCTTGCCGTTCGAAGAGCCCCGCCGAGCGCCGCCGGCCGCTCCTCCCCGAATCCCCTTTGGGATTCCCCTCCCGACCCGCCTCCGCCGCGCCGAACAAATTTGTCGGATGGGCGCAGGGCTCATCCGAACCGAGCCTCGGTGGTCGGCTTGGGTGCTCCCTCCCGGGGGACTTGCCTTGAGGAGTCCTTGGGGTGATGGAGACTTCGGTAATGATCGAGCGGTCCGGACCGAGCGATGTTTGTGTGTTTCCAACAGCATGCAACAGGACTGGGACACTTTCAAGTCCTGAGAGTCGGTTCCTTCGGACGACTTTTCCCACCCTTAACTTAGGCACCGGCGGCGATCAGAAGCTCGGGTGAGCCTGTCAGGTGGGTGGGAAGGGAAGCTGGATCCACGAGGGCCGCGTCGACGTCTCTATCTCAACCACCCACTTGACCCACCAAAAGCCCCGGCGTCCCGGCGCCACCAAGCGGGCGGGGAAGCCGTGGCCCGGGCTCAGAGGCGCTCCGCCCAGGTGGGTGGCGAGCCACAGACCGGAGAGGTCGGTGGCGGGAAAGCGACGCTGGTAACCGGTCTCCGACCGTATCACGACACTCCGCGCCTCACCGACCTCGACCAGGCGGTCGAGGCGGACTCCTTCCCAGTCCTGTTCGGAATACCAACCACCGGTGCAGTCCAGGATGGCGGTGACTCGCTCTCTGGGCAGCAGGTCAAGATCCGATAGCCCTAGCCCTATTCCATCTGCTCGAAGCCGCCACTCCGAGGCCCGAATGCGAGGCGTCCGGTCGTTGAACCAGGAGGTGACCGGCATCCCCCGGGGATCGTGGGAACCACGTTCGTGTGAGCCTGTGAACCGGCGTTCCGACCCGGGCCATCCCGCGGCCCGCACCGTCGATTCCCAGGCGCTCCACACCAAAGCGGCCAACCCTGCCAGCCCTGCCGAGCGCAGAAACGAGCGGCGATCGAAGTCTATGCGCCGGAACCGGACCGGATGGGAACGGTAGTGCAGCCAGACCATCACCAACGCTCCGATCCCGGCGCCCACATGGACCTGCATGACAGTCAGTGGGCCTACCCGGTCGGTCCACCCGCCGGCCTGGACCAGCCCGGAGACGAGCGCCACTGCCACCAAGGTGCCCAATGCGGCGGAAATGAAACGGCTGGGGCGGCGGCGACGGAGGCCCCGGCGGACTACCGCCGACTTCCAAGGGGTGAGGAGTGCCACCGCCAGAGCCAGGACTGCATGGACGGCCGCCGGATCGACCTGGAGATCCACACCTACCGCGAAGGAGAGGATCCCGGTGAAAACCACCAGGGGAACCAACACCGCCAATGCCAGGTTGGTGCGGCGTCCCGAGGAACGCCGCCGCGGCGCCCCGGCGTTTCGGATCGGTTCTAGGTCTTCCACAACGGGCAGTCCCAGGTCTGCCAACCGGCGCCCTCGTACACCAGGTAGGCGGCCACCGCGGTGCTGGCGACCGGGTCGAAGGGATCATATCCTCGGAATCCGGCCAACTGGGCGTGGTCGGGCCAGAAGTCGGGGTCGTGGCGGAAGAGGCCCACATGACCGGTGTTCGGGTCGATTGTCCCGGGGTCGAACCGCGAGAGACACCAGGCTAGGCGCACCGCCCGCAGCACATCCTCCTCCAAAAAGTATCGGGATGCAATTGTGTGAATGTCGGCAGAGGTGAGAGTTCTCCGGCGCAGGAACGGAGCATCCGCCGGTCCGGTCTCAGCTCCCTCCGGGATCCCGGCCCCGAACTCCTCCTCCACCGGGAGTACTGTCTCATCGTCGGTCTGCCCGATCGGCTCGGGGAGGTCCTCGGGGCTGAGGGAGAGAACCAGAAGCTGAGCGGCCGCGCCTCCCGCGTTGCGTCCGTGGGGAATCAGGGTACCCACGGGCTGAGCGGGGAGGGCGGGATCCGGTCCGGGTTCGGAGAACAGGTTGGCCAACAGGATTCCGGTCACCGCCACGGCCGCGAAGGAGACGCCGGCCCAGATGGCTCGCCGTCTTCGCAGTTGGTGGAGCCAATCCCGCTCGGGTTGGTCGAAGGGGCGGTTCTGCGGAGCGGGGTTCATACCGGGAAAGCGGAGACAAACCTTTCCCGGGCCGCGGTCCACGCTGGATTGGCAGGGTCCAGATAGCCGAGGTGTCCTCCGTGGTCGAGGATCAACGTTTCCACCCGGTCCCCGGCCGCCGAAGCGTCCTGTGCGTATCCCACCGAGTGCTCGACAGGAACCATCTGATCGTCGGTGGAGTGAATCATGAGGGTCTCCACTCCGATCGGCGCCAGGCGCCGGGGAGAGGCCGCCCGGGGGTCCTGACCTCCCAGGTAGGCGAGGTCCATTTCGCTGTCTTGGCGGAGGGTGGTCACTCCCGCCACAGAGACCGTCAGGCGGGGTGCTTCCCCAGCCGCTCGCCACCGCCCGGCCGTCATCAGAGCCAGGTTCCCCCCCGCCGAATGCCCCAGCAGCGCCACCCGATCCGAATCGAGTTCCGGGCGCGCCGAAATGAGACGTCGCGCCCTGTCAGCCGCATCCAATACGGCCGGGAACCGTCCGTCCTCCCGGGCCGGGAGGTATTCGAAGTTGAGGGTTGCGTAACCGCAGGCCCAAAGGTCGACAGCCATCCCGTCCAACTGGTCTCGGCGCCAATGTCCCAACCACCCCCCTCCGTGCAGCAGCACCACCACCGGATGGGGTCCCGCCCCCTCGGGCAGGCGGAGATCGCCCACTGCTCCTGCGTCTCCACGGATGGTCTCGGGGGATCCGATCCGCCGGTAGTGGAGGTGGCGGATCCCCCACAGATACCCTTCGACTCCCCTCCCGTAGATGGTGGCCGCGCAAGCCGGAGAAACCACCGAATGCCGTCGCCACTCCTCTCTCTTCATGATGTTGGAGATGTGCACCTCCACGGTTGGGAGTTCCACCGCTTCGATTGCGTCGGCGATCGCATAGGAGTAGTGGGTGAAGGCTCCCGGATTGATCACCACCCCGTCGGTTCGTCCCCGGAGGCCGTGGAGGTGATCGATGATCTCCCCCTCGTGGTTGGATTGGAAGTGGGAGATCTTCGCCGCCAGCGGCCGGCCCCAAGCGACGAGCAGGCGGACCAGTCGCTCAAGGGTGGTGGACCCGTACACCTCCGGCCGGCGAACTCCCAACAGGTTGAGGTTGGGTCCGTTCACGACTGCGATCCGCATACCCATCGGCCCGAGGCTACTCACGACCGTCCCGGACTTGGGGCCGGTATGTGCTGGGGGAGGAGTTCGTTCGCACGCCTGAGGCTGTCGGTCCCAAGCTGTTCCTCGGATGTCTCGCCGAACAGCGCCAGTTGTCTGAGGAAAGCGTCTGCCACCTCGGCCATGGTCGTCTCCGGCCGGGCGGCCCGAAGCGACCCGGTGGCGTTGCGGTCCCAGTCGAACGCCAGCGCCCGATAGACCGGAGTGAGCACCCGGTTGATATCTGCACGTCCCGACACCGCCACCACTCCGCCGACGTGCGCCACGCCCCGACGGAGACGCTGACCAACGCCCATTACCTTCCAGCGTCCGGATAGATTGACGCTGTACCGACCCGGGCAGTACTCTCCCTTTACTTCTCCCACACGGGCGTCGAAGCCCAGGGAGGAGAGCGCCCCCACCACTATTCGGTCGATCTCTGCGAAGCGGAGTCCGATTCTCCTCACCGGATCGGAGGAGGGGATCGCCCAGGAGAACGCCAGAGTTCCCTCGTTGAAGACCGCGGCGCGGCCCCCCGCCAGCCTTTCGACCGCTTCGTATCCCCCCATACGACAGGCGCGGACCGCTTCTGGGTATCCCGCTGTTGTCGTGTCCTGGCGACCGAAGGCCACCACCCGGCCCGGAACGTAAAGCCGGAAGGTCTCACCCCGTAGCCCGGCGGCGACCTCTTCTAAGAATGCGTGGGAAATGGCGGTGTCGAGAGCCGGGTTGTCAGGATTGGCGGCGCGGACCACCGCAATGCGGCGGGGACCTCCATCGATTCGGTAACCCATCAGGACACAAAGTTAGGCCCACCCGAGGGCCGGATCACGGTTTGTTGAGCGTTCCGTGGGCCAATGCGCACCGTCCGGGCCCTTCCTCACCTGTTTGTCGATAGGCCCAAGAGCCGGGGTAGCCTGCCCTTTTCATGTGGCAGGGCTGGTACAGCTATATGAGGAGCGTGGGAGAGACGCCTCCCGCCATCGACCGGGCCCTGCTTGGGAGGGTGGCGGGATACGGACGCCCCTATCTGGCCCGGCTGGTGGGCGTGCTGGTCACCGTGGTGGTGGTCTCGGGGTTGTCGGTGGCGCCTCCCATCATCATCCGCCTGCTCATCGACGAAGCGATTCCCAGTGGTGACCTGGGGGCGCTGACCCTGCTCGGGATCGGGATGGTGGCGGTCCCGCTGGTGATCGCCGCGGTGGGGATCCTCCAGCGGTGGTGGTCCTCGCAGGCCGGGGAGGGGATCATCTTCGATCTTCGCTGCGAGCTCTATGCCCACCTGCAGCGCATGTCCTTGGGCTTTTTCACCAACACTCGCACCGGCGAGTTGATCTCCCGCATCCAGTCGGATGTGGTGGGCGCCCAGCAGGCCATCACCGGGACGTTCGTCACCATTCTCTCCAATCTGGTGGCGGTGGTCGCAATCCTGGCGGTGTTGATCGGCGCCGACTGGCGGCTGACTCTCCTGGCGGTGGCCGCCCTGCCGCTGTTCGTCGCTCCTGCCCGCCGGGTGGCGAGGACCCTGCGGGCGGTCACCGAACGTCAGATGAAACACAACGCAACTATGGCCTCCATCCTCCAGGAGACCTTCAACGTCTCAGGCGCGCTCTTGGTGAAGCTCTTCGACCGGGGCCGGCGCGAGCGCCACCGGTTCTCACGGGAGGCGGCCGGAGTCAGAGACCTCGGGGTGAGGAGCGCCCTGATCGGTCGGGGATTCCAGGCGGCGATGGGGGTGGTGAGCGCATTGGGGGCTGCGGCGGTGTTCTGGGTGGGGGGATGGATGGTGATCGAGG
>VXSV01000004.1 GCA_009837815.1 Acidimicrobiia bacterium
AAAGGAGACACTCCTACAACAACCAACAAAGCCCCGTAAACTACCGCCACCAACACGAACTGGTGGCATGAACACCAACCAAAACAGTCCGCCAAACCGGGGGAACCTCAGCTCGTGAAGAACTCGACCTCGACTGGGATCCGCTGTCGGACAAGCGTTTGACGGTGTGGGAGGTCACTCAGCATTTGATCGTGTGTTTGGATCGCTCGGAGCAGGAAGCGGGCGCGCTGTTGGGAAGGGTGGGTGGTGGAATGGGGGACCGGGCGCGGATGCTGGCTTATCGTTTGTATCAGATCGCCGACGAGCAACACAGAACCGCCGATGCGGTGGCCTATAACGGGTTGATCCGGTCTTGGCGGGACATAGCTCAACAGGCGGCTGTTGAAGCTGTGACAACCCCGCAGTTGGACATTTAGACGATGGCAGCCACCAACCACGACCGGGTCGGCAGGGCCCTGATGCTGGTGCGTGACGCCATCCGGCCCGCGGTGGAGCGGACTTGGCGCTCCCAGTTCGGCAACCAGTGGGTGCAACAGGTAAGCAAGAGGATCCACCACCTTGGCGGTCCTTCCAGCCCTGATGACCTGTCTTTCCTTCTCCGAGGCATGGACGCCACCTGGGACCAGTTCTTCCGGCGCACCCAGTCGAAGTCCACCCGCAGCTACTTGCATCTGCTATGGCAGGCTCGCAACGATTGGGCGCCCACCAGGTGGTTCAGTTCCGACGAAACCCTCCGGATCCTCGACCATTGTGAAATGATGCTTCTGGCGTTCCAGTCGGCGGAGGCGGCGGAGGAAGTCCAGGACCTGAAGCGCACGCTTCTCCGTCAGGTGTATGCCGAGGAGCGGCGGACCGCCGAGCGGCGGGCGGCCTCGGGGGCGACCAAGGGGGAACCGCGTGCGGGTCTGAAGCCTTGGCGGGAGGTTATGACTCCTCATCCCGATGTTCGGGAAGGTCGTTTCGCCCAGGCCGAGTTCGCGGCCGATCTGCGCCAGGTGGTGAGAGGCGAAGCCGCGTCGGAGTACGGGGATCCCACCGACTTCTATGCCCGGACCTTCATCACCGACGGGCTGAGGGATCTGATCCGCAACGCGGCCCGGCGTCTGTCCGGCCAGGGAGGCGACCCGGTGGTGGAGCTTCAAACCGGGTTCGGGGGCGGAAAGACCCACAGCCTGATCGCGCTCTACCACCTTGCCTCGGGGCGTTCCGGTCTGCCCGGAGTGGGCGAGACTCTCGAAGAGGACTACCTGTCGGTCCCCGAGGAGGTGCGGCGGGCGGTGTTCACCGGACAGCTGACTTCGCCGTCTTCTCCGGTGGTCACGGTGGGAGAAATCGAAATCCGGACGATGTGGGGCTACATCGCCTACCAGCTGGGAGGCGTGGACGGATATCGAATGGTGGCCGACGACGACCGCAACGCCACCAATCCCGGCGACAAGCTGGTCGAGTTGTTCCGCTCATACGGTCCGGTGTTGATCTTGATCGACGAATGGGTGGCGTATGCCCGCGGCCTGCCCATGACAAGCGGCGAGAGGCGTCTTCCCGCGGGTGACTTCGACACCCAGTTCACCTTCGCCCAGGCTCTGACCGAAGCGGTGGCGTCGGTGGACAATGCCCTGCTGGTGGTCTCGGTGCCCGCCTCCAGCGACCCGAGCACCGCGTCGGGCGATCCCCGCGAGGACAGCCTTGAAATCGGAGGAGAGAAGGGCCGCATGGCGTTGGACCGCCTGCGTCATGTGCTGGCCCGCAAGGCGTCGCAGTGGCAGCCGGCGTCGTCGGAGGAGTCGTTCGAGATCGTTCGGCGCCGGTTGTTCGAGCCCTTGGAGTCGTCGATGGCCCCCCACCGGGACGCGGTGGTGAAGGCATACCACCGGTTCTATCTGGACAACGCCGGAGAATTTCCCTCAGAAACGAAAGAGGGAGATTACCTCCGGCGGATGGAAGCCGCCTACCCCATCCATCCGGAGTTCTTCGACCGTTTGTACCAAGACTGGTCGACGCTGGAGCGGTTCCAGCGAACCCGCGGGGTCCTGCGGCTGATGGCCAGTGTCATCTCGGAGTTGTGGGACCGAGACGACAAGTCGTTGATGATCATGCCGGGAGTGGTCCCGATGGATTCGGCCAAAGTGGTCACGGAGTTGACCAGATATGTGGACGACCGGTGGAAACCGATCATCGACGCCGATGTGGACGGCCCCGGGTCGCTTCCGCTGCGCTTCGATCGGGATCGAAAGAACCTGGGAAGGTACTGGGCATGTCGACGGGTGGCCCGCGCCACCTATCTGGGGTCGGCGCCTCTGCCGGTCGATCGGCGCGGCATCGACCGGACCCGCATCGTGCTGGGCTGCGTCCAACCCGGCGAGCGGCCCGGTGTGTTCCGCGATGCCCTCCGGCACCTGGCCACAGAGGCCACATACCTGTACAACCAGCAGATGAGGTACTGGTACGACACCAAGCCGTCGTTGGCCAAGATGGCGGCCGACCGGGCGCTGTCCAACTTCAGCGACGACGATGCGGACATCGAGTTGCGTGGACGGATACAGAAGACAAAAGCCAAGGAACCGCTCGGCACTGTTCATGTGTTCCCTGACGGTCCGGGAGATGTTCCTGATGAAGACGACAGGGTGCGGCTGGTGATCCTGCCCCTGAAGGACCATTACGAGAGAGGAGTCGAGTCTCCCGCGGAGCGGGCCGCCCAGGCGATCCTGGAGCAGCGTCGAGGTGGACCTCGCATCAACCGCAACATGCTGGTGTTCCTGGCCGCCGAGAGGGCGCGGGTCCCCGAGTTGCGTCAGGCCATGCGCAGCCGGATGGCCTGGCAGTCCATCCTCGATGACAAGGGTGAGTTTGATCTCAACCTGACTCAAGGCGACACCAATCAGGCCGAAACCAGGAAGAAAGATGCGGACCACACCGTCGAACTGCGGATCGAGGAGACTTTCACCCAGGTTCTCTACCCGGTTCAGGCGCCGGGGGAATCGAAGATCCGGTGGGCGGCGGTGCGAGCAGGCTCCACCGGGAACCTGGCCGAGCGGGTGGCCCGCAAGCTGGAGTCCTCGGAGCATCTGATCGCCAAATACCATGGGACACGGGTCCGTCGCGACCTGGACCGCCGAGAAGCCCCGTTGTGGAAGGGACCCGGGGAGGGGTCCCATATCCGCATTCGAGAACTGTGGTCCCATTGCTGCCGCTACCTCTACATGCCCCGCCTGGCCGGCTTCGGCGTCCTCGCCGCCGCGATATCCGACGGCGTGGCCAGCATGAGCTGGCAAACCGACACCTTTGCCTATGCGGAGTCCTACGACGAAGAGTCCGACCGCTTCCTGGGCCTTCGAACGGGACAGTACGTGGATGTGACCGGGAGTCTTGAAGCGGTCCTGGTCCATCCCGAGCGGGCATGGGCCCAGATCGAATCCGACTCGGATGTTCCTGAATCCCGAGCAGACGACCCAGCGGGGGATGACCATGATGAGAAGGGCGACGATCCCGACCATCGAGAAGACCCCGACCAGCTCCCTCTCACCCGTTTCTACGGCCAGGTGGAACTGGACCCGGTCAGGGCCATTCGCGACCTGGAGGGCATCCTCACAGAGGTCGTGGCGCATCTCCGTCGATCGGGCAAAGACGTGACCATCTCGGTGGAGGTGAACGCAGAGGCCGAAGGATTCGATCCCCACACCATCCGGGTGGTCAGCGAAAACGCCGCTCAACTCGGTTTCTCCTCACACGAATTCGAGAGTTAGCCCTCGGATAGGAGACATCGCAATCAGATTGGCCTGTTCGTCTATATCCGATTGGGTATACTACTTGAAATGATAGGGCCAGTTCAATTGATCCGTGCTGTAGCGGGCTTGACTCAACGGGAGTTGGCTGATGCTGCGAAGACCTCTCAACCGACGGTGGCGGCATACGAGTCGGGTACGAAGAGTCCCAACTGGCGTACTGTGGAGCGTATAGCCGGCTCGGTCGGACTGGCATGCCATCCCACTGTCGGAGCGGCGTTGACCCGCGATCAGGAGAGAAGTCTGTTTCTTCACGGCGCTGTCGCAAGAGAACTGCGAGCTCGCCGGACCGAAGTCATAGAGATCGCCCGGCGAAACATTTCTCGGATGCGGTCGGTCAACCCCCATGCTTGGCGGCTCTTGAACGACTGGGAGCGGATTCTCCATGGGTCGACCAGCCAAATCGTCGCATGCATGCTCGATCCCGGCGAACACGGACGAGATCTCCGACAGGTCTCACCCTTCGCCGGCGTCCTCACTCCTGCCCAACGCGTCGCCGTCTACAGCTCGTTCAGGAGTGCGGTATGAACCGCGAGGAGTTCGATCACGCGGTCCGAGCCGCCGGCGCCATCCTGGGCGAGAACGAACTCTTGGTGATCGGCAGTCAGGCTCTCCACGCATCTGTTCCCGGTGATGTCCCGCCGGAAGCGGCCCGGTCTATTGAAGCAGACATTGCCGCTCTTGATGACCCCAATGAACTAAAGGCCGACTTGATTGATGGAACCATAGGCGAAGTGTCGATGTTCCACAGGACGTTCGGCTACTACGCCCAGGGCATCACCCGCTCCACGGCTATCCTGCCCCGGGGCTGGCAGGACCGCCTCATCAGATATGAGACGCCAAACACCAACCGTGTAGTGGCCTGGTGCCTGGAGATTCACGACCTTTGGATCTCCAAGGCCCTTGCCTCGCGGCGGAAGGACATCGCATTCTGTGCTGCTCTGATTGCCGAGGAACTGGTGGAAACTGACATCCTTGTCTGTCGGTTGGAAAAGGTTGATGGCATCGAAGCAGCAAGGCGTATCCAGGCTGTTGGTCTCATCGACGGGCTTTCGGGTACCGGCTAAGTGCTGGACTAGGGTTCCCAGACTCCTGCGTCATCACTATTCCGGCGAGCAGAATCGGGCGATATACCGCTAGTTGTCTTCTCCGCTCCGATCATGCCGGACGATCACCGTCCGGTGCGGGTAGGGTATGTCGATCCCGGCGGCGTCCAGGGCCTCTTTGATGCGGAGGCGCAGCTCGCGTTCGGTCCGCCACTGCAGGGAGGGTTTGGTCTTGGCGCGGACCCGGATGAAGATGCCGGACTCGCCCAGCTCTTGAACGCCCTTGACCTCGGGGGGCTCGGAGAGTTCGTCCCCGCCCCATTCGGGGTCGTTCCACATGTCGTCGCCGGCCTGGCGGATCACGTTGATCGCCTCTCGCAGGTCACAGTCGTATGAGACCTCTATGTCGACCTGCGCCCGGGCCCACAGCTGGGAGTAGTTCCCGACGAAATCGATGTTCCCGTTGGGAACGGTCCAGACCACGCCCTGGCGGGTGCGGATCGACGTCGACCTGAGGGAGATCCTCTCCACGGTCCCGCGCCCTCTTCCGAAATCTATGTCGTCGCCGACGCTGTAGATGTCCTCCATCATGGTGAAGACGCCGCTCAAAAAGTCCCTGACCACCGCTTGGGAGCCAAAGCCGATGGCGATGCCGAGAATGCCGGCGCCCGCGATGAGCGGACCCAGGTCGATGTTGAGTTGGCCCAAGGCCAGCAACGTCGTGAACGTCCAAATCGTGAACAGGGCCACGCTGCGAAGCACCCCGGCCAGGGTCTCGGCTCTGGCCTTGGCTCGCAGCTTCTCCGCCTCTATGGAGACGGTGGGATCACGCCCGACATCCCTGAGGTCCGGCCGGGCGAGCCGTGCGGTGAAACGTTCGATAGCCCGCTTGACGGCATGGGTGGCCACCCACCCGCCCAGCAGGATCAGCAGGACCAGCAACCCGCGGCCCACCAGCCAGGTGGCCACGTCCGCCAGGAACCGGTTGCCGGTCCATTCGAAGACCTTGACGCATACGATGTTGGCCTGATCCCCGCACGCCGGCGCGGTGGCGCTCTGTTGGGCTAGCAAGAACATGGGGTTGTCATCTGTGTACCGACTCGACAAACGTGGGTTCAGGAGTCTACCGACGGCCGTGCAGGCGGAGGGCGGAGTCAGACACCAGACAAAGGCACTCAACCGCTCTCAGCCGCCACACCGAGTGCAGTGTCCGTCAGGCGCGCGGTGTGTGGAAATGGCAGTTGGGCCCCGGAGCGTTGGCGAGTCGCTCGTCGAGGGTGGCCATCGGAACTCCGAGCGCTTCGGCCAAAGCCACATACCAAGCGTCGTACACGGTAAGAGTGTCTCGTAGCTGCCAGATTCGTTCCGCAAAGGGATGGAAGGGATAGAGTTCCACGGGAGTTCGGAGAAGGTCGGCAAAGGCCAAGTTGGCGATTTCGGATGACAGCCGTTTGTTCAACTGAACTCCCCGGAGAGCATGCGTTGCCTCTGCGGTGATTAGGTGGGGAGCGGCAAATGGCCCCTTCCGAAGCTGTGATCTGGCCCAGACCCCGCGGCGGCCCGAGTCAATCAGGGCGCTGACCAGGACGGAGGCGTCGACAACAGTCACCTACGGCCGTCATGAATGTAGGAAAGGATCTCCGCAGACGACAGCTTCGTCTGGCTGACTTGAACACGCCGTTCAACTTGAGCCAGCCAAGACTCGATGTCAGGTTTGTCAGCCAGTGCGATCAATTCCCGCAGCAAGAACTCTTGCATGGAACGTCCACTTTTCGCTGCCCGAGCAGCTAGTTCATTTCGGGTCCTGTCAGGAACATCCCGAATGGTGATGGATGTAGGCATTGGCAGCATTATACAGCTATTGCTTGCATTTTGCATGCGTAAACCAGGCTGAACGCCGGCCCGGTAGGCACACTTGGAAGTTATCCTGGGAACCACAATGGCCGACCAGCTTGATGTTGATGCGATGATCGCCCGTTATCGGGGCAGGGCCGAGGCGGTGCGGAACCGCTCGCTTCCTCCGGTGGCGGGTGAGGAGCGGCGGCGGTTCATCCAGCAGGCGGAGGAGGACTACACCGACTACTCGCTGGTGGGCGCCGCGAAATGGTCTGTGGAGGAAGGCCACCTGGTGCTGCGGATACCCTTGGGCGGAGGCGACACGGCCTAGCTGTACTGTCCTAGGCCGGCTTTTGCAGCCTCCCGCTGCGTTGGGCGGCGCGGCGTTCCGACTCCAGTCGTTCCAGGTCCACTCCCTGGGTGTTGAGGAAGGTGAAGGCGTCGGCTATGCGGGTGTGGCCGGCCACCTCGGCGATCTGGCGGTGCATCTCGATGCACACCCTCCGGTAATTCGGATGTCCGGCCGGTTGGGTGCGCAGTTCGATCAGATGGAGGGCCTGGCGGGCGTTCAACTCCATCATGAACCTGATGCGATAGGCGAACGGCGCCACGTACTGGGCGACCTGGCGGCCCAGGGAGGTACGCACCCGCTCGTATACCTCCCCGGCCTCTTCCAGGGTCCGGTCCCAGAGGCCCAAGAGGCCGGCGTCGGCCAACTCGTCGGGTCGCTCGTGGCCGAGGCGGGTGGTGAGCGGCTGCCACTCGATGGTCATCATCCGGTGGCGCTGAAGGTCCCGGAACGCCCCGAAGTCGCACACCACGTCGAAGCGGTAGTAGCTTCGCTCCAGAGCCCGACCTGGTTTGTGGCGGCGGTTGAGGCGTTCTCCCACCATCGAGGCCAGCAATTCGGTGACCTGTTCCGATGACATCCGGCCGACGGTCTCCTGCAGTTGGGCGTCGGGGAGTTCAGAGACGCTGTAAAGGGCGGCTGCGGCCAGCTTCCGCTCGGCGTCCGGGTCCCAGTCGGTGAGGGTTACCTCGGCCGCCGGGACCGGGGTGGCCCCCAGGCGGTCGGCGATCTCCTCCAGGCGCGAGCCGGTCTCGGAGAGATAGTTGCTCCACAGCATTCCGCGGTCGGGAAGGTCCACCCGGGTGAGGAAGGAGGGGATCACCTTGCGAAGCTCGGTGAGCATCATCGCGCCGTAGTCCCGCACCTCGGCCAACGGGTGCGCCTGCATGCGGATCAGGGCCATTTCGTAGGCCTGGCCGGTGGCGTAGATGCCCACGTTGGAGAGGGTGGAGGCGGGCAGAAGGCCCCGTATGGAGTCGAAGGCTTTGGCCCGGACGGCGGCCCGGTGTATCCAGGCCGGGTCCCTTTCCCGGCGGGGATGGCGCCTGGTGAAGTAGCCGATCATCACCGGGCGCATCTCCCTGTATGTCTCGAACAGGCGGTCCATCATCGCCAGGTAGTCGTCCCGGAGCGGCGACTCGGCGATCTCGTGGGGAACGAAGAAGCGGTAGCTGCCGCCCAGGGTCTGGTCATAGGCGATGTAACGGGTGGACTGTTCCAGGTAGGCGGCCAGACGTCCCCACTCCAGCACCTTGGTCAGGAGGTTGGATGCCTGTTCGCAGGCCAGGTGGACTCCTCCGAGCTGTGCTACCGAGTCGTCTCCGTATTCGTAGAACACCCGTTTGTAGAGGTCCTCGGCGCGCTTGAGCTTGATGAGCGGGTCTTCTTGGCTCATCTCGGCGGCGATGGCCTCGAGCCCGGTCTCCGGATCGTTGACGAACTCGTCCAGGAAGAGTCGGCGGAGGGACTTATGTGTTCTGCTGTAGCGGGCGAAGAGGGCGCCCTTCACCACTTCGGGCAGATTGATCAGGGCGAACACCGGCCCGTCGAGGTCGGTGAAGAAACGGCTCAGGGTCCCCCGTTCGGACTCGGTGAAGGACTCGTGGTGGTACGCCATGGAGCTAACAATGATATGGGAGGCCCATCACGCGGTACCGTAACACTTCAAATGGGGTCGGTTGTCTTTCGCGTGGTGATCGCAGCACTGGTGGTGTTCGCCATCGTCCTGGCGCTGATCCCGCTGCTGGCCGCCCTGGACCTGGCCCGGGGAGGGAGCGGGTTCGGGATCTGTCCTGACGGGGTGTGGCTGTGCTCGGATCCGTACCTGCCGGTGGTCCGGCTGACCGGCCTGGTGGGGCTGGGCATCGGGGCGGTGGCGGTGGGGATCCGCCTGGCTCGCCGCGGCCTCCGGTGGGCCGAACGCCAGGAGGCGCCGCCGACCGGGTAGGGCGCCGCCGACCGGTCGGCGGCCGTACCCGGAAAGTTATTCTCCCCGCAGGCGGATACCCATCTCCTCCAGGCTCTCGGTGGCGATGAACAGTCCCTCCGACGAAGCGCACACCGCCTGTCCCGACACCAACTCGGCGGTGATCATCAGGCGCTTTCCACGGCGGTCGGTGACCCGGCCACGCACCCACAGTTCGGGATCGTCCACCCGGGCGGGACGGTGGAACCGGACCTCGATCCGGCCGGTCACCACCATCGTGTGACAGAAGAGGATCGCCGCCCACACCGAAATTTCGTCGAGGGTGGTGGTGACCACGCCGCCGTGCACGGTCCCGTAGGTTCCCCTCAGCTCTTGGCGGGGACGGAATTCGGCCATCGCCTGGCCGTCTCGGGTGTGAAACCCCTCCATCCGCAGCCCGTGGGGGTTGGCGGCGCCGCAGGCGAAGCACCCCTCCCCGTAGTAGGCCTGGACGTCGGCGATCAACTCCCGGACGGCCCGGCGGCTGAGATCCTTCACGGTTCGGGATTTATCGGGCCGCCGCCGCGGCGTTCGATGCCCGGCGAGACGGGGTCGGGCTCAACTAGCATCGGTGTCGAGTGGCATCCAAGTTCCTGTCGGACGGTAGCGCGCCCACCCCCGCCCAGCGGGGAAAGGCGCGGGCGGTGCTCAATCGCCTGGTCCGCCGCTATCCCCACGCTCAGACGGCTCTCGACTACGCCAACCCTTGGGAGTTGCTGGTCTCCACCGTGCTTTCCGCCCAGACCACCGACGAGAACGTCAACGGGGTGACACCGGAGCTCTTCCGGCGGTGGCCAACCGCCGAGGACCTGGCCGGAGCCTGCATGGAGGAAGTGGAGGGGGTGGTTTTCTCCACCGGCTTCTACCGCCAGAAAGCCCGTTCCATAGTGGAGCTCTCCCGTGATCTGACCGAGAGGTACGGGGGAGTGGTTCCCGCCCAACTCGAGGAGTTGATCACCCTGCGGGGGGTGGGGAGGAAGACGGCAAGCGTGGTGTTGGCCGAGGCGTTCGGGGTTCCCGCTATCGCGGTCGACACCCATGTCCGCCGGGTGACGGGGAGGATCGGCCTCACCCTCCAAACCGACCCGGACAAGATCGAGGTCGATCTCAAGGCTCTCTACCCGAAGAAGGCATGGGGCGGCGTCTCCATGAGGTTCATACAGTTCGGACGGGACGTCTGTGATGCTCGGGCGCCTCGGTGCGGAGAATGCGAGATGCGCTTCGACGGTCTGTGTGACTGGCCCGACCGTCCCTGAGCGGCTCCGGGCCTCTGTCGGGTTGAACGGAACGGCGGATCGGTGATCCGAGATTCACGCTGGGATCGCCGCATACTGGGCCTGGCGGCCCCCGCCCTGGCCGCCCTGGTGGCCGATCCGCTGCTGTCGCTGGTGGACACCGCGTTCGTGGGGCGTCTGGGAAGGGTGGAGTTGGCGGCGCTGGGGGTGGACACGGCCCTGTTCGGGATGGCGTTCGCGGTCTGCAATTTCTTGGCTTTCGTGACCACACCCATGGTTTCCCAGAGCCTGGGGCGGGGGGACAGGGCCGGCGCCGGGAGGGTGGTCAGCCAGGCGATGTTGACCGCCATCGGTCTGGGGCTGATCGGAGTGGTTCTGTTCTGGACCGCGTCGGGCGCCCTGGTGGGCATGATGCAGGCGTCGGCGGAGGTCACCGCTCCGGCGGTCGAGTACCTCCGCATCCGGGCTCTGGCGTTCCCCGCCGCCCTTCTGAACTTGGCGTCCCACGGGATCTACCGGGGATACCAGGACACCCGGACCCCGATGTGGGTGTCGGTGGGCGTGAACGCTTTCAACGCGGGACTGGACCCGGTTTTGATCTTCGGGCTGGGATGGGGCCTGGCCGGGGCGGCGTGGGCGACGGTCACCGCCCAATGGCTGGGCGCCGGATGCTTCTTCCTGCTCCTCTCCCGGCGCGCCTCCGTAGAGGGGTGGTCGGCCCGGGGGGCGAGATGGGCCGAACTGCTCCGCTTCTGGGGGATGGGGGCGGTCCTGGCGCTCCGCACCCTGTTCTTGGTGCTCACTCTCACCCTGAGTGTGGCGGCGGCCGCCCGGGTGGGGACGGTGGAGGTGGCCGCCCACCAGATCATGGTGGGGGTGTGGGCCCTGTGCTCCTTCACCCTCGATTCGCTGGCCATTGCCGGCCAGGCCCTGGTGGGGGAGCAGACCGGACGCGGGGACCTGGCCGGAGCGCACCAGGTCACCAGGCGCCTTCTGGGATGGGGCCTGGTGATGGGAGTGGTGATCGCCGGGTTGCTGCTGGCCTCGGCGTCCTGGCTGGGCGGGGTGTTCACCGACGACCGGGCGGTGACCGAGGCGGTCAGGGGGGTGGTCCCCCTAGCCGCGGTGATGCAGCCGTTGGGCGCCCTGGTGTTCGTGGCCGACGGGATATTCATGGCGGTCCTGGCCGTGCGTCTCCTGGCCGCCTCCACCGGCGCCGGCCTGGCGGCGGCGGCCGGGGTGTTGTGGTTCTCCGACGCGGCGGGAGGAGGACTGCCGGGGGTGTGGTGGGCGATCCTCGCCATGATCGTGGCCCGCTCTGCCGTATTCGCCTGGGGAGCGCGGCGGGGAC
>VXSV01000027.1 GCA_009837815.1 Acidimicrobiia bacterium
CCCATACAACCAGCCCCAGTGCCCACCCTCTCCGGTCTGACTGGGCCAGTTCAGCAGCGGTATATCGGGCCAGGTGGACAGCGCCGACGCCTCCGCCCACGAACACCGCACCCGCCACCAGCAGCCAGTAGGCGCCTGTCACCACCCCGACCAACTCCAGAGTCGCCCCGAAGGCGGAGATCGGAGGTCCATTCAACATGATGAAGCGTCGGCCGCGCCGGGCGCTCAGCCGCCCGAACAGATTGGTGCCCATCGCCTGACCGAATGCGCCGGCCGCCAGCGGCAACCCGGCCAGCATGGTCGACCCGCTCAAGGCCCGGGCCGCCAAGGTGACCACCGTGATGGTTGCAACGAAGGCCAGCCAAGTCAGGACGGCGCCGGAGAACAGCACATAAACCAGACGGCGCCGGACGGCGGTGAGTTCAAGGTCGGAGAAAGGAGGCTTCACTCCCTTCGATTGTATTGGGCGGCCGCCCGGCGGACCCTCGGTCCCACCAAGGGCGGCATGCTGTGTCGCTCGGCTAAGAAATCAGCGCTGCCCGGAGTCCGGGAGAGAACGACACCAGCAGCAGCAGGGCCAGCAAGAAACCCGCCGCAACCAGATTCAGGAGTCCGAACCCGATGGCGCTCATCAGAAACCCCGCACCGGCGCTGCCTGTCATGACCATGACGTGCGTCAAGGCATCCGCCCTGCCCTCCACCACTTGGCGGACATCCACAGGCGCGGACGCGAACAACATGGAACTGCCCGCCACAAAGGAGAAACTCCAACCCAGGCCCAATAGAAACAAACCGGCGTTCAGCATCCCGTAACCCTCATAGGGAGCGATCCCCGCCAGGAGCAGGGATCCCCAGGTCATCAACAAACCGATTCCCAGGACCGGCAGATACCCGACACGGTCGACCAGTTTCCCCACCAGTGGGGCGAACAGGAACATTCCCACCGTGTGGGTGGAGATCACCACCCCCACTATGTTCAGTCCATACCCGGCGTCCTCGATGCGAAGCGGCGTGGCGGTCATCACCCCCACCATCACAACCTGAGCGGAGACCATGGCCAGAATGGCCACCTGCACCGTCGGCATTCGCAACGCCGCTCCCACGGCGCCTTCTGTGCTACCGGTTCTCGCCACCGGGCCGGTGACGGCCACCTTCGAGGGGTCCGGACGGAGAGCCGCCCAGAAGAGCGCCCAGGTAAGAAGAAACGCCACGGTTGCCAGCAGGAATGCGCCCGCATACGGTGTGCCCAGGCCGCCTTCAACAATCCGGCCCACCCATTCCACCAGGTTGGCGCCCACCACCGAGCCGATTGTGCCGGACAAGACCAGGATGCCCATCGCCAATCCCTGGCGGCCCTCGGTGGCCAGCTCGGCGGCCACATACCGGGACAGATGTTGAGAGCCCAAGCCGACGCCGACCAAAGCCGCCCCCCCAACCAACATCCAGTACCAACCGCCGATCACGCCCACCATCTCCACGGCGGCGCCCAAGGCGGAGATGGGCGGGCCCATCAGCATGATGAACCGACGACCGCGGCCGGCGCTGAGCTTTCCGAACAGGTTGGTGCCGTATGCCTGGCCGAGAGCGCCGGCAGCCAGCGGGATCCCGGCCATCGTGGTTGACCCGGTCAGGGATCGGGCCGCGACCGTGGCGACCGTAAGGGTGGCGATGAAGCCAACCCATCCCAGCGTCGTACCGGTGAAGAGCACATAAAGCAGACGGCGGCGAATACCGGTGAGATCTCGACCGGTAATCTGTTGGCTCACTCCCATGCGATTGTATTAGAGCAGCCCGACCGTGGCGCCGTCCCCACCATTGCCTTCATCCATGTCCGGAACGGAGACCTTGGGAGTGATTCTCGCAGGCGGCCGCTCCCGGCGGATGGGAATGGACAAGGCGATGACCCGTCTCGATGGGCGCACCCTGTTGGAGTGGGTATCGGCCTCGGTGTCCCAAGTGGTCTCCGAGGTTATGGTGGTGGGTCGTCGGGAGGCGGAGGGGCTGCGGGCAATTCCCGACGCCCTACAGGGAGGCCGCGGCCCGAGCGCGGGTATCGTCACCGGCCTGACGGCCGCGGGAGGAGGTTCCATCCTGGTGGTGGGCGTGGACCAGCCCTGGGTTCGTCCCGCCACCCTGGCCGCTCTCCTGGAAGTCCGGCCTCAGCCCGCCATCCCGCTGGATGGGCGGTACCAGGTCACCTGCGCCACCTACCCGGCCGCGTCGGTGTCTCTTCTGACCGGTATTGCGCGTGACCAACGGTCGCTCCAGCCCCAAGCTCCCCTTCTTGAGGGGACCGTGGTCCTCCCTGGGAGCTGGCGCTCCTGGGGGGAGGACGGGAGGTCGTGGTTCTCGGTGGACTCCCCCGAGGACCTCCAAGAAGGCCTCCGGCGCTACGGCGTCCCCGACCCCTCGTCCCCACACCTCGGTTAGCCGGTCCAGGACTCCGGTGAGTTTCCTTGAAGGCGTTCGGGATCGAGTTCTTCGCCCTTCAGGGCAACCCACAGAAAGGGGATCACCACCGCCACCACCAGGGCAGCGGCGACATACGCATAGCCGACTCCGGCCCAGCCGGCCACCATACCCCCGACAAGAGCACCGACCGGTATCGCTCCGTGGGTTACGAACAAAAAGCTGGTGAAGACGCGTCCGAGAACATGATCAGGCACGGCCGACTGACGGTATGAAATAGCCACGACGTCGAACTGGGCGCCCAGCAGTCCTACCAGAGCCAATCCCAGCCCTCCCAACAGAGCGAACCCGGACACTGCTATGAGAAAGAAACCACCTGTGACCCCAACCAGGGCGCCAACGCAGATTCTCACCCGAGGCAACCGGGCGGTAATGGAGGGGGCGACGACATAGCCGAGAAAGTACCCGACAGCCAGCCCGCCCATGGTTAGCCCGAAGCCGAACCCGGTCAACCCGAAGCGGTCCTGGGCAAGCAACACCAATACCGACAGGCCGGCGGCGGTCGCGAAGTGAAGAGCCCCCGCGCCGACCATGAACGCCCGTAGCACCGAGTGGCGCCACACCCACCTGACACCCTCCACCGTTTCGGTCAGCAGTCCCGGTCGGTGATGTTCGGATGGTTTCTCTCTTGTGCCCCGGGGCAGCCCGAGTACAACCATCCCTGCGGCCAGGAAACTGAGAGCGTCCACTCCCAGGGGCGCCCAAGCCGCCAAGGCAAACAACCATCCCCCGATGGGAGGCCCTACGAAGCGTTGAACCAGGATCTGGATTCCATAGAGCCGACTGTTGGCGGCGTCCAGTTGTGAAGGACTGACCAGGCCCGGCACCAGGGCAAGACCGGCGGGATCGAAAAAGGTCTCACCCACTCCAACCAGTATCAGCAAGCCATATAGGGCGATGATCGACTCGCCTCCTCCGAAGACATAGAGAGCGGCGGCGCCCATCAGCCCGGCCCGGCTGACTTCAGCCAGAACCATCACACTTCGTCTGTCAACTCGATCGACGATTGCGCCCGACAGAGGGCCGACAATGATCCAGGGGAGGCCCGCGGCCACTGTGAGCCCACTTATCACCAGCGGGTTCCGGGTATTGGAGGCGACCAACAGGGGGAGCGCCGCCAGCAACACCCCGTTGCCCACGTTCGAGATCGCATAACCGGTGAGCAGCCTGTTGTAGGCGCGGCCCAGCCCTCTTCTCATCGCGGCGTCGGGCCGTGTCCCCACCGGCGGTGGCCATCCCCGCACACAGCGTCGAGCAACCGGGCGCCTAACGTACCCAACAGGCAGCCTCGTGGCCAGGTGTCCGGGCCTCCAGGGGCGGGGCGGCGTCAAGGCAGCGAGGCTCCGCCACAGGGCACCTGGTGTGAAAGCGGCAGCCCATGGGCGGATGTATCGGGTCCGGCGGCTCGCCGACGATGACTTTCACCGCCCGACCGCGCTCGATCCTCGGATCGGGTATCGGAACGGACGAGAGGAGGGCTTCGGTGTATGGGTGGATCGGGGACCGGTAAACGCTCTCCCCCCTCGCCACTTCAACCAGCTTGCCCGCGTACATGATGCCGATGCGGTGAGAAATGTGGCGCACAACGGCCAGGTCGTGGGCGATGAAGATGTATGTCAGACCCAGTCGCTGCTGAAGGTCTTGGAGCAGATTCACGACCTGCGCCTGGATAGATACATCCAGGGCGGACACCGGCTCGTCGGCGATGATCAGGTCCGGGTTCAGAGCCAACGCCCGGGCAATGACGATTCTCTGCCGTTGCCCACCGCTGAAGGCATGCGGGTACCTGTGCATGTCGTCGGGGTTCATCCCGGTCAGCTCGAGCAGTTCCACCACTCTTTCCGTGGCCCCCTTGGCGTTCTTGAAAAGTCGGTGCACCACCAGAGGCTCGGAAATGATCTCCCGCACCTTCATGCGAGGATTGAGGCTTCCATAGGGGTTCTGGGGAATCAGTTGCATGTTCCGGCGTATCGCCCGCCGCTCCCGTCCCTCCACCCCGGTGATGTCGCGCCCGGCGAAAATCACGCGGCCCGAGAATATAGGGACCTTTCCGAGAATGGCCCGTCCGGTGGTGGTCTTCCCCGAGCCCGACTCCCCCACCAGTCCGAAGGTCTCACCGCGTTCGATGGAGAAGCTCACGTCGTCGATCGCCGTGAGCCGGGTCTGGCGTCGACCCCAGAAGCCCTCTCGGCCGACGTCGTATTTGACCGTGAGACCCTGCACTTCCAGCAGAGCGTTGCTCATGCCCGGCCCCGGCCCATGGGAGGCTCCTGGACGGCTCGGTCGTTCAGAGGATTCCAGCAGGCATATTCATGGTCCGGCCCGGATGGTTGGAGAACCGGGGACGCCGAGACACAGCGGGTTGTGGCGTGAGGACATCGAGGAGTGAAGCTGCACCCGCCGGCGACATGGCGAAGATCGGGAGGGTGGCCGTCGATCGCCATGAGGCGATCCGCCTTGGCGTCGAGACGAGGCGTTGATCTCAACAGAGCGGCGGTGTACGGGTGACGCGGACGATGAAAAAGCTGATCGGCAGTCCCCGACTCGACGATCTGCCCCGCGTACAGCACTTTGAGAAGGTCACAGGCTCCGGCCACCACCCCCAGGTCATGGGTGATCAGCACAAGCGCCAGGCCCAGGTCCTTCTGGAGAGAGGAGATCAGTTCCAGGATCTGGGCCTGGGTGGTCACGTCGAGGGCCGTAGTCGGCTCGTCGGCGATGAGCATCATCGGATCACAGGACAGGGCGGTGGCGATCACCACCCGCTGCTGCATGCCACCGGAGAACTCGAACGGATACTGTCCGAGACGGCGCCCCGGGTCGGGGATCCCGACCTTTTCCAACAAATCGCCCGCCCTGGTGAGGGCTTTTTTCTTCCCGATGTCCAAGTGCCTGGTCATGACCTCGGTCATCTGGGCGCCGATGGTGAGGATCGGGCTCATCGACGCCATCGGATCCTGCGACACCATGCTGATCTCCCGGCCCCGTATCCGGCGGGCAGCCCGCTTGTCGAGGAGGGACCGGCCCCTCCACAGAATCTCGCCGCCCGCAATCCGGCCGGGTAGCTCGATCAGCCCGAGAGCCGCTCGCGCCAGCGTGCTTTTGCCCGATCCCGACTCACCCACGACACCCAGCGATTCTCCCGCATCGACAGTGAATGACACTCCTCGGACTGCCTGTACTGTGCCGTCCCGGGTCGGGAAGACCACCTCGAGGTTTCGAATCTCGAGCAGGTGGTCGGAGCGGATCATCCCGACCAAGCCGAGGGGGCGTCGGCGGCCGCCGCGAAACGCTTTGCGCTCTCCTGGGGATCGGCGGCCACTCTCAGCCAACCCGCCAGGAGATTGATTCCCAGAACGGCCACCGCGATGGCGAGCCCCGGGAAGATGATCAGCCAAGGCGCGGAGAAGACGTACTGGCGACCGATCGCCACGTCCAGTCCCCATGAAGTCTGAGGCGGCTGGATTCCCAATCCGAGGAATGAGAGGGCGGCCTCGGACAGAATCACATGAGCGGACTCGAGGACCGCCAGGGTCAAAAGCGGCGCGGTCAGGTTGGGCGCGATGTGGCGCAGCATGATCCGCACCGGGGAGGCGCCCACCAGCGCCGCCGCCTCTACATATTCGGCCTCCCGCGCCGACAGGACCAGCCCCCGGGTCATCCGGGCGAACACCATCCAGATCCGGAGTGAAAGCACGATCGCCAGAGTCCAGAAGCTCGGCCCCACCACGGCGAGGATCGTCAACGCCAGCAGAAGGCCGGGGAAAGAGAACAGGGTGTCGACGATGCGCATGATGAAAGCGTCTGCCTTCCCGCCCCGGTAGCCGGCCAGCAGGCCCACCGCGGTCCCGAACACGCCGGCCAGGGTCACCGACACCAGCGGGATGGTGAGAGAGATCCTTGCTCCATGAACGATTCGGGACAAGACGTCCCGGCCCAGCTGGTCGGTGCCGAGCAGGTGTTGCGACGAGCCGCCCTCGGCATAGAAGGGCGGAAGCAACCTGGCCGCCAGGTCCTGTTTGTTGGGATCGAGCGGAGCGATGAGCGGAGCGAACAGAGCGGCCGAGACCAGCAGCGCCAGGACCAAGACGCCGAACAGGGCCGTGGGATCGCGGACAATCCGCATCAGCCGGCCGGCCGAGGCCCGGCGCTCGCTCCGGGAACCGGATGAGACGGAGTTCATGACACGCGGTCGAACTTGACCCGGGGATCGAGCATCGTGTAGGCGACGTCCACGATGATGTTGATGGTGACCACCATGATCGCCACCACGAATACCACCGCCTGGACCAGGATGATGTCGTGGCGCTCGATGGCCTGCATGGCGGTGAATCCGATTCCCGGCCAGGCGTACACCGTCTCGACCACCACCGCGCCCCCCGCCAGGACGCCGATCAACTCCCAGCCCGCGATGGTGATGGTGGCGATGCCCGCCCCCTTCATGGCATGGACCAGGACGATACGAGTACGCGACACTCCCCGACCAGTGGCGTCTTTGACGTGCTGCGCGTTCAACTCGTCGATCATCGAAGACCTGGTGACCAAGGCGATGCGGCCCACCACCGGCAGGCCGAGCACCACCGCCGGCAGCACCAGATGCTCTATCCCACCCGAACCGGAGGTGGGGAACCACCCGAGACCGACGCTGAAGAAGACGATGAACACCAACCCGATCCAGAACTGCGGCAGGGAGACCCCGAGCAGACCCAGGGTGACCGCCGCTCGATCCACCCACCCCCCCGGTCGCATCCCGGAGACCACTCCGATCACCACTCCGAGCAACACGCCGAAGGCGAAACCGGCGGCGACCAGCACAAGAGTGGGGGGCAGTCGCTCCAGGACCACGTCCATGGCGGGACGGCGCTGCCAGAGGGAGTCGCCCAGGTCGAAGCGGACGGCGTCCACCACAAAGTCGCCCAGCTGGGCGAGAATGGGTCTGTCCAGGCCGAGCTGTGCTTCGAGAAGAGCGCGATTCTCCTCGGTGGCCTCCAGGGGCAGCATCACCGCCACCGGGTCCCCGATGAGGCGGGTCACCACGAAGACCACCACCATTACAGAGATCACCACCAGCACCGCTTGAGACAACCGCTTCAGCAAGTACCGGCCCATGGGGTCTCCCGTCTCGTTTGGTTCAACACCGGGCGCGTCACCCGATCAGGATGATACGCCCGGTGTTGACTTGGCTGGGTGTGTACTAGGAAACTGCTATGTCGGTCAAATGGATCAAGCCGTCAGCGCGGGCGGACCAGTCGATCCGGTCTGTCCCGCCGTAGACGTTGGGAATGCTGACCAGCCAGACATACCAGGCGCCATCGTGGCCGGCCTGCCCGACGTCCTGGTACAGCTTCAGCCGGGCATCCAGGTCGATCTCGGTTTTTCCCGCGTCGATCCAGTCGTCCGCCTCTGACGGATCCATGGAGCCGCAGCAGCCCTGAGAGTGGTAGTAGGCGGACAGCGTCCGGTCACCGTCGAACAGGATGTTGTCATGCGGCACGAAGATGGCGTCAGGACGGTTCTCCCGGTCGATCAGGCGGTCGATGTACTCGGAGAACTCGGGAATGAATATCTCGGCGTTCACACCAACCTCGGCCCAGTACCCAGCCACCACTTCGGTGGTCTCCTTGTCAAGGAGCGAGTTGCCCACCAGGGAGACCAGTTGGATCTCCAGGTCCTCGGCGCCGGCTTCCGCCAGCAGCTCACGGGCGCGGTCGGGATCGTAGGGGTAAGGATCGAGATCGGGGTTGAATCCGAACCAGTTGGGGTTCAACATCTGGCCCTGCAGGATCTCGGCAATCCCCGAGAACAGACTGTCGGCAATGGCTTCCTTGTCCACCGCGTAGTTGAGGGCCTGACGGATTCGCACATCTTCGACGGGGCTGCCGGCCCGGGCGTTGAGCGACACGATGAACTGCTTGAGCCCGGTGGGAGTGCTCCACGCTTGATCGACCCGCGCATTGTCCTCGGGAAGGAGGTCGACCATCAGGTCGATCTCGTCGTTGAGAACACCGGCCAGACGGGTGCCGTACTCCTCGATGAAGAGGAACCGCACGTTGGACACCGACGGGGCGGGACCCGGATAGTCCGGATCCGCCTCCAGTTCCACCGCGATGCCCCGCTCCCAGGAAACGAACCTGTACGGGCCCGACCCGACCGGGTTGTCACCGAAGTCCTCGCTCTGCGATGCCTCCGGGGGAACCAGGTAGAGCAAAGTCATCCGGGTTGGAATCAGCGGATCGGGACCGCTGGTGAGGATGTTCACGGTGTGCTCGTCCACCTTCTCGGCGCCCACCACGGTTCCCAGGTTGTCCTTGAGGGGCGTGGCGTAGTCCGGGTCGATTATGCGGAGAACGCTGTGAACCACCGCATCGGCGTTGAGAGGCTCACCGTTGTGGAAGGTGAGGCCGTCGCGCACCGTGTACTGCCAGGTCGTGTCGTCCACAGGCGTGCCGATGTCGGTGGCCGCACCCGGCACCAAGTCACCCGCCGCATTTCGCGACACCAGCTTGTGAAACACGTTGTCATTGATAGTGAACATGGCGAACTGGTCGACCGCCTGGGGATCGAGGGATCCGGGTTCGGTTCCCAAGCCGATCACGATGCTCGCACCCGTCGGCGCCGGTTCAGGAGCCGCAGTGGTGGTTGGGGCCTCTGTGGTCGCCGGCGCTTGGGTTGTAGTAGCGGCCTCGTCTCCTCCGCACGCTGCCATAACCAGCGCCACCACGGCCAAAAGACCTACGAATTTTCTGTGTCTGATCATTGGGAATCTCCTCTCACCTTATCTCTGTTTCTACATCTCTCTCGCTCAGACACAACTCCGAACCAGAGGGCGACGGCGCCTTTCGAATTCCGTCTTCTTGCCTATCCTAGTTGTTGCCACTCTTTGCGATAAGAAAAAACAGCAATAATCCCAGCCCCGGAGGAGGCGCGTCCAATGCGATATCATGCTCTTTGCAGAACAATGCAACATGACGGTACATCTGGAAGGGTACGGTAGTGGCGGGTACCTACGGAGGAAAGAAGGCGGGGCCGGTGCCGCCGGGTACCGCCGACTTCTTCAGCGACACCAAATCACTACCGACACGTGAGATGCGCCAAGCGGCCATGGACGCACCGTTGGGGGACGAACAAAAGGGCGAGGACCCGACGACCACCGAACTTCTCGAACGAGTGGCCGAGACGCTGGGCGCCGAAGACGCCTTGTTCATGCCGTCTGCCACCATGGCCAACGAGATCGCGGTTGCCGTGCACTGCAGCCCTGGGGACGAGATCATCACCGAGAGGTCTTCCCACCTGGTCAACTTCGAAGCAGGCGGGCCGGGTGTGCTGGCGGGAGTCCAGACCCGGATGCTGGAGGGGGTCAACGGCATATTCGGAGCGGACCAGGTTGCCGCCGCCATACGACCCAAGGGCAATCTCTACATGCCCGAGACCGCTCTGGTGGTAGTCGAGCAGACCGCCAACATGGGGGGTGGAGCGGTCTGGCCCCTAGAAAGCCTGAGAGAGGTGGCAAGCGTTTCGGCCGATGCCGGAGTGGCCACTCACATGGATGGGGCGCGGCTGTTCAACGCAGTGGTGAAGACCGGGGTGTCGGCCAAGGACTACGCCCAGGGATACGATTCCGTCACCATCTGCTTCACCAAGGGCCTGGGCTGTCCTTTCGGCGCCGTGCTGGCGGGGTCGGAGGAATTCATCCAGCGAGCCTGGCGACTTCGACAGCTCCTCGGGGGAGGGCTACGCCAGTCCGGGTTCATGGCGGCCCTGTGCCTCTACGCCCTCGAACACAATGTGGAGCGGCTGGCCGACGACCATCGACGCGCCTCCCGGATCGCCTCAACGCTGCGAGACCTGGAATTGGTGGAAAGGGTCCTGCCGGCGGCAACCAACATCGTGATCTTCGACATTTCCCAAGATGGCCCCACCGCAGCCGAGCTGGTTGACCTGCTTTTGTCTCGCCGCGTCTTGGTTGGCGCCTTCGGCGAGAGGCGGATACGAATAGTCACCCATCTCGGGGTCGACCAGAGCGACACCGACCGTCTCTGTGACGAGGTGAAGGCCATCCTCTCCACCGGCTGACGAGAGAGCGAAAACCCCTTTACGCGCTTTGATTGGCGGGTCGCCCAAGGCGGTCGGATCAACCCGCCTGGGGACCGGGTCGCAGTTGGTCGGCGCCTCCTGGCTTACGTCTCCCCAACCACCCGCCGGCGCCCAGCAGGGTGGCCAGGAGAACCAGGGGCAAGCCGACCACAGGGATGCGCAGCGCCAGCAGATATGCCACAGCTCCCACCAGGTAGGCGACAGACATTTCCCAGCTCCTGCCGAAGAGCCTGCCGACGGCTCGGCCCGCCGCCGCGGCCACCGGGATGTGGGAGAGCACCAAGGCCGGCAGCCACACTCCGGCCACGATTATCAGCAGGGGGACCGCCCCCACCGCCAGGGGGGCCCATATGGAAACGGGGATCCTGACTATCGCCACACCCGACAGGGCCGGGACCAACAGAGGCGACAGCAACAACAGCGATCCCTTTCCAAGGCTTCGCAGCGGGAGCCTGGTGGTCCGGTCTGCGGCTTCGGACACCCGTGAGCCCGCCAGGCGGACTGTGACCAGGCCGGCGGCCAACATGAAGAGGGACACAGAGAGATAGACCATCAGGCCAAAGGCGCGTATACGGACATTGGGCGGGAGCGCCCTGCGGTTGATCACCGAGCCTGCCACCTTGTTATCCAGTTCCCCCGAGAACCGGTCGGCTCGATAACTCAAATCTCCCAGGATGACCAGATCAGGTTGGCCGGCCAGGCTCCGGGTCCGTATCTCAGCGTCGCCTGCTATCTCCCCACCCAGGCTCAAGTTGCGCGCCAGGCCCCGGAAGTCTCTGCCCACCTTCCCCCCGGTGG
>VXSV01000113.1 GCA_009837815.1 Acidimicrobiia bacterium
ACGCTAATCCCGGCGACCAGACCAAGGCCGAGAAGTTCAAGGAAGTCTCCGAGGCTTACTCGGTTCTCTCCGATCCCGAGCGCCGAAAGGAATACGACGACGTCCGCCGGCTGGTGGAGTCGGGCGGTTACCGACACTTCCCGGGCGCTGGCGGCGGACCCGGCGGTTCGTTCGGCGGGCAGGTGAACCTCGAAGACCTATTGGGGGGCATGGGCGGATTCGGGGACCTCTTCGGCAGGTCCGGACGGCAGGCAGGGGCGAGACGGGGCGCCGACCTCACCGCCGTGCTCCGGCTCACCTTCGAAGAGTCCATCGAGGGCGTCACCAAGCCGATAGAGGTGAAAGGCCCGGCGCCCTGTCGGGACTGTCGGGGCGTCGGCGCCCGGGCAGGGACCCACCCGGAGACCTGCCCCACCTGTTCAGGCCAGGGAACGACCGTGCAGAACCAGGGGTTTTTCTCCTTCAGCCGACCCTGTCCTCATTGTCAGGGATCGGGAACAACGATCAAGGACCTCTGTCCGGGCTGTCGGGGGACCGGCGCACGCCACCGGAGCCGCCAGGTACGGGTCAGAATCCCACCCGGAGTAAAGGACGGAGGCCGCATACGGATACGAGGAAAAGGCGCTCCCGGCCGATCCGGCGGGCCTGCGGGAGACCTGGTGGTGGGAGTCGAAGTGGAGCGACACCCCCTGTTCGAACGGAATGGTAAACACCTCAACCTGGTGCTGCCCCTCACCTACGCCGAAGCCGCCCTGGGCGCCACCCTGGAGGTTCCCACTTTGAACGGATCCGTCAAGCTGCGCATTCCACCCGGGACGCCCAACGGAAAGACCTTCCGGCTCCGAGGCAGAGGGGCGCCCGCTCGGAAGGGCAAAGCAGGAGACCTGCTGGTGGAAGCCCGGGTGGAGATCCCCAGGCGCGTCTCCAAGCAGCAGCGGCGACTCCTGGAAGACCTCGCTGCGCTGGACCGAGAGGACATACGCTCCCACTTCGAGGTGACGGCATGACCAGTGGTCAGGAAGCGGTGTTCGTGATCTCGGTGGCCGCACGGCTGTCGGGGCTGCATCCCCAGACTCTGCGCATCTACGAGCGTCGAGGTCTGGTGGCGCCTTACCGCACCCAGGGCGGCACCCGCCGCTATTCCCAACAGGACATCGAGCGACTACACCTCATCGGCGAACTTACCTCGGCCGGCCTCAATCTGGAAGGGGTGAAGATGGTGATGGAACTACAGGCCGAGCTCACCGCGCTGCGCAAGCAACAAAAGGTGCGAAGGCGTCAACGAAACGTACTGGCGGCCACCGCCGGGCGGGCCGCCCAACTGGAAGCAGAGAATGAGCGCCTGCGTTCCAAGATCCGCGAGTTGGACGATCGGCTGGGCGCCGTCTCCGGTGAACTGGAGGGCCTGCGCCGCATCTACTACCGGAACTTGCCTGACCAAGCCGATGCGGACAACGGCTAGTCTCACTATCTCGTGAGCGACTTCTATGAGGGAACCCTGCGGGTGATGGACCCCAACGGATTCCTGCTGGACATCGGCGCTTCCACTCTCCGAATCAACGACTTGGAGCGGAGAACCTGGGAAGGCGAACTCACCGTCTCAAGAGGATCCTGCCTGGACCGCAAGAGCCTGACCGCTCTGGTCGAGACATCCGACGGCGTCCGCTCGTCGGCTCAGATCAGTCCGGCGCCCGGGTCGGATCGCGGTCCGTTCATCAAGATGAGCGTCGCGGGTCTGGGAGCGGCCCCTTTCTGATCACCTCAGCTGAAGAACCCCTCGGGCGACCCTGTCGCTTCGCCGGCGGCCGCAGTCACGGCGATAGCTTCCATTCTGTCTTTCGGCAATATCCTCGTTGAGAGAATGGCCGATCATGTGGTGTGGGACTGGAACGGAACGCTGTGGGACGACCTTCCACAGGTGCATCTCGCCGTCAATGCCGCCCTCCGGGAAGTAGGGGCCCCCACTCTCGGAATGGCCGAATACATCAGGCTGTTCACCCGTCCGTTGCCGTTGTTCTACCGCCGGGTCCTGGGGCGGGACATCATGGACTCCGAATGGGAGCGGATCAACCATCGCTTTGAGACGTCATACGCTGCCGGTTTGGATCATGCCGGTCTGGCGTCCGAGGCGTCCCGAGCGCTGGAGACAGTGGCCCGGAGCGGCGCCACCCAGTCGATTCTCTCGTTGTATCCTCACCAACCCTTGAACGGCCTGGTTCGAAAGCTCGGCATCGCCCACTATTTCACACGAGTCGACGGCCTCCGGGGACTCCCCGGCCGGAGCAAAGTGGGCCTGTTCGGCAGTCACATCAAGGCGGCGGCCGCCGGAATCCCTCCCCACCGGGTGGTGATGGTGGGCGACACCGATGACGACCTGGTAGCCGCCCGGGAAGCCGGAAGCACATGCATTCTGGTCAATCACCACGGAGACCAGGCGCTCGGCGCCGACGCCGATCTGGATCGATTCTTCGCAGGCGGACTGCTGGCAGCCCTCAGAAGAGCGGATTTGGGCTCCCCGGGCGGCAAGGCTTCACAGTTTGGGTTCGCGTAAGGTCCTGTGAGAACACGGCTCCGACCATCCCCCTCGGTCCCGACGTCTCCGCTGACCGGCGCCGGGTTGCCCGCGTCCGCCTAATCCTGTCTCTCTCGGGCCAGGCTGTGGTAGGTGGTGATGTATCGGATCGCCCCGGTGCTGGCCTGCATGGTGACGCTGTGGGTGACGGCTCGCTCATGTCCGAACTCCACACCCCGCAGGAACTCGCCGGAGGTGACCCCGGTTGCCGCCAGGTAGGCCTCATCTCCACCCACCAGGTCGACGGTGGTCATCACCCGGTGCAGGTCCAGGCCGTGATCAGCCGCGTATCGCCGCTGCTTATCGGTGCCCGCCCACAGTCGGGTCTGGATCTCTCCCCCCATGGAACGCATGGCGGCCGCCGCGATCACCGCTTCGGGTGAACCTCCGATTCCCATCAGCACATCAATGCCCGTCTCGGGACGGGCCGCGGCGATTGCGGCGGACACGTCCCCGTCTCCTATCAACCGGATCCGGGCCCCGACCTCGCGAATCTTTCGAATGTACTCCTGGTTGCGGGAACGTTCCAAGACGATCACCGTCAACTGGTCCAGGTCGAGGCCCTTGGCGCGGGCTACCTGTTCCAGGTTGTGGTTGACCGGCGCCTCCAGGTCTATCGCCCCGGCCGCTTCCGGTCCTACGGCCAGCTTGTCCATGTAAACGAGGCTGCCGGGCGAGAACATGGTCCCCCGCTCTGCGAGCGCGATCACCGACAGGGCCCCCGGCCCGCCCCGCGCGGTGAGGGACGTGCCATCCACCGGGTCCACGGCTATGTCAACCTGCGCTCCGCTCCCGCTCCCCACCCGCTCTCCGTTGTGGAGCATCGGAGCTCGATCCTTCTCGCCCTCCCCGATCACCACCACGCCATCCAGCGAAATGGCGTTGAGCCGCAGTCGCATTTCGTCCACCGCCGCCTGGTCTACCGCTTCCTTGTCGGCCCTTCCCTGCCAATGGGCGGCGGCGATCGCCGCCCGCTCCGTCACCTGAACCAGTTCGAGGGCGTAGTTCTGGTCGAAGCCCGAGGGCGTCATCGCCAGAACGCCGGCGAGACGAGGCTCCGACCGGTCCGGGCTGTGAAGTGATCCCTCCCTCCTCCGACTCGAGACCTGCCGGTCTTCACACCTACCCGCCTACGGGAGGTTTGAGCGACCGGGCACATGACCGGGTCTCTGTCACTCATCATTTGCGAAGGATAGTTGGCAGGGAGGTCCTTCCCCCTCGGGAACCTTTTGCAGCCGGTTTCGGTAACCCGGGGACCAAATCCGGTGTCTAAGAGTTTTCCGGACCTAATAGGAAGCGACTTTGATCAAACTGCTGAACCTCGACCATGTCGGCATCGCCGTCCATGATCTGGACCATGCACTGGACGAGTACCAGGAAAAGTATGGCATAACGCCCCTGTACCGGGAGACCGTTGCTTCCCAGGGCGTGGAGGAGGCGATGATTCCCCTGGGAGGATCGTTCATCCAACTGCTCCAGCCGCTCGGATCCGAGACCCCGGTGGGGCGGTTCCTGGCCAAACGGGGAGAAGGGGTGCATCACCTCGCCTGGACAGTGGCCGACATCGACGCCGCCTTGGAACACCTGAAAGCTCAGGGAGCCAGGCTGGTCGATTCCGAGCCCCGGCCGGGAGGCGGAGGATCCCGGATAGCTTTCGTTCACCCTGCCGACCTGGCCGGGACGCTGATCGAGTTGGTGGAGCCCCCCGATGATTGAACGGTTCGAAATCCAGGGTGGCGCCGGAGAATACGAGGCGGCGGTGCTCTCTGCGGTGATGGAGCAGATGCGACGGAGAAACAGGGCGGCCAGGGCGCGCCGGCCTCATACCAACCGACAGCTGTCCGCATGGGTGCGAGCCAGTCGACTGACCGCCCTGGACACCCTGCCGGTCCCCGACCCGGGTCTGAACGGGAACACCGCCCCCACCAAACCATCGGAGCAACCATGGCTGCAACCGTCTCTGCGCCGGGGGATAATGCGCTGACTGCTTCCTCCCGCGAGGTTCTGGAACCTCCAGCAGGAACAGCAGCCAGAGGTAGTCGCAGGACACCCTGCGCCAGGGCCAGGTGGCCAACATGATCGCGGTGGCTGCACTTTTCCCAGGGGTCCGGCCGAATGGGATTCGGTAGGTACACTGTGAGGATCCGCCGGTCCCCCGGCGCAACGAACCGACCGCCCGCGACAACGCCGTAGAGCGCCTTAGAGGAGGAAGGAGCTGCACAATGCTGAGATTCGTCGAGGAAATCCTCCTGCTGCTGCTCCGTGACGAGGATGGGAAATTCGTACCGGTGCCCAACTGGGCTTTGGACTATGCCATCGCCGGTGGCGTCCTGATGGATTTGGCGATGGAGAACCGGATCGACACCGACCTTGACAACCTGATCCTCGTCGACTCCACACCGGTCGGCGACAGCCTTCTGGATCCCTCGCTGGCCGACATCGCGTCGGGAGAGACGCATCCGACCCGTCACTGGGTGGAGCACATCGTGGAGAACGCCGACGCCATTCGCACAGAGGCGCTCACCAGACTGGTGGAAGCAGGCATACTGGAACGCCAGGATGAACGCTTTCTCTGGGTGTTTCGCACCAGACGCTACCCCACCGTCGACGGCAGGGCCGAACGTGAGGTGAAGTTGCGGCTCATGGGGGTGCTCTTCAGCGACGAGATCCCCGACCCCCGCGACGTGATGCTCATCTGCCTGGTCGATGAGTGCGGGATCTTCGAGGAGTTACTGTCCAGAAGTGAGCTCGACAGAGCGTCGGAGCGTATCGCCCAAGTGCGCCAGATGGATCTCATCGGACAGGCCATGGCGCAGGCCATCCGCGACATAGAAGTGTCGATCGCCGTCTCCGTCGGGCGTATGTACTGACCGGTCTTTCGAACCCGGCGAGGGGTGGTCGGGGATCGACCCGGCCCGGGGTGGGTCGGCTATTCGATACCGGGAGAGTCGTCGGATGCGGCCCGCCGCCTGGCTTCCCAGAGTCCCTGCAGTTCTCGGTCTCCCAACAACCGGGCGACGGCCCAGAAGACCACCGCAACCACCAAACCTCCCACGACGAAAGCCGCCGCCGCCTCGGTGACGTCCCAGGCCCGGCCCGGGGAGAACCATCCGGCCACCATCCACCCCGCCCCTGCCGCGGCGGCGCCGGCTACCAGCGACCGGACCAGCCCCAGAGCCAGACTCCTCCCTCCCCCATCCTGCCCGCGCAGCCAGTACAGGGTCAGCGCCACCGTGTAGACACCCATCGAGATCACACTGGCCCAGGCCAGTCCCGGCGCTCCCCGCAGGGACACCAAGGCCAAGGAGAGCGGGACGGCGGCCGCCGCGGCAAGAGTGCCGATCGCCACCGGCGGCCACATCCGCCGCTCGGCGTAAAAGGAACGAGAGACGACCTGATGAACACCCCAGGCCGGAATTGCCAGGGCGTAGACAGCCAAGATCCGGGCCACCGCCGCCGAATCGGCCGAACCGAACGCTCCCCATTGGAACACCAGCCTCACTCCGGGAGCTCCCACCGCCAGCACCGCCGCCGCCGCCCCGGCGCCCAAAAAGAGGGTCATCCGGGCGGTGCGCAAGGTGGTGTCGACCAACTCCGAGCGGCGACCCGAGGCGGCCAGCGAGGCCAGGAACGGAAATGCTGCCACCCCCGCCGCTTGAGCGACCATTCCCACCGGAACCATGTTCAGCACCCGGGCGAAGGAGAGGGCCGAGATCCCTCCGTCGGGAGTCAACTGTCCGAAGAACCGGACGAATTGCTCATCGAGGACCGCCACCGATTGTCCCACCATCAACGGGACGGCCAGCGCCAGATAGGTCCCAACCGCCCCATGCTTCCACTCCACGCCTCTCACCAAGCGGAGGCCCACCCGCCTGGCCCCGAACCACTGCAGCCCGAAGTTCCCGACCGCGGCGCCCACCAAGGCGCCCCACACGAAGCCGTCCGCAGGCACCGGATCCTCCAGAATCCCACCCGTCATCCCTCCGAGGATGATGGACAGGTTGTAGACGATGGGCGCTGCGACGGGGACCAGAAAACGCCGGTGAGCGTACTGGTAGGCCATCAGCAATGATCCCCCGACGAAGAAGACCTGGGCGGGCAGAGCTATCAGAGTGAGCCGGGTCACCTCCCCGAGTTGGTCCGGGGAGAGCTCGGGATAGATCAGTTCGATCAGCGGCCCCGTCCAGATCATCAGCACCGCAGTCAGAAGGAGGGTCAAACCGGTCACCACCCTGAAGACCGCCACGAACGCCCGATTGCCGCCCTCAGGATCATCCACAGCCAGACGGGCGGCAAGAATAGGAACGAAGGTAATGGTCAGATACCCTCCGGCCAGCAGATAGTTCAGAAGGTCCGGAACCAGAAAGGCGGCCCGGTACACGTCCCCAACGGCGTTGACGCCGATCAGGGCCGCCAACATAGTCTCCCGTCCCAGCCCCAACACCCTGGACGCCAGCACTCCGCCCGACACCACCAGAGCCGCCGCCCCCATCCCCATTGCTTTGCCTTTCACAGGTGGTGGGGAGCGGGGCTCCGCCGGGCGGCGCCGGCCGCCTTCAACTCGGCGAGCAACTCATCGGGCACCAGCAGATCGCCCCTGCCTGTTCCCAGCATGACATCCGGCTTGAAGCGCCCGTGATAGTCCGAACCTCCCGAGGGAACCAGTCCGTGTCTCCGGGCCAAATCGAACAATGCTCGCCGGGTTGGAGGATCGTACGCCCCGTAGCAGGCCTCCATCCCGTCCAGGCCCTGCTCCGACAGTTCCGCCAACACCGCCGAGAGCCGGCCGCCCTCCACACCCAGGGTTAGAGGATGGGCCAGAACCGCGACGCCACCTGCGGCGTGAGCAGCCGCGATGGCCTCCGGCGGACTGAGGCGGAATCTCTCCACATAGGCGGGACGCCCCCTGCCGAGGTACAGGTCGAATGCGGCCGGAATGTCGGGAGCGTAGCCTTTCTTCACCAGCAGGGAAGCAAAATGCGGTCTTCCGATAGTCCCCGGCCCTCCTTCTTCCCTCACCTCCTCCAGGGTGATGTCCATGCCCCCGGAGCGCAGCCGCTCCAGCACTTCCAGGTTGCGCCGGGTCCTCCCCTCCCGGAGCCGGACCAGCCGGGATGAGAGCGATTCGCGGTTCTCGATCAGCAGTACCAGCAAATGCATGCCGCCCGGTCCCCACTCCAGGGACAACTCCAGTCCCCTGACCAGTTCTATCCCGACCCGGGCGGCGGCTGCTTGCGCCTCGGCCAGCCCTTCGGTGGTGTCATGATCGGTGACAGCCACCGCCGACAATCCCAACGCCGCGGCGGCGGAGACCAACTCGGCCGGAGAGTCGGAACCATCCGAGGCGGTGGTGTGGGTGTGCAGATCAACCCCCATGACAGGGGCCCGATCAGGATTCGACGGTGATTGTCACCGACTCGATGTAGATGGCTTCCCTGGGAAGGCTCTGCTCACCCGTGGAGGACAGGTCGGTGGGCACCTGCGCAATCGCATCCAGAACTTCCAGGCCTTCGACTATTCGACCCAGGACGTTGTATTGGGGGTTCAGGAACGGAGCGTCACCCAGCATCCAAAAAAACTGGCTCCCTGTGGTGTTCTTTCCGGCGTTTGCCATGGCGACCACGCCTCTCTCGTACTGGAAGTCTTCGGGCGGGTATTCGTCGGGGATCGCGTATCCGGCGTCTTCCCGCCCGGTGGCGGTGGGATCGCCACCCTGGACGACGAACCCCTCCACCAGCCGGTGGAAGACCATGCCGTCGTAGTACCCCTCCCTAGCCAGGAAGGCAAAGGAATTTACCGTTGCGGCATAGCGTGTGTCCAGTTCTATTACCACCGTCCCACAAGAGGTCTCCACCACGGCGAACGCCGACGAATCGGGGGTGATGCCCTGGGTGACGAAGTCACCGAAAGTCATACCCTGCAGAGGAGGAGGCGCGTCCGCTCCGCAGGCGGTGGGCTTCTCCCGGTATTCCCGGTAGTCGGCGGACAAGTCCGAGGAGACCGTCTCGGTGGACTCGTTGTCCCGCACGCTGCAGGTCACCAGCACCGCCACCAAGACCACGGCCATGGCTACCCCGATCCCCAGTCGCTTCAGGTTCTCCTTCCGGGACGCCTTCTTCCGCTCAGCCTGGAGACGCGCCGCCTTGGCGGCCTTCTGACGCTGTCGCTTTGCCTTGCTCACCTGAACGGATTCTCCTGTGCCGATCGGTCGGGTGGCCGGTGTGGGCTCTCGAGAAACATTGTACGCATCCGGTGGCCACCATCAACCGCCGGAAGCCAAAGGGTTCCTGAGGGCCGGGCGCCCGGCCGTAACATGGGGTTGTTGATCTCCCTCCCCTTCCTGGTATGACGCGGATCGTACAAAAATTCGGCGGGTCTTCTCTCGCAACGCCAGACCGCATCCGAAGCGTGGCCGCCCGGGTGGTTGGGGCCCGGCGGACAGGCGCCCAGGTTCTGGTGGTCGTGTCCGCCATGGGCGACACCACCGATGACCTGGTGGTCCTATCCCGGGAAGTGAACCCCAACCCGCCGGCCAGGGAGATGGACATGCTGCTCAGCGCGGGGGAGCGCATCTCCATCGCCTTGACCGCAATGGCCATCGCCGCCCATGGCGTGGAGGCGGTCAGCCTGACCGGCAGTCAGGCCGGGATTCTCACCGACGACACCCATGGCGCCGCCAAGATAGAGGGGATAACGGGTGCTCGGGTCACCGACAATCTCGCCCAAGGGAAAGTGGTGATCGTGGCCGGGTTCCAAGGGGTCAATCCGCGATCAAAGGAGATCACCACCCTGGGAAGGGGAGGCTCCGATACCAGTGCGGTGGCGTTGGCCGCCGCGTTGGGGGGAGACGTCGCCGAGATCTACACTGACGTGCCGGGGGTGATGACATCCGACCCCCGGATAGTCCCCGAGGCGCAGAAACTGGAAGAGATCTCGTATGAGGAGATGATGGAATTGGCCGCCGGGGGAGCGGGAGTGCTCGTCCCCAGGGCGGTGGAGGTTGGTCGTCGATATGGCGTCCCCATCCACGTACGATCCTCCTTTACGGATTCACCCGGCACCTGGATTAGAAAGGCCACCGAGATGGAGCGCATGGAACAAGCCATAGTCAGTGGAATCGCCCACGATTCCTCAGAGGCGAAGATCACCCTGCGGGAAGTCCCCGACCAACCCGGCGTGGCGGCATCGATCTTCGAACCGCTGGCGGAGGCGAGCGTGAACGTCGACATGATCGTGCAGAACATTTCCCGAGAGGGCCTGTCCGACATAAGCTTCACCATCCCCAAGAGCTCCATGGATTGGGCCGAGGAGGTGGTCAGGCTGGTGGGTCGGCATGTGAAGGCGTCCGGGGTGGAAATCCGCAACGACATAGCCAAGGTCTCGCTGATTGGAGCCGGAATGAAGACCGAACCCGGCGTAGCGGCCCGGGTATTCCGAACGCTGGGCGAAGCGGGGATCAACATCGAGATGATCTCCACCTCCACCATCAGGATCTCCTGTGTGGTGGAACAATCCCAGATGCAGAGGGCCGTGCAGGCGCTCCATCGCGAGTTTCGACCACCCCTGATCCGGGAGGAACGAGGGGCATGAGCGTCGACCTTGCCCTGGTGGGCGCCACCGGAGCGGTGGGCCGGACCGCGCTCGACATCCTCGCCGAACGGGATTTCCCGGTTGGCCGACTGCGGCTGATGGCCTCGGCTCGTTCGGCCGGAAAGAAGGTCTCCACCGCTTGGGGCAAGGTGGAAGTGGAGGACCTGGATGAGGCCGATCCCGCCGGCGTCGAGATTGCGATCTTCTCGGCGGGCGCCTCCCGGTCGGAGGCCCATGGCCCGCGGTTCGTAGAAGCCGGGGCGGTGGTGATCGACAACTCGTCCCGATATCGCATGGATCCCCGGGTTCCGCTGGTGGTGGCGGATGTGAACGACCATGCCTTGCAGTCACACAACGGCATGGTCGCCAACCCCAACTGCACCACCATGGTGCTGATGATGGCGGTGGCCCCTCTCCACCGGGCGGCAGGACTCCGTTCGATGGTGGCCACCTCCTATCAGTCGGTCTCGGGCTCGGGCCACAAGGGGATGGCCGAACTGTCCGACCAGATAGAGCACTTCCGAGATGACCCGGCGGCCCTGGCACAGGGACGGTGGACCGATCCGGGGCCCGAGGTCTACAGCCGGCCCATCGGTTTCAATGTGCTGCCCCTGGCAGGGTCGGAGGACCGACGGGGCTATACCGACGAGGAGTGGAAGCTGGTCAACGAGTCCCGCAAGATTCTCGACCTTCCGGAGTTGACCGTGGAGCCCACCTGCGTGAGAGTGCCGGTGATGGTCGGACACGGTTTGGCGGCTTCGGTGTGGTTCGATCGCCCCCTCGACCGGGGCGAGGCGCTGGAAGTCCTGTCCGCCGCTCCCGGAGTGGAGGTCTGGGAGGACATCCCTCCCACCCCTCTCGACAGCGCCGGGCGGGACAGCACCCTGGTCGGCCGGGTACGGGAGACGGTGGGAGCGCCCGGGGGGATCAACCTGTGGGCGGTGGGCGACAACCTCCGCAAAGGAGCGGCCCTGAACGCCGTCCAACTGGCGGAGCGGGTAGCGCGCTGAAAAAGCGCCTACACCAAGATTTCCCTTCCCAGAACGTTCTATTGAGTATTAACC
>VXSV01000156.1 GCA_009837815.1 Acidimicrobiia bacterium
GACGCCTTTCCGGCGGGTCAGTTCCGCCAGGACCCCGGTGCGGAACCCCGCTATCTGATTCTCCACCCGGAACGTGGCCTTCAACCAATCCTGGAGCTGGGACGACGTGGCGTCTCCCACCGGCCGGGCCGGCAAAACCACCCGCACCTGATCGGCGACCCGACGCCCAACAGCTGTTGTTTCCATACACACCAATATGCCAAAGGGCTGTGACAAACCACCCCTTGCATACCTCTACAAGACCTCAAACAACGATAAATAAGGCAATGCGCGAAAAACTATGGCAGCGAAGGCTTGCCCTGCCGGCAATTGATGGAGAACAGTGTATGGCATGGTTTGGAGCCGTAAGCCAAGCAAAGACCGGCGCTATCGCGTGCTGGGAATCCGATGTGCGGTCGACCCGGTGTTGCATGCCCTGGCCCCGCTGGGTCTGGCGTCCGCCCAGGGGACGGCGCTGGTGGTCGACCTGGATGATGAAGCGCCTTCCTATCCGGGATCGACCTCCCTCGCCAAACTGGTCGTCAGCCAGCCGAGGCTTTCCGATCTCCGTCCCCTTCGTCCCGGAGTGGCGGTACTGCCCAACGGTTCCGTTCATCCTCGGGAGGCCGAAGACGTTATAGAAGCTCTGGTGGCGGGATGGCCGGCGGTAGTGCTGCGGTTCGGGGCCGCTCAGGGTCTTCCCCCCGCTCTCCTCAACGTCCCGGTTGTGCCGGTGGCGCCTCTCCTGCCCGGTTTTCTCCATCCCTCCCTGGCGGGCGCCGCCGTCTACCAGTCGCTGTTCCCGGGACCTCCTCCCCGGCTCAGGGGAGTGGTGCTGCCTCCACTGGGGCGATCCCACATCCAGGGTATGCTCACCGGCGCCGCACTCCCACCCCGGCGCTGGGTGAGAGCATGGGAACAGGTATGGGAGGCGTCATGGCGCTGATCGACCGACTGGTGGACACCATTCTCCTCTCGGACTTTCCAACCGATCGACCGGCCCTCACCCGACACGTCAGGAAGGTGTTGGCCACCGAAGCGCCCCTGGCAAACCCACGGGTTGTGGAGGGAGTGGTGGACTCCCTGATAGGCCTTGGGCCGCTCGAGAAACTCCTGCGGGAACCGGACGTCACCGACGTGCTGGTGAACTCCCCCTCCGACGTGTGGGTGGAACGAGGCGGTCGCCTGGAACGCACCGCCATCTCTTTCGGCGACGACGAAGCGGTGATCGCCGCGGTGGAAAGGGTGATCGCACCCTTGGGCCTCCGCATCGACCGGGCCTCGCCGATGGTCGACGCCCGGTTGGCCGACGGGAGTCGCCTCCATGCCATCATCCCTCCGGCGGCGGTCGATCACCCCATTGTTGCGGTGCGACGGTTCATCCCCCAGGCTGAAGACCTGGACGCCCTGGTGGAGTTGGGCTCTGTCACTCCCGAGCAGGCCGAGGAGCTTTCCTCGGTGGTAAGGGAGAGAAAGAACCTGGTGGTCTCGGGCGGCACCGGCTCGGGAAAGACCACCCTCCTCAACGTTCTCTCCGCGCTGGTGGATGAAGGGCAACGGGTGGTGGTGGTCGAGGATGCTTCCGAACTTCGACTCCGGGGTCATGTCGTGCGCCTCGAGGGCAGACCCCCCAACTCCGAGGGTGCGGGCGCCATCACACTCCGCCAACTGATCCGATCGGCCCTCCGCCTCCGTCCCGACCGGATCGTGGTGGGAGAGGTCCGGGGCCCCGAAGCTCTCGACCTGGTCAATGCCCTCAACACCGGTCACTCCGGATCCATGTCCACGCTGCATGCGAACAGCCCCGCCGAAGCGATCTGGCGGCTCGAGTCACTGGCGCTGTCGGGAGGGGGAAACCTGTCCCCCTCGGCGATCCGCTCCCAGATCCACTCGGCCATCGACGTCGTCATCCAGGTGGAGAGAGAGGGAGGTCGGCGACGGGTGGCGGCCATCGAACACCGTAGGGAACGGCCATGAACGCAGTGGCGACCCTGGTGGTGGGATGGGCTTTGATCAACGGTATGGACTGGCGGCTGGTGACCCTGGTGGCGTTGGCGATTCTGCAGCCCTGGCTGGTGATCGCCCTGGTAGCAGCACTGGTTCTGGTCGAGGCCCGCCGGGTGCGAAGGCAGACAAGCGGATGTTCGGAGGAGGCGCAGGTGTTGTTGGGTGTGGCCGGGGAACTCCGGGCCGGTCTGGGGGTCCGCTCTGCAATGGCGGCGGCGGGCCGGCGGTCGTCCCGGCTCGACTTCCGGCCGGTCCGCCGACTGGTGGCGTCCGGCACCCCTCTGGATCGAATATCAGAGGCCGTGAAGGAAGCAATGCCCGTCCATGGTTCTCTGGCCTCCGCAGCCCTCCGAGTAGCAGACCGCACCGGGGGACGGGTGGCGGAGGTCTTCGACTCCGCGGCCGCTCTGGCCTTGGAAGAGGACGAACTTCGACAGGAAAGAAGAGCGGCGACCGCCCAAGCCAAGACCTCGGCGGTGGTTGTGGTGGGAATACCGGTGCTGGTGGTGTTCTACCGGATTCTCAGCGGAAGCATGTCGAGGAGCCTCTCCACCAACCCTCTTTCAACTCTCCTGACCGTGGCAGGGATCACTCTGCTGGCTCTGGGCGTGGCGGTGATGCTGGTTCTGATCAAAAGGGCCTCCCCTTGACCCTGGCCGGCATTCCCCTCGGCGCCGCCGGCGCCGGTTCCTACTGGCTCCTGGCGCTCGTGATGGTGGCCGCCGTCCCCTTCCGGTGGTGGTGGATGGCGGCCGGCCTGGGGGTGGTGTGCTGGTCGCTCCGGCGCTACACCCACCGAAACCACCCCCCTGGCGACGAGGACATCATTGCGTTTGGGCGGTTGCTGGTGGTCCCGCTCACCGGAGGCATGTCCCTCGCCAACGCGCTGACGATGGCCTCCCAGGAGGCCCATCCTCAACTACGCGCCGAAGTGGCCCGGTTGCTTCGTCGCAGCCGACAGGAAGGCATGGCCACCGCCCTGGCCGCAAGTGGCGGACTTCTCGGCGAACTCTTCAGGAGGATGGCCGGGGCCCACTCTTCGGGGACCTCTCCCGTACGGGCGGTCCTCACCCATGTGGAGAACCTCCATTCCCAGGTCCGGACGGAGTCTTTGTCCCGCATTCGCTCCCTCCCGGTCACGCTCGCCGTCCCGCTGACGCTCCTGATCGTCCCCGGTTTTCTGCTCGTGCTGGTAGGCCCGTCGGTGGTCTCCCGGTTGGCGGAGATGCTGAGCGGGCTGACCGGCGCATGAATCCCCCTTCCCCCGCCCCGGCCGGACGCCGGGAAATGAGACGACCGAAGGAGGTCGGAAGAATGTTGGCTCTGTGGACCAGGATGATGATTTGGTTCGACCGCGATGAGCGGGGTCAGGGCACCGTGGAGTACATCCTGGTGGTTCTGGCGGTGGTGGCTGTCGCCACTGTGTTGGTGCAGTGGGTCCGGAAAGGATCCGGCGACAACCTCTTGGAATCCATATTCCGGAAGGCCCTTGAATTCGTGAAGGGCAAGATCGGGTTCGGGTTCTAGATCTATGAGGTCGGAGACGGGTTCTCTGGCGGTGGAGGCGGCGTTCGTGATCCCCATCATCCTGGTGGTGATGGTGGCGGTGGCCGAACTCTTCATGATCGCCGCCACCCGGCTGGAGATGGAGGCCGCAGCCCGGGAGGGCGCTCGGGTGGCGGCCACCCGTCCCGACCCGGCCCGCGCTGCACAAGCCGTCAAATCCTCTCTGCCGGCCGGAATGGTGGAGAGGGTGAGGGTGGAGGTGACCGGCGCCCACGTGGTCGGTCATCCCGTCACGGTGGTGGTCTCGATGAGTTACCGGCCGGTCACCCCGCTCCTGGACCGGCTGGTGGTGCGGCTCCAGAGCCGTGCGGTGATGCAGCGAGAGGGCTGAGGTCGGGGTGGCGCCGAAAAACGAGAGCGGTGCTATCGCGGTACTTGGAGTTGCGGTGGTGGGAGTTCTCCTGATGGTCGGGATAGCTGTGCTGGACATCAGCGCGGTGGTCTCGGCTCGTACCAGGGCTCAAACCGCGGCGGACGCGGCGGCGTTGGCCGCCGCCCCGGCTACCTTCACACTCGCCTCTCCGCCCGAGCAGGCGGCCACCCGGATGGCCGAAGCAAACGGTGCCCGGCTGGTCTGGTGCAGATGCCGGATAGACCGCCGCCCGAACCCGAGAACCGTGAGAGTGGAGACCGCCGTTGCGGCTCGTCTGTGGCTCTGGGAGGAGGTGACGGTCTTCGCCACATCCGGAGCGGAGTTCATCCCCTACGCCGGGAGCGGGTGAGCCGAAAGCGGACCGGAACAGAGCACCTGCCGGGTATATCCTCGGTTTGACCAATAGCACCTGGGGGATGTCGACCCATGCCCCAAGGAAGGAACGAGGATGAATGACAACGAGCGCCTGAGGAAGTGGCCCGGTATGTCAGAAAGACCCACCGCTGGGTCGTCGTAATGGGGGTGATCGTGATCCTCAGCATGGTGCTGAGCTTATGCGGCGCCCTGTTGACGGCAACCTGACCAGCAAGGCGCCTGTCAATTTCATGAATGTCCGGGCCTAGCCCGGTCTGTTACGTTTTCTTCTATGGTGTCCAACCGACAGGTCATGGCGATGCTGGGAGAGTTGGTCGAGCTCACCACCCTTGACGAGGGCTCGCCGCAGTCGTTCAAGGTGCGGGCCTACGAGCGGGCGCGGCGGGCGGTGGAGAACCTGGGACGGGACGTGGCCGAGCTGGAGCAGAGTGAAATCCAAGGCATCGGGGGGATCGGCAAGAGCATCGCGGCCGGCATCTCCGAGTTCTGCGAAACCGGCCGGGTGGCCCGCCTGGAGAACCTGCGTTCGAAGTATCCGGCGGCCTTTCGGGAGTTGACCCGAATACCGGGACTGGGCCCCAAGACCGTGAAGATGATCCGCCGGGAACTGGGAGTGGAGTCGTTGGACGACCTGCTGGCGGCGCTGGCGGACCATCGGCTCCGGGACCTTCCCGGATTGGGGGCGACCAGCGAGGCCAAGATCGCCCGGGCCGTGGAGCGCCTCGGCCTGGCGGGAAAGGACCGGCGCGCTCCGCTGGTCACCGCCCTGGACGTCGCAGAGACACTCCGCCGGGACTTCTCGTTATTGGATGGAGTGGAGGCGGTGGAGATATGCGGCAGCGCCCGCCGGTTTCGATCCTCCGTGGCGGATCTTGACCTAGTAGTGGCGGCGGACCCTTCGCGCCGGTCGGCAGTGATCGCCACGGTGGCCGCCCACCCCTTGGTGGAAGAGACCTTGCTCGCAGGGACCACCAAGACTTCGGTGCTGACCCGGGACGGGCTGGGAGTGGACGTCAGGGTGGTCGCTCCCTCCCAACTGGGAGCGGCGATGCTCTATTTCACGGGCTCGAAGGCTCACAACGTCCGGCTCCGGCAACTGGCCATGGAACAGAGCCGGCTTCTCAACGAGTACGGCCTGTTCGGCAAAGGAGACGATCTTCCGGTGGCTTCGGAGACCGAGGAGGAGATCTATGCGGCGCTGGGGATGGACTGGCCGCCGCCCGAGATTCGGGAGGACGCCGGTGAGATAGAGGCGGCCCTCGAAGGACGGCTCCCACGGTTGGTTGCGACGGGGGACATCCGCGGCGATCTTCACTTCCACACCGACCGGTCGGGCGACGGGCGGTCCTCGCCCGCACAGATGGTGCAGGCGGCCATCGGCGCCGGTATGGAGTACGTGGCGATCACCGACCACGGAGAGGACCTGGCCATCAACGGCCTGTCCCGGGCCGAGATGGAAACCCACCGTCGGGAGATCGCCCGCTTGGGGGAGCGCTATCCGGAGATCGAGCTCCTGTTCGGCTGCGAACTGAACATAGGCGTGGATGGGGACCTGGATTACGACGCCGATTACCGGCTGGGCTTTGACTGGTGCGTGGCCTCGGTCCACTCCCACTACGACCTGGCGCCCCGCCGGCAGACCGAAAGGCTGCTGCGGGCGATTGCCGATCCGGCGGTCTCGGCCATCGGGCACCTGACCGGGAGGATGCTGGGGCGGCGTCCGGGGATAGAACTGGAGCTGGACCCTGTCCTGGACGAGATGGCCGCCCGGGGAGTGGCGCTGGAGGTCAACGGCGCCCTCGACCGACTGGACGCCTCCCCGGAGGTGGTCCGCCGTGCGGTGGCGGCAGGGGTGAAGCTGGTTATCTCCACCGACTCCCACCACGTAACCGAGCTGAAGAGAATGGCCTACGGAGCCGCCAACGCCCGCAGGGGATGGGCCACCCCGGAATCGGTTCTCAACACCCTTGGTCGCCGCCGGTTCCTGGACCACATCCGCTCCCGACGACAAACCGGCTGAGGTCACCCCGGCCCGGCCTCCTACCGGGCCGGCGCCGGCATCCCGCTGTGCTCATCCAAGAGTCCCTCCAGGTACTTGCCGGGAGTCAACACCGCCCAGCCCCAATGGCCGAACCCGGTGTGATTCATCAGAAGCGACACTATATTAGTAAGAGAGAAGCGACACTATATTAGTAAGAGGAGAAGAACCGCCGATCAGCGGCTGTGGCTAGGCTTGTTGAAAGCGTTGTCTGTCTGCGACAAGGGCAACCGGCCGGACCCGCCGCAAGTACACCGAGGAGGCAAACGATGACCCGACTTATCAGACGATTTACCCTGCTGGCCGCAGCCCTGGCGGTGGCTGTCCCCGCGGTTGCAGCAAGCCCCCCCCCCTCCGGTGGAGGCTGCACAAGAACTAGTCGGCGGCAACGCGTACAGCCACATGTCATGGAGGTGCCGGTATTGGCCGGAGCGGATTGAATGCTCTTTCGGTTTTCAAGATGGACAATATGGACCGAAACTGGACGAGCAGCCCATTTTCCTGTATTACCGGCAGAAACGCTCGGTGGTTCACCATTCGCGTGAGGATTCGCAGGGCCGCCGGTATGTTTACAAGGCCCCGACTTCGGTGATGGGATGGTGCGAGGACGGCAACCCGCAACCCTGCCTGTCGTTTACCGGGAACAAGAGCTACACCTTTACGTTGCCGACGAAGGTGGACGCGTGCCGGGTGGACTATGGCAACCGGCCCCCATCTGACTACTTTTCGTCCCCGATTGGCGTGTGCGACAATCGGATCATTGAGCGGCACACCGGATGGGAGGTGAGTTTTTGGGTTGACCGGTGTTTCTCTCAGTGCCCGCCGGTTCATCGCATGAACCTGCCGACCTACTCGAAGCTGAAGGGCCGCGACGGCGCGCATCTCTATGGGGACGTGTATTCAACGGGCGGGACTCAAAGAAACCCCCATCATGGCAAACTGTGAGGTGGTGAACTCGACCCGCCCGTAAGGTTGCGCCGCCTGTGCGCGGCGGGAAGGCCAGTAGTGCTCAGGCACCTAAATCGGAGTTCTTAGGTTTACCTAGGCCTCTTCCAAGAGAGGGATTCGTCCGTTGATCACTCCTCGATAGGACTTGAGAAAGCTCTTCATAGAGCGTCGGTGCACTTCGGTGAGCCACTCCCGGTCCTTCTCCCGATAGCCACATTGGGTGATGATGTCATCAATGGTGGCGGTAAACCCGTCGAATTGCACCATTTTCCCCGGTCCTTGCTGATGGGGCACCCAGAACAAGGCGTCCTCCCGTTCGTAATAGCCATCATCCTCCTCGTATCCCTCCACTCTGTCCCACAATCGCCGCTCTTCCTGGTCCTCTGCCTGGGGAATGTGTCTGTCACCCTGGGGTTGGCCGATGCGGGTTTCTGCCATGTCGGTCATGGTACTCAGATGCCAGAGGTGTGATCACCCAGTTCGTGGGCCGCGCCGTTCTATAGGATGCCGTGCCCGACATGCATGACGTTTGGGTCACATGCCCTTTCCTAAACTGGCGGATGGCACGCAAAGCAGACCTTCGGATTTTCCGAGGAGAGGTATTTCCCCCATGGATCAGTCTTTTTTCTTGATCGCCGCCCTGGTTTTGGGCCTGGCCGCGCTGGTTTTGGCGATATTGTTCACCCGCCAGGTCCTGGCCGCTCCCCGGGGTAACGAGCGGATGCGAGAGATCTCGGAGGCCATCCGGGAGGGGGCGATGGCGTTCCTGCGGAGGGAGTACCGATGGCTGGCGGTGTTCGTGGTCGCCATGTTCATCCTGATCGGCTTGGTGCTCGAGGACGGATGGCTGAGAGCGGTCGCCTACCTGTTCGGGGCGGCTCTCTCCGGCGCGGCGGGATTCGTGGGCATGAGGGTGGCCACCGCCGCCAATTCCAGGACCGCCGAGGCGGCCCGGTTGGGTGGCGTGCAGCGGGCCCTTCCACTCGCCTTCCGGGGTGGGGCGGTGATGGGATTCACGGTGGCCGGCCTGGGACTGGCGGGCGTGGCGCTCGGCTACATGGTGTTCGTGGAGGCCGGGGGGCTGGAGGTGGCCCGGGGAGTGGATATCGTGGCGGCCATCGGGCTGGGAGGTTCATCGATCGCCCTGTTCGCCAGGGTGGGGGGAGGGATCTACACCAAGGCGGCCGATGTCGGCGCCGACCTGGTGGGGAAAGTGGAAGCGGGGATCCCCGAGGACGATCCCCGCAACCCGGCGGTGATAGCCGACAACGTGGGAGACAACGTAGGGGATGTGGCGGGGATGGGCGCCGACCTCTTCGAGTCCTATGTAGGATCCCTGGTGGCGCCGATCGCCTTCGCGGCTCTGGTGTTCGTCAACGCCTCCTACCAACTGGAGGCCATTGTCTTCCCTCTGGCGGTGGGAACGGTGGGGATGCTGGCCTCCATCATCGGCTCGTTCTTCGTCAAGCCCCGCAGCGACTCGGACCTGGCTTCGGCTCTCCACCGGGGGACCAACACGTCCATGGCCCTGGCGGCGCTGGGGATCCTTGGAATCTCCTTCTGGATTTTCGGTGATCACTCCGAGGTTCAGCCGCTCGGGCTGTGGGTGGCGGTGGTGATCGGCTTGGCGGTGGGCTTCGTGATCGGAAAGATTTCAGAGATTTACACCTCCGACCACTACCGGGCGGTGCGAGACATCGCCCAGCAGGCCGAGACCGGCCCGGCGACCGTGGTCCTGGCCGGCGTGGCCGTCGGGAAGAAGTCGGCCGCATACTCGGTGCTGGTGGTGGCGGCGGGGATTGCGGGAGCCTTCGCGGCAGGGGAGTGGGCGCTGGGTTCCGACGGTGGGATCTACGGCGTGGCCGTGGCGGCGATAGGCGTGCTGGCCACCCTGGGCATCACCATCGCAGTGGACGCCTACGGACCGATCGCCGACAACGCCGGCGGGATCGCCGAGATGGCCCATCTGCCCCCGGAGGTGCGAGAAACCACCGATGCCCTCGACTCCCTGGGCAACACCACCGCGGCGGTGGCGAAGGGATTCGCGATCGGCTCGGCGGCGGTTACAGCCCTGGCGCTTTTCGCCACCTTCACCCGTGCGGTGGATCTGGAGGTGATCAACATCGTCTCGGTCGAGGTGACCGTCGGGTTGTTCCTGGGAGGAATGTTCCCCTTCCTGTTCGCCGCTCTGACGATCTCTGCGGTGGGACGGGCCGCCTTCACGATGATCGAAGAGGTGCGACGACAGTTCCGGGAGATACCGGGCCTGAGAGAAGGACAACCCCAGGCGCGGCCCGAATACGCCCGCTGTGTGGAGATAGCCACCGGCGGCGCCTTGCGGGAGATGGTGCTTCCCGGGGTGCTGGCCGTGGCTCTTCCCCTGGTGATCGGATTCATCTCCACCTCCGCCCTCGGAGGTTTCCTGGCGGGGGCGCTGGTCACCGGATTCCTGCTGGCCATCTACATGGCCAACGCCGGTGGCGCCTGGGACAATGCCAAAAAGCACATCGAGTCGGGAGCGCGGGGCGGCAAGGGCTCGGACGCCCACAAGGCTGCGGTGATCGGCGACACGGTGGGCGATCCCTTCAAGGACACCTCCGGTCCCGCCATGAACATCGTGATCAAGGTGATGACCATCGTCTCTTTGATCTTCGCCGACGCCTTCATCGGCTAGGGCGGGCTCCACACCCCGATCTCCCGCCAGGGGTCACCCGGGCGGAGGGTGATGACCGAACAGTGTTCGGGGCGGTCCTGGAAGAGTTTTTCTTGACTCCGCCCCGTCAGCAGCAGGCGCCCGGCCTGGATGGGGTCCTGGTGTCCGACCACCGCCACCTCTCCATCGGTCACGGTCGCCTCCGCCCGCCGGACCGCCGTTGCGATTCTCTCGGCCAAATCGACAAGCGTCTCGGGCGTGAAAGCAAGTTCAGTGGGCTGTCGGAGATAGGCCTCCATCTCGCCGGGAAACAGTTCCGGTATTTCCTCCCAGCGGTGTCCCGCCCAGCGGTCCATGAGCTTCCATTCCACCAGATCGGGGATTACTTTGACCTCCAGGCGATGGGGGGTCGCCAGGTTTTCAGCGGTTTGCAAGGCTCTTTCCAGCGGTGACGACCAGACCGCTGTGAGCGGGCGGCCGCCCAGATAGCCGCCGGCCTGGCGGGTTTGTCGCACGCCTCGACGGCTGAGGCGGAAACCCGGCAGTGACGCATAGACAAGGTGCCGGGGATTGTGCACCTCGCCGTGGCGCACCAGATGAACCAATTCCGCCATGTTCGACCCAGCCTATAGGTACTGTCATGATGGTGAGCGCGTCGCCTTTTCGAGAGCCGATTCTTCATGTGGACATGGACGCGTTCTTCGTGGAGGCAGAACGCCGCCGCGACCCGAGTCTGCGGGATCGGGCGGTGGTGGTGGGAGGAAGCGGACGGCGGGGGGTGGTGGCCTCCGCTTCCTACGAGGCGAGACGGTTCGGCGTCCACTCGGCGATGCCCATGACCCGGGCTCGGGCTCTCTGCCCGGCTTTGGTGGTGGTTCCTGCCGACCACTCCCACTACGGTGAGGTTTCCGAAGAGGTGTTCGCCGTGTTTGCATCATTCACGCCCCGGGTGGAGAAACTGTCGGTGGACGAGGCTTTCCTGGACGTCTCGGGTCTTCGCTACCACTACCGGGGGGTCACCGAGGTGGGGTCTGCGTTGCGAGACCGAGTCCGTCGCCAGGCCGGATTGCGGGCGTCGGTGGGGATCGCGGTCAACAAGACCCTGGCCAAACTGGCTTCGGAGGAGGCCAAGCCCGATGGGATGCTGCGGGTTCGGGTGGAGGAGAGCCTCGACTTCCTTCATGCCCTCCCGGTGGGGAGGC
>VXSV01000147.1 GCA_009837815.1 Acidimicrobiia bacterium
ACCCCCTCCTCGTCATCGAAGTCCTCTCCCGCTCGGATGACCGACAAGGCGGCCGCCCGGTAGAACGCCCCTGTGTCAAGCCAGGCCAGCCCGAGCTCTGCTGCCAGCCGCCGCGCCAGCGTGCTCTTCCCCGAAGCCGCCGGACCGTCTATGGCTATCACACCCCGCCACCGGCCTGCGCCGGCGCTCACAGGCTCTCCAGCATGGTGAAGTATCCGGGCCAGGTCTTGGTGACGCACCCGGGGTCTGAGATCTCCACTCCTTCCTGGCGGAGCCCCACTAGAGCGAACGACATGGCCATGCGGTGATCTTCGTAGGTGCGGAACCGTGCGGGGCGAAGCGACCCGGGCCGGATCAGGAGATCGTCTCTGTCCACAACCGCTTCTGCCCCGGCCCGCGAGATCTCGGTGGCGAGGGCGGCCAGCCGGTCGGTCTCCTTCAGGCGCAGGGTGCCCAGCCTTCGCAGCCGACTCGGCCCATCGGCGAAAAGGCACATCACAGAGAGCCCCAACGCCGCGTCGGGCATGCCGCTCATGTCCCGGTCCACCCCCCGAAGGGCGCCGCTCGGAGGGCCCTCCACCACCAGCCTGGCGCCCTGCCATCGGACCGAGCACCCCATCTCGGCCAGCACCTCCACCATGCCCACATCGGCTTGGGTCGATCCGGGGTAAAGACCTTCAATGCCCACCACTCCCCCGGTGATGGCCGCCGCCGCCATCGGATAGACAGCCGCCGAGGCATCGGCCTCCACCTCGAAGGTCGAAGACCGGTAACCGTCCGGTCGCACCCGAAACGCCCCACCTTCCGGCTCCACCGCCGCCCCGAAGGCCATCATCACCTCCAAGGTGGTCTGAACATAGGGCCCCGAGACCATATCGCCCCGCGTACGGATCACCGTCTCTTCCCGGGCCATCGGGGCGACCATCAGCACCGCGGAGAGGAACTGGGAGGATCGGGAGACATCCACGGTGATCTGACCTCCCCGGAACTCTCCCCCTCCCACCGTCAGGGGCGGGTATCCGCCGCGGGTGTGCACCTCCACTCCCGCCTCGCCCAGGGCGGAGGCCAGATCGCCGATGGGACGCTCCCGCATCCGCCCCGTGCCGTCGATGGTCACCTCACCGGGACAGAGCACGGCCACCGCGGTGAGAAAGCGTGCAGTGGTGCCGGAGGCGCCCACGTCCAAAACCCCCTCGGGGGTCGAGAACTCGCCGCCGGTTCCCAACACCAGCCAAGGATCGTCGGCGTCGTCGATCAACACACCCAGACTGCGCAGCCCGGTTCGCATCACCTCGGTGTCGTCGGCTTCCAGCGGCCCCTCCAGTCGACTGGCGCCCCCTCCGGCCATCGCCGCCACGACCAGCGCCCGGTTGGTGATGCTCTTCGAACCCGGTGGACGCACAACCGCCCGGACCGGCCGTTTGCGAGCGGCGATCTCCATGACCGGGGGAAAGTTGCTGTCCATCACCTCCGAGACTATTCGGTCACCGCCGCCCGATAAAGCGCGGCGACTTCCGGCCCGGCCAGTCGGCGCCATCCGCCCGGGCGGAGCGAAGTGTCCCGGAGCGGGCCGATCGCCACCCTCGCCAACCGCAGTACCGGATAACCCAGCGCCTCCATCATCCGTCTGATCTCCCGGTTCCGTCCCTCACCCATCACCACCTCCAACTGCGCCTCTCGGGCGGTGCGGTCCACGAGCCGGGCCCGGAGAGCCCTGGCCGGACCGTCCTCCAGGACCACTCCTTCGGTGAGCCGACGAGCCACAGCCGGCCGGGGCGTCCCTTTCACCAACACCCGGTAGGTCTTCGCAATCCCGTAGCGGGGATGGGTCACCAGGTTGGTCAGCGTTCCGTCATTGGTCAGGATCAGGAGCCCTTCGCTCTGGCGGTCCAAGCGTCCCACCGGCCACACCCGCGGGTAGTCGGGCACCAGGTCCACGACCGTCTCCGCCGCGTGCGGATCGGAAGTGGTGGAGACCACGCCCTGGGGCTTGTTCAGAAGATAGGTGACGAGGTGCGGGGCCAGCGGCAGAGGCGCCCCGTCCACCTTCACCACCGATTCGGCCGGGTCCACCCGGTCACCCAGACGGGCCCGCCGACCGTCGATGGTCACCCTGCCTCCGGCGATGAGATCCTCCGCCGCTCTCCGGGACATCAGACCGGCGGCGGAGATGGCCTTCTGCAGCCGGACAGGCCCCTCAGGAGACGGACGTTCGGGTGGCAAGGCCATCCATCACCTCCGGGGAGGGGACGCGGTCGGAGAGCGGAGGCAACTCCTCAAGGCTGTCCAGACCGAGCTTCTCCAACAACAGCTCGGTGGTCCCGTACAGGGCGGGATGGCCGGGGACCGGCAAACGCCCGGTTACCTCCACCAGGCCCATCCTCTCCAGGGTGCGCAGCGACGATGAGGAGTCCACCCCGCGGATCTCATTTATCTGGTTTCTCGACACGGGCTGTCGATAGGTGATTACCGCCAGCACCTCCTGGGAGGCGGCAGAAAGCCGGTTGATCGACCATCGGCTCACGAAGCTCTCCAGGTACCCGGAGAGTTCGGGACGGGTGTAGAGACGCCAGCCCCCCGCCACCCGTTCCAGGCGCAGACCCCGTTCGGTCGATTCGAGCCGACCCGAGAGAGCGACGACCTCCCGGTCCAGTTCGGACCGTTCGATTCCCAGCACCTCGCACAGCCGCTTGGAAGAAACCGGGGCTTCCGCCACGAACAGAATGGCCTCCAACGCGGCGGCGGTGGTCAGTTCCATCACACCCGGGCGGCCAACGAACCGGCAACCGGACCCCGCTGAACAAGGATCCTGCCTGCCGGCGTGGACTGGGAGATGCTCACCTTCCCCTCCCGGGCCAACTCCAGAAGTCCCATGAACCAGGCAGTCATCTCGATCCGGTCACCGCAGCCGCCGGCCAGACTGTGAAAAGAAGTGTCTCCCACCTCCCCGATGAGACGCCACAGCTCCGCCTTCACCTGCGCGGGGTCCGGGATATCCAGGGGAAGGTGATCCAGATAGGGGATGGCCGAGACCCGCGCCAAAATGTCGGTGGCCACCCGGGCCAGGTCCCCCGGGTCGAGACAGAACGCCAACTCGGGGGCCGAATTCATCTTGGACCAATCAGGACCCGCCTCCCTGGCCTTGAAACCGGCCCGCTCCCTGAGACGGGAAACCAACTCTGCTGTCGCCTCCTCAAAGGTCAGACGGGCCAGTTGGAACCAAAGGTCGCGGTCGGGGTTCTCCGGGAGATCCTGGGCGCCCGGGTCGAGGCCGGCTCCCAGCATCCGCCGCGCTTTCAACCGACACAGCAGCGCCAGCACCAGGAGGAATTCGCTGACGTGATCCAAATCCACCGGGCTTGCATCGGAAATCTCTTCCAGGAAACCCTCAACCAGCCGAGCCAGGCTCAAAGCAGCGGGGTCGATGCGGTCCGACGCAACCAATTCGTAAAAGAGGTCGATAGGTCCCTCGTAGGCCTCCGTGCAGATCTGATAGCTGGAACTCACTTCAGCCGGGATGCTATCGGAAACCCGGCCCTTTAATGAGGTTTGTCGGTCTCGCACAGGGCTTCCCACACCGCTTCTTCGATGCTGGGGGGCCGGACGTCGTGATGGTTGCGGGCAAACTCCACCACCAGGACCTCCGCTCCCCACCCGGCGAGTTCCTCAGACCCGATCCGCCCATGATCCCGATACGTGCGGGCCCGCCGCCACAGCGGGACCTTCAGGCGGATGGCTGCCGAGACCAGCGCTCTGCCCACCAGCCCCAGGCGCGCGTGACGTTTGCCGATGTCATGAAGCAGCGCAGCGCGGACCCCCGTCCGGTCCGATCCCAGGATGGCTTCCGCGGCACGGGCTGCCTGGTACCCGTGCCGCTGATCGGCGGTGGGCTGTTCACGGAACGCCACCCGCTCAGGATCTGTCAGAAGGCTCTCCACCCAACTCCACTCAGCCGGGCCGAGCGGAGTCGAAAAGACCCCCTCCCGGTATCGCCTGGCCAGATGCCCCCAGGTTCCCGGCAACGCCCCTCAGTCCCGGGTCGACTTGCAGGAAACGCAATAGACCGACTCGGGACGGAACTCCAGGCGTGCGGCGCCGATCGGCTTACCGCACAGCATGCAGATCCCGTACTGGCCGGTCTCCACCCGCGACAGGGCGCGGTCCACCGAGTCGAGGCGCTTCTTCAGCGTTTGGATGACTCCGAGACGCTCGGTGCGTTCAGCGGTCACCGCCGGGGCGTCGGAGAAACCGTCGCCCTGGTTCAGCCCGCGCCGCAACTCCCCGGCCTCGGTGGCGCCCAACTCGTTCAGTTGGTGCACCAGTCCCTGGCGGTGGGAGATCAACTCGGTCTTGGCTTGGGAAAGGTCAATGTCGGTCATCGGCTTCTAGGGTGAGATAGTAGGTAAACCTCGTGCAGGTACCCGGGGGATATACGGGTATAAACTTCGGTGGTGGAGAGGCTAGCGTGTCCTAGGATCTCCTGCACGGCCCGCAGGTCCGCGCCTCCCTCCACCATGTGGGTGGCGGCCGAGTGCCGCAAAACGTGAGGCGAGACCCGTTCGGAAGCCAGCCCGGCCCGAATCGCAGCCTTCTTCACGATCCCCCAGGCGCCGATGCGGCTGAGGCGGCTGCCCCGCAGGTTCAGGAACACCGCGTCGGTTCGTCCCCCGGCCAGTTCCAAGCGGTCGAGAAGCCAACTGCGGAGAGCCATGCGAGCGGTCCCGCCCAACAAGGTGATCCGCTGCCGCGATCCCTTGCCGGTGACCCGAGCCGTCCCCTCCTCCACATCAACCCGCCCGAGGTCGAGGCCCACGGCTTCGCTCACTCGACAGCCTGTGCTGTACAGGAACTCCAGAAGAGCCGAGTCGCGCCGTCCCGCCAAAGTGTCCTTCGCCGGGGCGTCCAGCAGGGCGAACACCTCATCGGTGGTCAACGCCTTGGGAAGACGCGCCCTTCGCTTGGGGGCCGCTATCCCGACGGTGGGGTCACTCGGGGCGTTTTCCTCTTCGCACAAGAAACGATGAAAGCCCTTCACCGCCGCCAGTTTCCGGGACGCCGACTCCGGTGAGAGGCCCAGGTCCGCCAGCCATTCCACATAGGCGCCGACCGCGGCGGCGCCAACCGGATCCTCACCCACGAACTGCAGGTACTGGCGAAGGTCCCTCCGATATGCCATGACGGTGTTCTCCGCCAGGCCTCGCTCGAAAGCCAGGGACGCCAGGTAGTTTTCCACCACCGCGGGAAAGTCTGCCGCCATCTGCCTGATCATTGAGACTTTGACGCCCGTCGGACCACCGTTGCGCCCCCTCCGGCCTGCAGAGCCAACCTCTGACAGGTGAGGATCCTCCCCCGCCCCACGTTGTGAACCCCGAGCAGCCGGAAGCTCACCGGCACCGGGGGGTGGCCACCTCCGCTCGGGAAGCCTGGTCGTCCCGTTGGCGTCGACGGGCTGCGGCCTTCTCCATGAAACCCAGGAAAAGCGGGTGAGGCTGGTCGGGGCGGGACAGGAACTCCGGATGTGCCTGGGTGCCGACGAAGAACGGATGGGAAGGCAGCTCGATGAACTCGACCAGCACCCCATCGGGAGACACCCCCGACAGAACCATTCCCCCCTCGACAAGGGCCCGCCGATAGCGCGGGTTCACCTCCCAGCGATGCCGATGGCGCTCGTACACAAGATCCGCCTGGTAGAGACTGCGCACCAACGATCCCCTGGCGAGGCTGGCCGGATAGAGACCCAGCCGCATGGTTCCCCCCTTGTCCTCCACTCCTTCCTGGCTGGGCATCAGGTCGATCACCGGGTGGGGAGTGTCGGCGTCGAACTCTGTGCTGTTGGCGCGGTCCAGCTTCAGGCGGTTGCGGGCGAACTCGATCACCGCGCACTGCAAACCCAGGCACAGGCCCAGGAAGGGAACCTCCGCCCGGCGGGCGTAGGCGATCGCCGCGATCTTCCCTTCGATCCCCCGTCCTCCGAAGCCGCCCGGCACCACGATCCCGTCCAGGTGGGCCAGCACTCCCGGTACCAGCATCCCGGTGAGGTCCTCCGACAGAATCCACTCGATCTCCAGCTTCCTTCCCACCCCCGCCGCCGCATGGTGAAGGGCCTCCACCACCGAGGCGTAGGCGTCGGGGAGGTCCACGTACTTTCCGACCATCCCGACCCGCACCGGGTCGGCCGCCGAATCCATCCGATCCAGCATCTCCCGCCAGCGGTCCAGGGTCGGCGTCAGGGTGTGCAGCGAGAGGCGGCGGCAGATCACCTCGTCCAGGCCCTCCTCATGGAGGAGGAGTGGCATCCGGTAAATGTTGTCGGTGTCCGACGCGCTGATCACCGCCTCGGGGGGAACGTCGCAAAACAGGCTGATCTTATGGCGGATGGATTCGTCGATGGCCTGTTCGGAGCGGACCACTATCACATCCGGGGAGATTCCCTTAGAGCGGAGTTCGGCCACCGAATGCTGGGTGGGTTTGGTCTTCATTTCCTCCGATGTCTTGAGGAACGGCGCCAGGGTGACATGGATGTAGGCGATGTTGTCCGGGCCCATTTCCTTGCCGAACTGCCGGATTGCCTCGAGGAACGGAAGGCTCTCGATGTCGCCGACCGTGCCTCCCACCTCGGTGATCACCACGTCGGCGTTGGACTCCTCGCCCAGCCTGCGTATTCGAGACTTGATCTCGTTGGTGATGTGGGGGATCACCTGTACGGTGTCGCCCAGGTAGGCGCCGCGGCGTTCTTTTCTGATCACCGCCAGATAGACAGACCCCGACGTCACGTTGGAGAGCTGCCGCAGATGCTCGCCGGTGAACCGCTCGTAGTGACCGAGGTCCAGATCGGTCTCCCCCCCGTCGTCGGTTACGAACACCTCTCCGTGCTGAAAGGGGTTCATGGTCCCCGGATCGACGTTGATGTAGGGGTCTAGCTTCTGGATGACGACCTGAAGACCCCGGCTCTTGAGTAGCCGACCCAGGGAGGCGGCGGTGATTCCCTTACCGAGGCTGGAGACCACCCCGCCGGTGATAAACACATACCGGGTCATCTTCGAGGCGTGAGCTTTGGCGGCACGCTAGGCAAAGATACCACACTCAGTCAGATTCCTTGCCCTTTCCCTCCCAGGGGTCTTTTCGCAAGACCTTGTAGTAGAAGTCTTCGACAAAGCCCCCCTTGTCTCCACCGGATCGGACGCCTTGAAGTGAAACGGTGGAGATAGGACCGGACGGCTCAACTCCCGCTCCACACCGGGGGACGTTTCTCCACGAAAGCGCCCATCCCTTCCTGGGCGTCGTCCATGGCCGCGTTGGCCACCATCACTCCCTTGGTGTAGGCGTAGGCGTCCTCCTCGGCGATCTCCTCCTGCCGGTAGAAGGCCGCCTTGCCGAGCGCCACCACCGCCGGAGAGGAGTCGGTGATCCGCTCCAACAGCGCATCGACGGCGTCGTCCAACTCCGCCGGGCTCACCACCCGGTTGACGAGGCCCCACTCCCGGGCAACGAAGGCGTCGATCGGGTCGCCGGTCAGGAGCATCTCCAGGGCCCGCTTTCGTCCCACGGCCCGGCTGAGGGGAACCATGGGAGTCGAGCAGAACAGCCCGATCTTCACTCCCGGGGTGGCGAAGGTGGCCGTGTTCACCGCCACCGCCAGGTCGCAGGAGGCGACCAGTTGGCATCCGGCCGCATACGCAGGGCCGTGCACGCGGGCCACCACCGGCTGGGGAATGCGATGGATGGTGAGCATCATCTCGGTGCAGGCGTCGAACAACTCCTCCACGAAACCCGGTTCGGGTTCGATCATTTCCTTCAGGTCGTGTCCCGCCGAGAAAACCGGCCCTTCTCCGGCGATCACCACCGCCCGGCAGTCGGATTCGAGGCCGTTCAACGCCTCGATCACCTGCCGTATGGTCTCCATGCCCAGGGGATTGCGCCTACCGGGCTGATTGAGCACGATCCGGGTAACCGGGGGCTCGTTTTTGACCAACACAAAGCTCATCTCCTCAGAGATTAGGCGACCCCGGTCCGGGTGCGGGCCGCCTGAGGTTTCATCGCCTCACAGCAAAGGGATCCAATCTGTGCTCGATGTCGAACCGCTCGAGCATTGCGGCCAAATCAGCCAACGGCACCACCTCGCAGTCGCTCCTGGCTTGACGGACGGCGCCCCCGTAGACAACAACTTTCAACGCCACTTCGGGGACCAGTTCGGCAACGCTAAGGAGGGAGCGGAAGAAATCGGACGCCACCGTGGAGCCCGATTTGATCTCAATGGCGCCGACTCCCCGGCCGGTCTCAAATAAGAGATCACATTCCAAACCCCTCGCATCACGGAAAAAGGAGAGGTTGGAGCGACGACCCCGGTTGAGTTGGTACTTCAGAGCCTCCACGACGGCCGCGTTCTCGAAGAGCGACCCCCTCAGCGGATGAGTTGCCAGCTGCTCGGCGAGTTGAATGCCTATCAGGTAACTGACCAGTCCGACATCGTAGAAGTAGAGCTTGGGTGACTTGATGAGTCGTTTTCCGATGTTGGCGTGGTAGGGCCGCAACGGGAAGACGATGTAGCTTCGTTCCAGTATTGCCAGCCATTCACGCGCAGTCGTGTGAGAGACGCCGGCATCCGACCCCAGGGAACTCAGGTTTACCAACTGGCCGACCCGGCCGGCGCATAGGCGGACGAAGCGCCTGAAGGTCGAAAGGTTGCGGATCCCACCCAACCGGCGAACATCGCGCTCCACATAGGTTTCGAAGTAGTCCCCGAGCGCCTGCCGTGGATCGAGGTTCTGATCAAATATCCGGGGATAGAACCCCGAATAGAGAACGGCGTCCACGCCGTCGCCTGCGCCCATCCTTCGGCGTTCCGCCATGGATAGAGGCAGAAGACGGAGCAGAGCGGTCCGGCCCGACAGCGACTGGCCTATGGCGTCCGACAGCCTGAATTGTTCACTCCCGGTCAGGACGAACTGACCGTTCGTGCCTTTCTCGTCGGCCATAACCTGCAGGTAGGAGAGGAGTTCGGGCACATGCTGGATCTCATCCAGGATGGCGCCTTCTCCGAACTGAGAGAGAAATCCCCGAGGATCCGACTCGGCGAAGTCTCTGACGTCGGGCGCTTCCAGATTAGCGTATTTCAGGTCGGGAAAGGTAGAACGACAAAGCGTCGTCTTGCCGGACTGCCGCGGCCCGGTGACGGTGACGAAGGGGTACTGTTGGAACAATCTGGTTAAATGCGGGGTGATCTCGCGCTTGATCATTCCATCCCAAATATACCAGATCCCGCGCAAATTGAAAGTACTACTTTCAGATTGCACGCTCTGCAGGGTTCTGAGCGACTGTGACGTCGGGCGATCATCCCCTCCGGGAAGCGGCGGACTCCAGCAGTTCCCGGGCGGCGTTTCGTCCTGGTCGGCTGTCGGAGTCGCCCGAGATCATCCGCGACAGCTCCGCCACCCGCTCCTCGCCTCCGACCGGACCCACCGACGCGGAGGCCCCCTCCCGCTCGATCACCCAGTGCTGATCGGCGAAGGCGGCCACCGAGGCAAGGTGGGTGACGCACAGCACCTGCGTGCCCCGCGAGACCGCCGACAGCTTGTCTCCCAGGGAGAGGGCCACGGCGCCTCCCAGCCCGGCGTCCACCTCATCGAAGACCATCGTGGGAGCGGACCCGGTCCCGCCGGCCAGCCGCAACGCCAGCACCAGGCGGCTCAACTCCCCTCCCGAGGCGACCCTTCCCACCTCCCCGGGCGTGAGCCGCTCGTCGGATGCGAACAGCAACCTGATCCGGTCGCAGCCGTGCGCCGCGGCCGGGGCGTCGGACACTTCGAACCCGAGCACCGGCCTTCCGAAGCCCAGTCCCCGGAGGTGCCCCGATGCGGTCTCGGCCAACCCTCGGGCCGCCCGCCGCCGGGCCGCCGACAGCGCCTCGCTCCAGCGGAGGACCTCTCCCTCCGAGGCCGCCAGATCGACCTCCAGGTCGTCTGCGGTCAGAAGCATCTCCCGGATCTCCTCTCCTCGCCGACTGGCCCGGGCGCCGAACTCCAACACCTCCTCCAGGGTCGACCCGTACTTGCGACGGAGATCTCCCAGCCGGGCAAGGCGTCTCTCCAACTCCTCGAGCGTCCCGGCGTCGATGTCCAGGCTCTCTGCGGCGCCCTCCGCCTGGTAAGCCGCGTCCTCCATGAACTGTTCGGCCGAGTCGACCGCCGCCATCAACTCCCCCAGGCCCGGATCGAGCGCCAGGGCCGCACCCAGCTCCCCCGAGGTCTCCCCGAGAGACTCCCGCGCCGCGGCCAGGAACTCTCCCGCCCGGCCCAGATGGGCGCGCAGAGCCTCCCGGTTGCGAAGACGACGGGCATCGGAAACAAGCCGGGCGTCGTCGCCGGGAGAAAACCCCGCAGCCTCGATCTCATCGGCCTGGAAGGAAACCATGTCCAACTCCCGCTCCAAGGC
>VXSV01000129.1 GCA_009837815.1 Acidimicrobiia bacterium
GTCTGGGTCTGGCCGGGGGGGTGGCCGGATGGGTGATGTTTCGAGTGGTGGACATCACCAAGACCGGCTTTCCTGGCGTGAGATGGGCGGAACGGCTTCCGGGAGGCTGGGGCATAACAGGCGACGACGTGGTGGCCGGGGCATACGGACTGGCGGTTGGGTGGATCGTCCAGCTCTGGTTAGGCTGATCGCGGGCCCGCCCGGGGCCGGCGGCGAAACACCAGACCGCGGCGGGAAGCGACCATGATCGAGTATCTCTTCGACGCCGACACTCAAGAGGCGCTGACCCCGGTGGGTCACGGTGAATGGAACGCCCGGGTGAGTCCCATGTGGAACATCGACGGAGTACCCAACGGCGGTTACCTGATGGCGTTGTGCCTGGTGGCCGCTGGACAGGAGGTGTCCCACCCCGACCCGCTCTCGATGACCAGCCACTTCGTGGGACCGACCAAGCCGGGTGAGGCGACGGTTGCAAGCCGGGTGATCAAGCGGGGTCGCAGCCTCTCGGTGACAGCCGTCGAACTCGTCCAGAACAGCAGAGTGACCGTTACGTCCCTGATTACCTGGGGGGACTTGTCCGCGCTCAGCGGTCCCAGCGGTCCCCTGCGTCCGCCTCCGATCCTGCCGGAGAACTCGGAGATGCAAGGCGGTCCTCAGGAGAGAGGAGCTTCCACCTTCATCGAGCGGTTCGACTTCCTGATGCCCTCCGACATGGCTATGGGGGCCGCCGGTCGACCTACAGGTAGGGCCGAGGCCCGGGGCCGGATGCGTTTTGAGGATGGCCGCCCACCCGACCTTATGTCCGTGCCGGTGTTCGCCGACGGCTTCCCTCCCGCCGTCTTCCAACTGGGCCACTACGGATGGGCGCCGACGCTGGAGTTGACCATTCACTTCCGAACCCGTCCGCATCCGGGATGGCTGACCATCGATCTGGCCTCCAGCCATCTACTCGAAGGCGCCTTCGAGGAGGACTGCTACATCTGGGACTCCCAGGACAACCTGGTCGCCATGTCCCGCCAAATGGGACGCACCCTGGTCGGATAGACCTGGGAATCAGCCCAGGCAAAGTCAGGAGGGGCCACCGGGTTTTCACAATCTGAAGGGTGTGACGGTATACAATGGCCTCATGTCCAGGGAAAAGATCAGAGACAGCGCCGGACAAGCCGCAGGGAGGCTTGACGATTTTCCCGACATTGCAGACAACGAACTTCGAACCAAGAACAGCCTGATCGAGCCATTCCTGAGGTCGCTCGGATACGACACCACCCACCCCGAGCAGGTCACCCTTGAGGAGCTGACCGATCTCGGCGGCAAGATCGACTATGTGCTGAGGGGGGAGACAAGGGCCACAATCGCTGTCGAAGCCAAACGGGCCGGCCTCAAATTGTCCGACAAGGAAACCAAGCAACTGCGCTCATATTTCACTTTTTCCGCGGCAGTAGCCGGAATCCTCACCAATGGGGTTGATTACTGGCTCTTTACCGACCTCAACAAGCCCAACGTAATGGACTCGCAGCCGTACCGAAGAATTGACATTCGCAGCATCACCGAAAACGACCTTTCTCATTTGACAAGCTTGGCCAGACAGGAGATCAGCCAGGACGGAGTACATCACCAGGCAAGGAACGAACGGTATCAATCTCGGATTAATTGCATCGTGGCCGAAGAACTGGCCACGCCATCTCAGGAATTCCTGAGACTGGTAGGTAGGAAAGCAGGAATCAAACCCCTTAACAAGACGAACCTCGCCTTCCTTCGTCCGCTCGTCTCAACGGCTATCGCACGCAGTCTGTCTGCACAGCCAAGTTCGGCCGAAATGCACCAGGAGCCGCAAACCAATTCAGGCGCGGCGCAACCCAAGACAACTCCGTGTTCGAAGCCGGGAGCCGGTTTCAAGGCAGACCAGACGAAGAAGAACTTCGAAGGAGCCACCTTATTTGGGAACACGCTTCCCGCGAAGAACTATAAGGAGGTTCTGGTAGAAGTGATTAAGGTATTGCAGGCCCGGCATTCTGAGGGATTTGATGTTCGAGTAAAGGCTCAACCGTTCTACAAAGAGACCAGAAAAGGTCAATACATTAGTACCAGGGAACAAGATTTCAACCGGGGAGCGGCAAAGCACAAAGCAGGCGACCACTGGGTGGATACCAACCTTAATGCCGCTTGGCAAGGTAAAGCGCGCACGCCTATTCCTCAAAGAGTTCGGCTATGACCCTGACGATCTCGTGATCCACACCAAGGGCAACTCCAACCCGGCCTGATCTGTCCCATGTACCCGGGCACCTTCGGTGGCCGACTCTCCAAAGGGCCTCTAGGCGTAGCGGTCCAGGTATGAGGTTGTCTTGAGGTTCTCCCGCCTGATGGTCTCCGCATTCGAACGAGGCCCGGTCCCCCACTTGGGGGCGTTATCCTCCATGTCTGATGCTTGAACCCGTCTGGCCTGTGATAACCCCCGATCCCTGCGCAGACCACGAAGACGCGGAGGCGAAAAGCATCGCGGTTGCGGAGGCGACCATACAGGAAAGTCCTTTCGAGTGGGAACGATGGGGGAAACTGTGGAAAACCCGCTCCCATCCGCTGTTGCCTTGCGATCTATTGGCGGGCGCCCGACCCCACTTGGGTGGATGGTGGCCGAACCTGATGCTGGCCGCCGGGCACCGAGGGGCAGAAGCCTACTGGCAGTTCGACACATACCAGGGAAACGCCCAGCACATCCCCACAGAACTCATGCCAGAGGCAATAAACACGATGATCCGCACCTATACGATGTCAGCAGAGTCGGTTATATGGGCACTTGACGCCACGCCAAAGGAAAACCAGGCCATCGGATGATCCTGTGGCAGGATTCGGTGTTCCGCGGGCGGAGCAGGGAAGACCGAGACGCCCATCGCATAAAGGACGAACTCAAGTTTTTCCTAAAGGACAACCCGGCCGTGGACTTCGGGAAGTATTCAGTGTGGGATGTATGCGATGTTGCTTGGGAATTGTCCGCCAACGCCGCCGAGTGGTCGCGGGCGCTGTCCGCTCCCGTTGTATTGGAATCCGGCGACAACGGCATGGCTTTGCATGTGAGGGACAACGGGGTAGGAGTCGAAGCAGCTCTTGGCCGGCCTCCGGTGGAAGCATTCGCCAGGGGTGTCACATCAGCCACGCACAAACCCCAGGGTAGGGGCAGAGGATTGACCTACCTGTGCGAATTGACGGCGGGTGGAGGAATCCTTCTATTAGAAACCGGGGATGTGTCCGTGATGTGCATGAATGGGCGGATAGCAGCGTCATCAAAATCGGCGTGCTATATACAGGGAACCGCCGCGTCGTTCTTCTTTTCCCCTTCCTTTGACGATCAGTGAAAGTTGCCAGGGTCTGATCACCGAAGTTGCATTAACCCCACACCCACACCAAACCCACCGGTGGATCCAGGCTAAGCCCTGGATCAGGCTATTCACCCACGTACCTTGAGGCTTCGGTGGCCGGGTCGCCCACGGACCTCCATGCGTAGCGGTCCAGGTAGGGGTTGGGTATCCCTTCGACTGCGTCGGCGATGAGTCGACCCAGGACGGGGCCGAACTTGAAGCCGTGGCCGCTGCCGCCGCTCGCCACTGTCAGACCCTCGGTTCCCGGATGGCGGCTGATCAGGAAGTCTCCGTCGAAGGTGTCGGTGTAGACGCACATCTTCACAGCATGGAGCGGAGCGTCCGCCAGGGCCGGCAGGGAATGGGAAAGGAAGTCCCGGCAGCGCGCTTCGTCCTCGTCCCCGGGCGGCACCCTCGGGGCGTCGGGCGACACGGAATACCCGGGCCCGTGGACGCCGATCTTGACTATCCCCTCCCGATTGGCGGGGAAACCATACCAGCCGGTGGTGGCGATGTCCGCCCCCCAGGGCGGGAACCGAGGTGGTCGGAATGGTTCCGGATCGGCCGGCCTGATGTAGAGGAGCGGCTGGCCGGACAGTCGAATGAATCCGTCCAGCTCCGGAAGCAGCGAGGGAGTCCAAACTCCGGCCGCCGCCACCACCCGATCAGCGCGGATCTCCGTCCCGTCGGCGGCAATCACCCCAGTGACCCGCCCGCTCCCCCGTGCTATCTCCGCCACCGCCTCGGTTTTCACACAGATGCCCCTGGCCCTGGCCTCGCCGGCAAGCAGGGAAACAACCGCAGTCGCCTCTGCCCAACCGCCCCTCTGGTTGAAATAGCCGTCTATGTAGTAGTCGGCATTCCATCCGGGATACCGGGTGGCGATCTCCTCTGAACCCAGTCTCTCCGGAGACCAACCCTCCTCGGACAGGGTGCGGTAGGAATGTCCCTCGAAACCCTCCTCTTCCAACGGTCTGCTGCTGAGGAACAACAGGCCGTCCTGGTGGTACAGGTCCCGTCCCCAGCGCGCATTCCACCGGCGCCAACCGCTTATGGCCTCACTTCCCAGACGACAGTGCAGCCGATCGGCTCCGTAATCCATCCTCACCATCCGGCTCACGTCATTGGATGCGGCAGAGGCATGGGGTATCGGACCGGCATTGACCAAGGTGACGCCGTATCCCCTCCTCTCCAACTCCAATGCTCCTGCCAGACCGAATATGCCGGCGCCGACAACGACAACCGACTCTTTGCGGTCGCTATTCGAGGGCGGGTGTCCCACTGCTATGACCAGGCACCCATGTCAACTGCACCATTGCTGGCGTGGAGAACCCGCCGCGGCCCGGCAGCGCCTAGGAACATCACGTTGGCCACGCCAAACCCGGTGGCAACCCGATCGATCAACTCGCCCGTGGCGATGTCTACAGGTCCGGGGTCAGACCGGCGTTTCGGAGACGTCCCGCTCCTTCTTCGGCCTTTTGGTCTTTGATCCTGGCTGTGGCACATAGAGATCGGGAACGAAGGCTTGTTCGGTGATTGGCGGCCGAACGTACGCCTCCCCGCTCTGCCGTTCCGGAAGACTGAGCTCAGGTACATCCATCTCGTGGTAGGGGATGCTGCGCAGCAGGTGGGTTATGCAGTTGAGCCGTGCACGGCGTTTGTCATCGGCGTTCACCACATTCCAGCGACAGTCGATGATGTCGGTATGGACGAACATATTGTCTTTGGCTTTTGAGTAATCGACCCAACGCTTCCTGGACTCCAGGTCCATCGGGCTCAGCTTCCACCGGCGCCGGCGATCCGTGAGCCTCGCCTGGAACCGCCGTTCCTGCTCCTCGTCACTCACCGAGAACCAGTATTTGATGATCTGGATGCCGGAGCGGATCAGCATTCGCTCGAACTGGGGACAGGTCACCAGAAACTCCTGATACTCCTGCTCGGTGCAGAACCCCATCACCCGCTCCACGCCCGCCCGGTTATACCAACTGCGGTCGAAGAGCACCATCTCTCCCGCCGCCGGCAGATGGGCCACGTATCGCTGGAAATACCACTGTGTCTTCTCGCGCTCGGTAGGAACCCCCAGGGCCACCACCCGACACACGCGGGGATTGAGTCGTTCGACTATACGCTTGATCACGCCTCCCTTGCCGGCCGCGTCGCGTCCCTCACAGATCACCAGGACTCTGAGACCCCGATTGACGATCCATCTCTGAAGCATCGCCAACTCTTCCTGCAGTCTGCGCAACTCCCGCTCGTAGTATTTTCGTTCCAGCCTGCCCTTTGCCGTATAGCGGGGCGGGCTCACAGATGAATACATCGGATCCATTCTTCTCTCCTCTCGCCGGCGACCTCGTCTCTCCTTGTCGGCTAGAAGGGAACCTATCGTTTAGTTCTAGGAGATTAACACGGGGTCGAAGCTCCGGGATGCGAGGACAGAAGGTTTTACGGTCTCGACTGAGGATCTGTGGAGGGATCTTCCGAAGGATCCACGACTTCCAAACCCCAACTGCTCCACCCCTCGGCCCTTTCGCGGGCGAACAACTCGATCTTTCTCTGGGTGGGGAACATGGCTTCGATCCGCCTTCTGACCTCGGTGGGCTTCTCCGAGTGGGAGCCCCGCTTGCTGCGCACCAGCTGCCGGACGTTCCTCGCTCCCCGCGGCGCGGGTATCCGACCCCTCTTGAAGACAAGGCACAGCTCGCATTGGCTCAAGGTGTAGAACCCCGGATTCACCCGCTCCTTGTCCCACACGAAAGCCACCGTGGCCCACTGGAAGTCCCAGGCCCTTCCCAGTTCGATCGCCTGGTCGAGGTGAGGGTTCGTCGCCCACAGGAACAGGAGGCAGTCGTCTTCGGCGATCCCGGCCACATCGAGCTTCTTCAGATCGGAGAGCCCCACGGTGGGATAGTGCCGGACGGCACCCCCGGTGTCTCCCGAGCCTAGCCCGGCGTGCTGCAGTTGTCCCCGGTAGTCCCAGGGCGGGTCTGCATAGATGATCCCGAACCTGCTGTCCGGGAGTTCGGGGAACACCGCCATCTTCGCTATTCGACTTTAACTGGTGCGGCCTTGCCGTAGCCGAAATCCCCACGCCCGCCGTCGGGGCCTGTGGCCTTTTAGCCGGCGCGCATGGGCATCACCAGGTTCCAAACCTCGGAGTGGCGTCCGTCGCCGATTCGCACCGGCTTGGGGCGGGCCAGCGGATCTTCGGCCAGACAGATCTCTGTCTTGTCGGAGATCAGGTTCGAAAGAGCATCCGACAGAAACAGGGAGTTGAAACGCAGCGTCACTTCCCCTGCCAGCGCAACGTCTTCGGCGTCGAGAAAGCCGCTCACCATCCCGGCCGGGGACTTGGCAGTGAACTCGATGCCCCCGGGGGAGAACGAGAGCTTGACCGGAGCGGGCGACTTCCTGTCCAGAGCCACCACCCGGGTAGCCAAATCCCTCAGCGGGCCGCGTTCGCACACTATCCGGGCCTCCCAGGGCGGCGCCCATCCTCGATAACGGGGAAACTCGGACCAGTCACAGACCACTCCCATCTCGCCGATTCCGTCCACGGAGAACCACACGTGACCGTCCGCTATGCGGATCCGGTATTCGGATGCTTTCCCAAAGGACCGCAGCATCCGCTTCAGCACCCGGGCGCTGACCGAGAAGACACCCGGTGAGGCTACGTCCGGCAAATCCCGTACCGCCAGCCGGAAGGTGTCGGATGCGACCAACCTCAGGTTCCCCTCAGACTTGTCGAACCGCACGGATCCGAAGATGGGATGATTGTCGGTAGCCGCAGCGGGAAGAACCCCACCCAGGGAGGACCGCAGAAGCTCCCCGTCGATGGCGTCCAGATGACCCGCCGGCTCGGGAGGGACAAACCCACACAGCTCGTCGCTTTCGGCTATGACAACCCGGGTGCCCCCACCCGAAATGACCAACCCCGGGTTGTCGCTTTCCAGGTCCACCTTCCCGTTCGGGAGAGATTTCACCACCGAGACGACTTGTCGGAGCATCACTTCTGCGGCGCCGGGATCCTCCACCGAAGCATCCAACCGGCAGTACATGATCGCTTCTCTTCCGAATGACTCCAGATCGATTCCTTCCTCCGAGACCGTCACAATCGTGGGCGCAGCCGTGCCCACCGCGGCCGAGATTCTCCGCAGGGTGCTGTTGAGCCTGTGGCGTTCGAGCGTTGCTTTCATGTTCCCTCTCCTTATTGGAATCCAAGATGGCCGCCTGCCCTCAAAGCAGAGCTCATTGTCAGGCGGGAACCATCGCCAACTATCGTGATCAATAACTAAGGTGTCGTATCCCGGCAAGTGAACTCCTTGCCCCGAGAGCCCATTTGTGCCAGGTCAGTGTTTTCTTCCCCACTCTTGCTCTCCCAAATCCCGTCCCACACGGCATCCCGGAAGCGTTGGGCGGCCGGCCGCCCATGGCGTTTGACTCTTCTCAGAGACCCTCCGCCCTCGATCGCGCCGCCACGAGGCCGCCCATCCCCAGAACCGCCCCTGCCAGGTACCACCATCCCCGGTCCGACCAACCCCCGACCGACCAGAGGGGGACAATCGAGCGAACCGCTGCGGCCCACCCCAGCGCCACGGCGGCGGTGGCTCCCCGCCACGGAAGGGGCCGGACCAGCAGCCAGACAGCCGCAGCGGCCAAAAGCACGCCGGCGTACAGCCCGACCGGATGGCGGGTCAGTTCGCTCCCCGGCAGAGCCATCGCCCACCACAGCCCCGACGGTGACCCGAGACAATTGCCCTGCCGCCAGCATCCCAACTCCCACACGGCGATACCGCTCAGGGCCGCAGGCGCCAGGTAGTCCAACCGGTTAATCACATCGGAACGGCAGGTCCAAGCCAGGAAGCCGACGGCCCCCGCCGCGGCCGGAACCGGGGAGATACCCCCGCGAACCAAGATCAACTCGATAGGGTCGGCAAACACGTTGACTCCCTCCGCCCACAGATAGGCGAGACGTCCTACTCCGATCGCCACCAGGGCAGCGCCCGACAGATCGTTGAAGGGATCTCCCACCACCGCGGGGCGGGTTCTCCTGAGTGCCCACAGCGCCAGGGCGGCAGCTGCCATCGCCCCAACCGCCCGTCCCAGAACAGTCAGGTCCATCTCACGGCCCCGCCCCTCCGGACCTGCCAAACTCCGCGAAAACCATCGCTAACCCGCGAAAACCACGCAGGTTCTCCTCCCGCTCGGGCCCCACCCCCACCGCCACCGTTCCGTTGGTTGAGACGCGCTCCGCCGGTCCCGGCAAAGGAGCGGGCCTCGAGAGTTTGATCCCTGCCGGCGGCCTGAACGACGCCGGATCAGGCCGAGAGGTGATGCGACTGTCTAACACCTTGCACCGGGGATGGGACATCGGCAACCCGAAAGCATCGGTTCTTTCCCCGACATTTTCATTGTTTTCCCAAGGTCTGATCCGCCAATGCTGGAACCAAGGGGCAAATTGCAATCGACTCGGTCCATCACCCGAGACGAGACAGTTCATCGCTCCACAGGCTGAGAGTTCCCTCGTCGATGATTCCCCGGTGGACGTAGAGGACCTCCCCCGCGGTGTCGGTGAACACGGTGAAGGGGATCCCGAAAGCCTCGAACTGGGCCATCATTTGATTCCCCTCAGACAGATAGTTCTCGAAGGCAATGCCATGTGACTCCATGAACGCGAAGGCATCGGCCGGGGCGTCGTCCACCGCAACGCCGATGAACCGCACCTTCTCACCGTATTCCTCATGGGCCCGGCGCAACACCGGCGCCTCCGCCCGGCACGGCCCACACCAGGAGGCCCAGAAGTTCACCACAGCCGCGCCGCCCGCCGAGAGCTTCCCGGTCAGTTCCTCGGGGGTGATCCATTCCAAGGTGTCGGGAACGGTGACAGAAACCGGCTCCGGTTCCTCACCCGAACCGCAGGCGACGGTCAGCAGGGCCACCACCGTACCCAAAGCCGCCAGTCGTTTCCTCATTGACAGTCCTGATGTTACGCGCCGAAACACCCAATGCGGATTTCCCTTCTCGGGAGACCGTCCACCTGGACAGAAAGGGGGACTTGCTGAGGCTCCACCCGTCTACACTTGTCCCGGCAGGTCCGTATTTACCGGCGTCTGTGACCACTCTTTCCGGGGTAGCTCAATTCGGCAGAGCGGCGGGCTGTTAACCCGAAGGTTGTGGGTTCGAGTCCCACCCCCGGAGCCTCTGTAGGGTATGATTGCACAGGCTCGTCTGCCAATAGCCTATCTGGTTGCCCCTTATCTGCGCCCATTCCAAGGGTTGGCCATTCCCTTCAGCGTCACATCGGTGAACTTTTCTCTTCAGCAGCCTCCTGGAGAGTTCACGAGGCCGTCTTGACCGTCTCCCATGGATGACCATCAAGTGCCATTGGATGTTGCAGGGCCGTTAGATCCGATTCTGCGGAGAATGGCGTTGACAACCGGCACAAGAACGGCCAGCCCACCGAGGATGATCCCGTCAGGCGACCTTCCCAAGAGCATCGCCAAAATTGCGGCCGCAAGGGTCGAGAGAGGCACCAGCACACCAAACCGCATGCCTGTGCGTCAGCGGCGTTCCCGTGCCTCATTGGCGTGAATCCGCGCCTGTTGTTCTGTTTCAGCCATGCGGAGTATCCGGTCGGCCGACCCAGGATGGACCCGCTCGTAGTGCTCAAAGTCATTTGGGTGAGGGAGGGGAGCATTCCAATGACTCCCGACCTGCAATGACACCCCCGTCTCCGAGTGGCCTGAAGATGGCTGATCAGACGACCTGTCAGGTGCGGTCAATGCTCCAATGACTCCATGGCAGAGCGAAGATATCGGCCGATGTTGCCCCAGTCACCCTGAATAGCAAGAGCATCCGCGCGAAATCCTTCCGGACCAAACGGCACCGGCTGGTCATCTTCGGTTTCGCCATCAAAGTAGAGGGCATCAGCAGCCCCATCCAGGTAATCGTCCCAACTGTGGGAGCAGGAACTACCCGACAGGGGTCTGAGTGTGCAGGAGAGAGCCTGTAAGACTGTCATATCCCGTTCAGTCCTTCCTTCCAGGTTCCACACAGGATAGTAGGGGACGGTGACC
>VXSV01000075.1:0-2336 GCA_009837815.1 Acidimicrobiia bacterium
GGGGCGCTGCGCCCTCCGTGGTGGCCGCCCCCCACCTGGGTGGTGTGGGGGGGGTGGGGGGGGGGGGGGGGGGGCAATGCCGGATTGGTCAGCCCTCAACATCGGGTTCCTGCGGTGAGCGAGGAAGGCGAAAAGGGACGCCAGGGATGGTTCCGGCTGGAGATGAAACTGCAGGCCGACGCCGCTTTGGTGGGCTTCCCGAATGTCGGCAAGAGCACCCTTCTGTCCCGGGTGTCGGCCGCCCGGCCGAAGGTGGCCTCCTACCCGTTCACCACCCTCACTCCAAACCTGGGAGTGGTGTCGATTGACGATGAGGAGTTCACCCTGGCCGATGTTCCCGGGCTGATACAGGGTGCGGCCGAGGGCAAGGGGTTGGGGCACACGTTCCTTCGTCATGTCGAGCGGGCTTCTGTGCTGGTGATCATGCTCGACCCTTCGCCGCTGGCCGAGATGGAGCCCGGCGCCCAAATGGATGTCCTCCTGGGCGAGTTGGAGAGGTACTCTCCCCGGTTGGTGGAACGTCCCCGGGTTGTTGCGGTCAACAAGGCCGACCTGCAGGAATCGGACGGGGTCGCCAGGGCGATCCCCGGCGCTTTCTTGATCTCGGCGGTGACGGGGTCCGGGCTGGCGCCGTTTCTGCGCAGGGTCGGGGAACTGGTGGCGAGGGCCCGGGAGACCGCCCCTCCCCGGGAGGGCTTCATATTGCACCGCCCTCACCATCGAGGCTTCGAGGTTACCCGGGTCGACGGGGGGTGGACCGTGGTGGGGATGGCTGCGGAGCGGGCCGTGGCTCTCGGCGACCTGGAGACTCCCGAGGCAGCCCGGCTTGCGTCCACCCGGCTGGATCGGATAGGCGTGGGGAAGGCGCTTCGGGAAGCCGGCGCCTGCCACGGCGACACGGTTCGGATCGGAGGGGTGGAACTTCAGTACGAGGATCCCGATTGGGAGCATCCCGAATGAGGCGGCCCATTGCCCCCGGAGGCGTACTGGTGGTGAAGATCGGTTCATCCAGCCTGGTCGAAGTGGCCAAAGGCCTGAATCCGGCCGCCCTGGAACGGGTGGTGGAACATGTGGCCCGAGCCTTCTCCTCGGGGTACCCCACCGTTCTGGTCACGTCGGGGGCTGTGGCGGCGGGGCTTCCCGCCCTGGGACTCGCCGGCCGACCCACCGATCTGGCCGGGCTGCAGGTGGCGGCGGCGGTGGGACAGAGCCGGCTGATGGGCATGTACGCCGCCCAGTTCGCCAAGCGGGGGCTGGTGATCGGCCAGGTGCTGTTGACGCGGGGAGTGCTGGCGAGCCGGACTCCCTATCTCAACGCCCGGACTGCCCTCTCCAGCATGCTGGAACGCCGCATAGTTCCCGTGGTCAACGAGAACGACACGGTGGGCGTGGAGGAGTTGCGGGTGGGAGACAACGACCGGTTGGCGGCGCTGGTCTCCCATCTGGTCTCGGCCGATCTGCTGATCCTGCTGACCGACACTCCCGGGCTCTATTCGGAGGACCCCTCCTCGCCGGACGCCAGCCTGATGAGAGAAGTCTCCTCGGGAGACTGGGCCCTCGACTCCATCGCCGGTCTCCCCGGAGGACGGCTGGGATCGGGCGGGGTGTCCAGCAAGGTGGCGGCGGCGCGGATGGCAGCCTTCTCCGGGATCCCCACCGTGGTTGCCTCGTCGGCCGAACCCCGGGTGGTGGACCGGATATGTCGGGGGGAGGCCATCGGCACCTGGGTGAGTCCTGAAGCCCGGAAACTCAGCGCCCGCAAGCTGTGGATCGCCTTCGGTCAGGAGACCGGCGGTCGCGTGACCCTGGATGCCGGAGCGGTGCGGGCGATCACACGACTGAAAAAGAGCCTGTTGCCGGTCGGGGTACGGGAGACAGAAGGCGGTTTCGAAGCCGGGGAGGCGGTGGAGGTGGTGGATCCTGAGGGAAGGACCATCGCCAAGGGCATTGCCCGCATTTCGGCGTCCGAGTGCCTGAGCCTCCAAGAAAGCGCCCATCCCACCACAGAACTGATCCACCGCGACGATCTGGTGATCTTGAGGGAATAAGTCGCCCGAGCCACCACCCTGGTCCGCAGCTCCATATCGAGACTTCGCAGAGTGTCGCAGACCGCGAACGGTGCAGCTTGTAGTACTACTTGCGCCAAACCGAAGGCATGGCGAGCACCACGATGGGAAGTATCTCCAAACGTCCCACCATCATCAAAAGGGATAGGAGCCATTTGCCGCTAGGAGAGACCATGGCGTAGTTGGCGGCGGGCCCCACCTCCCCCAACCCGGGTCCGATGTTCCCCAGGCCGGCGACCACCGCCGACAGCGAAGTGACCAGATCCGAGG
>VXSV01000075.1:2346-10237 GCA_009837815.1 Acidimicrobiia bacterium
GGAAGACTCGATGGTGATGAAGGCCAGCGCTCCGGCCGTCAAGAGAAAGAGGTACAGAGCCAAAAAAGAGAAGCTTCCTCGGATGATATGGGTTGGTAGCGGGCGTTTGTCGAGCCGGATGATGAACATCCCTCGGGGGTGGATCACCCGTCGCAGCTCGGTGAGGACGGTGTTGGCCACCACCTTCAATCGAAAGCTCTTGATGCCCCCTGCGGTGGATCCTCCCATCCCGCCCAGAGTCATCAGGACCAGCACCAACAGTTGCATGGAGGGCGCCCACGTCCCGAAGTCGGCTGTGCTGTAGCCGGTGGTGGTCACCATCGAAACCGCCGTGAAGACACCTTCCCGTACAGCCTGCTCCCAGACGGTTCCCTGGTTGGTGAGAGCGATGGTCAGCCACCCTCCGGCGGCCGCCACCACCAGGAAGTAAACCCGGAACTCTTCGCTGGCGAAGTAGCGGCGGGGGTGGAGCAGGGCGCGGAAGTGCAGAGAGAAGGAGACTCCCGCCAGGACCATGAAGACGATGATCACCCACTGGGTATAGGCGCTGAATCCGGTGATGGAGGTGGCTTCGGTGCTGAAACCCCCGGTCGACAGGGTGGTCAGGGAGTGGTTGACCGCTTGGAAGAGGTCCATGTCGCCTGCCCAGAGCAGCAGCGCCTCCGCGCAGGTGAGCATCGCATAGATCAACCACAGGCGCTTGGCGGTGTCCTGGAAACGGGGCGTCAGCCGGTCGGGATCGCCGCCGGGCGACTCGGCGCGGGCCAACTCCATTCCCCCCACTCCCAAAAGGGGCAGCACCGCCACGAACAGCACGATTATCCCCATCCCCCCCATCCACTGGGTAAGCGACCGCCAAAAAAGAATGCCATGGGAGAGTTGACCCGGGTCCGCCAGCAGCGAGGCGCCGGTGGTGGTGAAACCGGACACGGTCTCGAAGGCGGCGTTGGTGACGTCCGGGATCGCGCCGGAGAAGAGATAGGGCAGGGTTCCGAATGCCGACATCATCAGCCAGGCGACGCCTACTCCCGCGAACCCCGCCCGGGTGGTGAGAGCGATGGGTTGTCCCACGGAATAGCGCAGCAGGGTCCCGGTGGCCAGCGTCACCGCGGCGGCCGCCCCGATCCCCCTGGCGTCGGACATTTCACCGTAGAGAAGGGACACCCCGGCGGCGAGCAGCATCATCAGCCCCACCGCCATGGCGGTGACGCCCGTCACGAGGAGCACGGAGGTGAACATCCCGCGGCGACCCAGCCAGCCCACCGCGGAGGCCAGTTTCACTTCTCTTCCCCGTGGAAAAGGTTCTCGACAGTGGTGATGTGTTCGGGAAGGCTGAACACGATGATCCGGTCGCCGGGCTTGATCATGGTGTCCCCGCGGGGCAGGATCGGCGACATGTTCCGGACGATGCCCCCGACCATCGATCCCGTGGGCAGGTCGATGTCCATCATCCGGAGGCCCACCGCGGGGCTTTCGGGCCCCACGTCCAGCTCGATGGCTTCCGCGTCCGAGTCGCTGAAGGTCACCACCGAGTGGACGACTCCCCGGCGGACGTACCGAAGGATGCTTCCCGCCGCCAGCAGACGGGGAGAGACCGCCGCGTCGATGCCCCTGCCTTCCAGCAGCTCCACATGGTGCTGATTGTGCAACCGGGCGACTGCCATCTGCACGCCCAGGGCCTTGGACACAAGGCACACCAGGGCGTTGTTGGCGTCGTCTTCGGAGAGGGCGAGGAGAGCGTCTCGCTCTCCCAGGTCCAGTCTTCCCAGGGTGTTGGGATGGGCGGGGTCATCGCATATGGCCAGCGCCCGGGGGTTGTCCTCGGCCACTTTGCGGCAGATCACGCGATCGGCGCTGATGTAGGTCACCGACAGCCACGCTTCGGAGAGCTTGCGGATGGCGACCCTGGCCAGCCGGGAGTCGCCGGTCACCACCGCCCGGGTGGCGATCCGTGTCTTTATCCCCAGCAGTTTGGCCGCGAACTGGACGTCCCGGGGCGCCACCATCATCAGGACGTGGTCGCCTACCTGCACCCTGGTGTTGCCCCTGGCCACCAGGGTGTCGCCGTCCCGGATGATGGCCACCACCAGAAAATCGCGCCTCTTGCTGAGAGTGGGGAGGTCCCGAAGAGGCTTTTCCAGTAGGGGAGAGGAGGGTTGGACGATGGCGCCCACCAACAGCAACCTACCGTCGGCGAACTCCCAGTGTTCGGAGAGGCCGCTCAACCGGACCAGCCTCAGCAGTTCGTCGGCGGTGGCTTCATCCGGATCGATGACCACCTTCACGCCCATGTTGTGGAGCCCCGACCTCAAGGCGGAGTCGGAGATCCGGGCCACGGTCTGGTTGATTCCCAGGGTGGTGGCCGAATGGCAGGCCAGTGCGTTGACCCCGTCCTGATCGGTGACCGCGATAAGGAGGTCCACGGAGTCGCCCATCGCCCCTATGGCCTCTTTCAGCACTCCCTGCCCTGCGCCGTTGCCGGTGATCGTCAGGACGTCCAGGCGGGAGTTGAGGGCTTCGGCCGTGTGGGGATTCGCTTCGACGACCACCACATCCTGGCCGTCGGCCGAAAGGCGTTCGGCGAGATAGCTGCCGACCGCGCCGGCCCCAACAATGATGATTTTCATAGTTGCGTGACTTAAGGTTACCGGTCACGCGGACAGTTGGCTTCCTCGGCTGCGGAGGCCCCCTGCCGGGACGGGTAAACTCAGTGCTTCCGGACCAGGGAGACCCGCAATTCCCGACCCCCTCCAGTCCCCCGAGGCAATAGTCGACGCCCTGTCGGCCCAGGGTTACCTGCCGTCTGCGCGGATCGCCCAGGTGATCTATCTTGCCATGCGCCTCGATAAACCCGTGCTTGCCGAGGGTCCGGCCGGAGTGGGGAAGACCGAGTTGGCCAAGGCGCTGGCCGCCGGGGGAGGCCGCAAGCTGGTGCGGCTGCAGTGCTATGAGGGCCTCGACGAGTCGAAAGCCCTCTATGAGTGGAACTACCGGAAGCAACTTCTTCGGATCTCCTCTGATTCCTCGTCCGGGTGGCAGGAGATGTCCGAGGACATCTTCTCGGAGAGCTTCCTGCTGCCCCGGCCTCTCCTGACCGCCATCGCCTCGCCCGATCCGGTGGTGCTCCTGGTCGATGAGATCGACCGGGTTGAGATGGAGACCGAGGCGTTGCTCTTGGAAGTTCTCTCCGAGTTCCAGATCACCATCCCGGAGTTGGGGACGGTAAGAGCCGACTCCCAGCCCCTGGTGATTCTCACCTCCAACAACACCCGCGAGCTATCCGAGGCGCTGCGCCGCCGCTGTCTGTTTCTGCACATCCCCTATCCCAGCCCGGAACGGGAGCGGGAGATCCTTCTGGCCCGTGCGCCGGGCCTGTCCGAGGCGTTGGCCGAGTCCATCGCGCAAGTGGCCCGCAGCCTCAGGGGAATGGCGCTGAAGAAGCCGCCATCGGTTTCAGAGACCATCGACTGGGCCCGGACCCTGCTCACCCTGGGAGTGGCGAGCATCGACTCGGAGTCTCTTTCCGAGACGTCGCACGTCCTGCTCAAGTACCAGGCCGACATAGACGTCGCTCTGAAGGAACTGGCCACCGAGGGCTGAGGCGCCGTGCTGGGTCTGCTCACCGACTTTGTGGAGGAGTTGAGAGCGGCCGGGATTCCGGCGTCGACCGTGGAGACCATCGACGCCCTGGAAGCCGTGGCCGTGGTGGACCTGGCCGATCGGGCCGCCCTCAAAGCCGCCTTGGGCGCCACCCTGGTCAAATCCGCCCGACACCTCGATGCCTTCGATACCGCCTTCGAAGTGTTCTTCGGCCTGGACCGGCCCCCACCCCCGTCCGGGAGCGACATCGGTGGGGAGTCCGTCTGCACTGACAGCTCCTCTGACAGTTCTTCGCCGCAGGGAGGTTCCGGCGGGTCGGGTTCCCTTTCGGAGCTGCTGGCCGCCGCGATGGGGAGTCACGATTGGGACACGGTTCGCGGTCTGGTGGAACGGGCGGTGGAGGAGTTGGCACAGATGACGTCGGGGCGTCCGGTGGGGGGCGCCTATTACCTTTATCGCACCTTGCGCCGACTGGACGTGGATTCTTTGCGGCGGATGCTGTTGGAGTTGGCGGAAGAACAGAGAACTCATCCCGGCCTCGCCGATGAAACCCTGGAGAGGCGCTTGCGCTACGAGGAGGTAGACGCGCTGATCGAGAGACTGAGGGAGGAACTGCTGGCGGAGATTCGCCGACGGCTGGTGGCGGACAGGGGAAGCCAGGCGGTGGCGGCCACCCTGCGCGCCCCCCCTCTGGAGGAACTGGACCTCATGCACGCCTCCGATGATCAACTCCGCAGGATCGAGGAGCTGATCGGGCCCCTGACCCGCAAACTGGCCGCCCGGCTCGCCCGGCGCGATCTCCACCGTCGCCGGGGTCGATTGGACTTCCGCCGGACGGTGCGAGCCTCCCTGGCCACCGGAGGAGTCCCCCTGGTTCTTCGTTTCCGCTCCATGCGACGCTTCCGTCCCGAGATCTTCCTGCTGTGTGACGTATCGGGCTCCATGGCGACCTTCGCCCGCTTCACCCTGCAGTTCACCTATGCGATGTCGGCCCGCTTCGCCGGCCTTCGAGCCTTCGCCTTCGTGGACGGGGTGGACGAGATCACCCGCCTCCTCACCCCCGGACTCCGCTTCGGAGAGGCCGCCCAGCGGATATTCTCGGAGGCCGAGGTTGTGGAACTGGACGGCCATTCGGACTACGGGAACGCCTTTTCCCGGTTCTCTGTGAGTTACGGAGGCGAACTGACCGCCCGCTCAACCGTGATCATCGCCGGTGACGCTCGCAACAACTACCGGGACTTCGGAGAGGAGGCCTTGGCGGAGATGGCGGGAGCGGCCGAGGCTGTCTTTTGGCTCAATCCCGAGCCCCGGGCCTATTGGGACACCGGAGATTCCCTCCAGTCCCGGATGTCGGCGCACTGCACCGAGGTATTCGAGGTGAGGAACCTCCTGCAACTGGAGCAGTTCGTGGAGAACCTGGCGGACTTCCGTCGGAAATCCCCTCCCGGGCCGGTCAGGCGGGCGGCTTCGCCAATCGGTCGATGAGATCCACCACCCGGTTGGAGTAACCCCACTCGTTGTCGTACCAGGCCAGGGTCCTGGCCAGGTTGGCGCCCAGGACCTCGGTCCCTCCCGAATCGAAGACGGTGGAATGGGGATTGCCGATGATGTCGGAGGAGACGACCGGGGCCTCGGTGTACTCCACGATCCCGGCGAACCGCCCGGCGGCTTCGGCCCGAACCGTGTCGTTCAGTTCTTCGGCCGTGACGTCCGCCGACAGTTCCACCACCAGGTCCACTATCGACCCGTCGGCCACCGGCACCCGCATCGCCATCCCGTCCAGCCTTCCCTCCAGCTCGGGAAGCACCTGCCCCACCGCCCTGGCGGCCCCGGTGCTGGTAGGAATGATGTTTTCGGTGGCGGCGCGGCTGCGCCGAAGATCGGCATGGGGTACGTCGGCCAGCCTCTGGTCGTTGGTGTAGGCGTGCACGGTGGTCATCAGGCCGCGGCGGATCTCGAAGTGGTCGTTGAGGATCTTGGCGAGAGGGGCAAGGCAGTTGGTGGTGCACGAGGCGTTGGAGATGAGAGAGGCGTCCGGTCCGAGCAGGTGGTCGTTCACTCCCAGCACCAGGGTCAGGTCGAGAGCGTCCTTGGGAGGAACGGTGAGGATCACCCGCTCCGCGCCCGCCTCCAGGTGCTTGGTCAGTGCGCTGCGGCTGCGGAAAACTCCCGTGGACTCCACCACCACATCCACTCCCAGTTCGTCCCAGGGAAGCCGGGAGGGATCGGGTTCGCACAGCATTCGGACCTCGTGTCGGCCCACCGCCATCACGCCCTCGGCCAACTCGACCTCCTGATCCAGGCGGCCCATCACCGAGTCGTACCGGAGCAGGTAGGCCAGCACGTCGTCGTCCGCCAAGTCGTTGACGGCCACCACCGACAGATCGGGTCGGTCTCTTTGGATGAGAATTCGCAATACCGACCGCCCGATCCTTCCGAAACCGTTGATCGCAACCCTGGCTGTCATGCTCTGCTCATCTCCTCCAGGACCTCCACAATGCGAGCCGCGTAACCCCAACCGTTGTTGTACCAGGTCACCGTCTTGACAAGATGACCCCCGATGACCATGGTGGCGAGGCTGTCGAAGACCGCCGACTCGGTCACGTCGGTCACGTCGGAGGAGACGATGGGATCGGTGGAATACTCGACGATGCCCCGGTATCGGGTTTGGCAGGCGGCCCTCAGGGCCTGATTGACCCGGTCGGCGTCCACCGCTGTCTCCAATTCGGTAACCAGGTCGACGGTGGAGCCGTCTGCGACAGGGACATTGAGGGCGAGCGCCCTCAGTTTTCCCGAGAACTCCGGACGGATCGCAGCCAGGATTTCGGCCGCCCTGGTGGGCGAAGGGATGATGTTGTCGGCCGCCGCCCGGCTCGAGCGGAATCCCGAGGTGGGAACGTCGGCGAGCCGTTGGGCGTTGGTCATGGCGTGGACGCTGGTGAAGAACCCCCGCCGGAGACCGAAGCTGTCCGAGAGGGTGCAGAGGATCGGCGCCAGGGCATTGGAGGTGTTGGAGCCCAATGCGATCACCTGGGTGCCGGACTCCATGACCTCATCGTTCACTCCCCGGAGGAGAACGGGGATGTCGCCGAGTGTGAGGGGGGTGGAGGCCAGCGCCACTCCCCGCGCTCCGGCGGCGATGTGGCGGAGGCACTCTTCCATGGTCTGTTGCTGCCCGGTGGCCTGGACAACCACCGAAGCGTCCCATTCCCGCCAGTCGACCTCCCCGGGACGGCGGGCGCCGATGATCGGCGTCTCCTGCCCGTTGGCCAGCAGCACCCCGTCGGAGTAGGAGATCTGTCCGGGGAACCGGCCGTGAATGGAGTCGTACTTCAGAAGATAGGCCAGCCCGACGGGATCGGCCACGTCCGAGATCACCCCCACTTCCAGGAAAGGATGGCCCGCCAGCAACCGGAAGACGTTTCGCCCGATTCGCCCGAATCCCATCAAGGCCACTCTGGTCTTTTTCAAGGCTTCCTTTCCGTGAATTAGATGCTCGGTGTCGAAATTTAGCGGTGTCCCGGGAAGCCGAATCGCTTCACAGACTTCGAGGCGACGTGGAAAACCGGGGGTAAACACTTGAAATCCAACCCGGTGCGGGGTCATCCTGTGGTGGTGAATGGATATCGCTTCGGACCGGTTGCGTGGTGGGCCGCCTTGCTTGCGGTGGTGCTGTTGGTGTTGCCCTCCTCGGCTTGGGCCGCTTCGTCCTGTGACCTGGCTTTGACGCCACCCGTGCCGGGAGAGACGGTTCGCCGGTTCTCGCCTGCATACGAGGGGGGCCACTGGGGTGTGGATCTGGCCTCCCCCTGGGGCGGAACGGTGCGGGCGCCCGTTTCGGGGACCGTGACCTTCGCCGGCAGAGTGGCCGGCAGGATGTCGGTGACGATCGCCCCCGCCGAGCGGCTGAGGGTGAGCCTCTCCTACCTGTCGCAACTGTGGGTCTCGACCGGCCAATGGGTAGAAGTCGGAGGGGCGCTGGGGCGGTCAGGTATGGATGGCGGGCTGCCGGCGGTGCATCTGTCACTTCGGATCGATGGGCGCTATGTGGACCCCGAGCCCGGGTTGGCATGCGACACATCGACAGACAATCTCTGGGGGCGGCTCAGGCTGGTTTCCACCCGACGGGCGGCCCGGCAACGGCTAAGGTAGGGGGGGTGATCAGGGCTCTGTTGGGCGGCACCTTCGATCCTCCCCACTTGGCGCATCTGGCTTTGGCGGAGGCCGCCTACCGTCAACTAGGGGTCTCGGCGGTGGAGTTCATACCGACGGGAGTCCCCTGGTGGAAACC
>VXSV01000058.1 GCA_009837815.1 Acidimicrobiia bacterium
GTCCCGATGAGAGGGGTGGCGGTTGGGATAGTGGGTCTGGCGCTGGGGATGCTGGCCTGGGCGATGTCGTCCGAGTCCACCCCCGGCGCCGTTCAGGCACAGAACGAGGAGACCCGGTCGGCGTCCGACCACCTGGTCTGTCCGCTGGCCGACTTCGTCCGCTCGCAGACCCAGGTCTCCCTGAAGGCCGCCCGGCCGGGACTCGTCCCTCTCTGGAAGGTAGCCGAAGGCGAATGGTCGCCCCTGGGCGGGACGGAGCTCAATGACAGGGGGATGTGGAGGGGCGCCGCGCTGGCTGGAAGCGGAGTCCTGCTGGTCGAAACCGGCGGCGGACCGTCCGGAGCCGGGATCACCAACAGCGCCCCCGAGGCCCTTTCCGCATGGACATGCGGGGACTCCTCTGACCGGTTGGCGGCGGTGGGCGGCGCCACCCTGGCCGATGATCGTCTAGACCTGATCCTCTACAACCCCTACGTGTTGGACTCGGTCGTGCAGGTGACGGTCACCAGCGAACTGGGAGAAGACACCCCTCCCGCCCTAAGGGAGATCTACCTGCCCGCCGGCAAGACGGTCGAGATGACCCTCGATGAGCCGCTGCGGCTGCGCCGCTCTTTGGCGGTGTCGGCGGAGTCGCATCCCGGACGCATTTCTCTGTTGCTCCGCCAGACCCGAAACGGCGAAACCGCCATCACCGAAGGGGTGGCGCCCCACACCCACTGGTGGCTGCCGATCCCTGAACTGGGGCAGACAGAGACCCACCTGACCATCGCTTCGCCCTCCGGATCGCCCTTCACCTACCGGGTGGACCTGATGTCCACCTCCGGTCCGCTGCCCGCCTTTGTGGAGGAGGACTTCTTGCCCGGCCAACTGGTCTCCATACCGCTGTCAACCCTCCCCGAAGGGGTGACGGGGATCGGGGTGGTGGGCACCGTCCCACTGGTGGCCGGGTTGCGACTCGAAGCCGACGGTCTTCTGGCCATCGGCCCGGGAGTCAGGGAGACATCTGAGAGGTGGTTCCTGCCCGCCCCCGCCGAAGGCGCCGGGAGGGACGCCACCGCCTGGCTTTTGAATCCGTCGGGAGCCGACGCCAGAGTGTCCGTCTCTGCGGGCGGCTTCTCCTTCACGATCAGGGTTCCGCCCGAATCGGTTCGCTCTTTCGACCTGGGCAAGTTGAATGCGTCGGCGCAAAGCTCCGAGGGCTACATGGTCGAAGCCCAGGAAGAGATCGCGGTGGTGATGACCACCCGACTTCAAGGGGGTGCGGCCTCGGTGGCGGTCGGCGCCCCGGTGGGCTGATGGCGTCCGGCCACCCCCTCTACTCTGACGATCTCTCCCGGCTGGACGGCTGGGATCGGGCCGTCCGCCGGTGGGAGGAGCGGGGCCTGGTGGACAGGCTGTGGGCCTCGGATCCCTCGGTGTGGGGGACCTCGGCGCCTACCGCCGGGGACTGGCTGGGATGGCTGGACCTTCCCTACACCATGAGTGATCGACTGGAAGGCATAGAGGGCCTGGCCGAGGAGGCGGCGTCGGACCGAACAGCAGACGTCGTGCTGCTGGGCATGGGAGGTTCCAGTCTGGCGCCCGAGGTGTTCGGCGCGGTGTTCGGCGCCGCGCCGGGCCGCCCCCGTCTCACCGTGTTGGATTCCACTCACCCCGCCGCGGTGACTTCCCTCCTCTCTCGGATCAATCCGTCCAGCACCCTGTTCGTGGTGTCATCCAAGTCGGGCACCACCACCGAGACTTTGTCGTTCTACAGGTTCTTTTGGGAACAGTGCTCCGGGGATGGATCCCGGTTCGTGGCGATCACCGACCGGGGCACCCCCCTGGACCGTCTGGCGAGAGAGCGCCGGTTCCGGGCGGTGTTCAACCCGCCGGCCGACGTCGGGGGACGGTTCTCGGCCCTCAGCGCCTTCGGACTGGTTCCCGCCGCGCTGATCGGGGTGGATGTCCCATCCCTGCTGGAGAGAGCCCGGGAGGCGGCCGACCGGGGAAGGCTGGCGCCTGCCGAGAACCCGGCGGTGGGTCTGGGCCTGGCCATCGGCGCGGCCGCGGCTGCCGGTATGGACAAGCTGACCCTGCACACCACCGATGATCTGGCGGCGTTTCCCGCCTGGATGGAGCAACTGGTGGCCGAGAGCCTGGGAAAGAACGGGGTCGGGATAGTGCCGGTGGCGGGAGAGGCGATCCTCCCCGCCGGTCTCTACGGCTCCGACCGCTTCTTTTTGGTGTGGGAGTCCGCCGGCGACTCTCCGGTCGGTCTGCCCGACGGCGTGAACGGAGCGCGAATCGCGGTCGCGGACCGCCTGGGCCTTGGAGCTGAGATCATCCGTGCGGAGTTGGCGGTGGCCGCCGCCGGTGAGGTGCTGGGAGTGAACCCCTTCGACCAGCCCGACGTCGAAGAGGCCAAGCGGCTGGCGGCGGCGGCGATGGCCTGCCAGGCTGCCACGGCAGGGACCGACCCGGCACCCGCCCAGTCAGCCGGGGCGATGGCAGGGGTCCGCAGGATGGTGGGGGAGCTGGGACCGGGCGACTACCTGGGTATCCACGCCTACCTCCCCCCGGGACCCGAGATCGAGGAGGCGATTGGGCGGCTCCGTCGGCGGATCACCGAGATGAGCGGCGTGGCCACCACCTTCGGTTACGGTCCCCGGTTTCTCCACTCCACCGGACAGGTCCACAAGGGCGGTCCCCCCGGCGGGGTCTTTCTGCAACTCCTTGACGATCCCGGCCAGGAGGTGACGGTACCCGAAGCCGGGTTCGGCTTCTCCCGCCTGATCGCCGCCCAAGCCGAGGGCGACTACCTGGCGCTGCGGGGAGCGGGGCGCAGAGTGCTGCGGGTCACCTTGGGATCGGACCGGCCCGGCGGTCTGCAGGCGATCGCCGCAAGCCTGACTTGACCCTCGAGAACCTGAGTTGACCTTCGGGAAGAAGAACGGGAAGAAAACACGAAACGAAATTGTTTCAGTAATGTCTTATATAATTGAGGACAGGCCGAAGGACGAGAAACCGAGGCCGGAACAACCGGAACAAGAGGAGCTGATTTTGAGGCATTACACAGCAAAGGGGACGGGCCCCGCATCTGTGGATGCTTGGTCCATCCCACAAAGCCACTACGTAGCGCCTGAGAAGGCGAAGCGTGGTGCGACACTTCACCCAAGAAAAGGTGCGGACCGTTAGGCAATTGACCGACCAAAACCCCCATTGTCAGCGGAGCCGCCAGAAAGGCGGCTCTTTTGTTTGGAGACCCAAATGGAACTGAACACACGAATAGATGTTTTGAGGGAGATCCTGGAACGCAGCGGCGTCTGCTACGGCAGCGGCGACACTTCCAGCTTCTTCACCAACGAGAGCGAAGCTGTGCGAGTTGCCCAGTTGATCTGCGGAACCTGTCCGGTGCAGGCTCGGGCCGCCTGCCTCGAGTACGCCCTCTCCACCAACATGGAGTACGGCGTGTGGGGAGGCATCCTCTTCTGGGACGGACGGGCCTTCTATCGCAAGAGGCCCCCGGGCCGTCCCCGGGCCGACGAGGCCGCCCTCCCCGTGGAAGCCTCGAAAGAGGACCTGTGGGCGCTGGTGGAGGAACTGTCGCCGATGAAGAAGACCGCCTGATCGTCGGGTCGTAATATTCGGTAGCGGCCGGGCGTTTAGCTCAGATGGAAGAGCGCTTCCCTTACAAGGAAGAGGTCGGCGGTTCGATTCCGTCAACGCCCACCTGTTCGACGACATGCAACACAAACCGCTAAACGGCAAAGTCGCAATCGTCACCGGCGCCGGCAGCCCGATCGGCATGGGCCGCGCCATGACGTTTGCCCTGGTGCAGGCCGGGGCGCGCGTCGCCATGCTGGACATCAACCAAAAGTGGCTGGAGCAGTCCGCAGGCGAGGTCCGAGTGGTGGGTGGGGACGACAGTGTCCTGGACTTGGTCTGCGACGTCTCAGACCCCGAAAGCGTGGAGGGCGCGGTCGGAAAGACGATAGCCGGGCTCGGCGGGCTCCACGTGATCATCAACAACGCCGGAACGATCAACCTGGCGGACCTTGCGGGGGGCAACGTGCCCAAGTTCTGGGACATCACTCCCGAGACGTGGAACAGGATTATCGGGGTCAATTCCAGCGGACCGTTCTTCATGGCCCGGGCGGCGGTGGGCCACATGCTCGACCAGGGATGGGGCCGGATAATCGGCGTCACGACCAGCGTCGACACGATGTACCGGCCGGGCATGTGTCCCTACGGTCCATCCAAGGCAAGCCACGAGGCGTTTGTAGCTCTCATGTCCCGTGAACTGGAGGGAACCGGAGTAACCGCCAACGTGCTCGTCCCCGGCGGCTCGACCGACACCCACGTCATCCCTGATGACGTCGCGGTGGGGCGGTCGGCCCTCATGCGGCCGGAAGTGATGAACAAACCCGCGGTGTGGCTCGCGTCCGAGGAGTCGGACGGGATCAACGGCATGCGCCTCATCGCCCACTACTGGGACGACAGCCTGCCCCTGAACCAGCGGCTCGAGAGGGCCGCCGCGCCCGCCGCCTGGCCGCAACTCGGCAAGCAGTCAATAGTCCCCGGAGACGACTTGTGAAACGGTCGATGCCCAATCCCGACGAAGCGCTCTGACCGTCCCCTCGTCGACCCGTCCGCACATTCACGGCGCATTCTCACAGCCCGCGCAGTGAGTCCCCGTAGACTAAACATTGAACCGAACATGCGGTTTCCCCGCGTCGGCCGCCGCGCATGCGCGAACGAGGAGGCAGAACTATGGCAACGAAGACTGAGCCCGAAGTCCCGAAAGTGGCCCGCGGCGCCGTCCCGATGGTGGTCCGCGGCACCCGGCCGCCAAGCGAAACGGCACAGACTCCCGGCCTGATCCGTCGTCCCGCAATCGACGCGTCAGCGGTAGGCGCAAGCAAGATCTGGTTCGGCACTGTCACCTCTGAGCCCAATCACACGGGTCCGCCCCACATGCACGGTGAGGCCGAGACCGCCGCGTACGTCATTTCCGGCCACGTCCGCGTCTACTACGGCGAGGACTTCAAGGAATGGGTAGAGGCTGGACCGGGTGACTATCTGTTCGTGCCTGCCCACATGTGGCACATCGAGGAGAATCCCTACGACATACCGTCGGAGCAGTTCCTGGCCCGCGGGCCGGACAACATAGTCATAAACATGGAGGAGTAGGGCCCCCGTCCTGGCAGTGGGAGGCAACCTGGGGGACATGCGACTTGATCCGGCCGGGTCGGCGGAGGCCATGGGCGGGTTCACCGACTTCGTGGACACCGTGCGGGCCGCAACCGGGGCCCGCTTCCAGCCAACTCGGCTTCCCTGCGCAGGGTTTTGCGACAGAGATCCACCAGGGTCGACTTTCCGGCGCCGCGTTCCGCATCGACGGCGGCTTCTCGGTCTACTGAACGAGCTCGATCGCCGACTCCGTCCGGCAAGGTGGATTCCCACAACCCTCGCCGACGCACAGGGGTATGATCACGCGAGTGCCTATGTTGAGTGATGACCTCGTTCAGGACTTCGTCGATCGGGTGTGCGGAGCCACCGACGCCGCTGCGGATCGATTCCCCGACCGGCTACCTCGTGACTTTATGACCACCAGCGACGACTACTGGTCAATGTTCGTTGGGATCGGAGCGATCCTGCAGAACGGCGGCGATTCCAGTCGAATACCGGGGTACCTGCGCGACGCAGCCGACGACATCGAGAAACAACTCCTCAAACACGGCCGGATGTTCACCGAAGACGAGCGGACAGACATGCGGGCCGCGGCGGCCGAACTGAGAGAGCTAGCCGATCAAAAAGGTGCTTTGGTGGCGTGATTGTTCCTGCCACTGGGGAGATATGGTGGACCGATCTCAGCGACATCGCAGCATTCGAGGGGAGTAAACACCGTCCGACCGTCTGCCTGGCCCTTGCCGCCGATAAGGAAGCGGTTGCCGCAATGCGATCGCATCTGATTTACGAGGACGTCGCGTGGGCTCGGTAACCCTGGAGCCGGCAAGCAGAACTCGCTTCAACTCCAAGATAGAGTCTTCGCCTAGGCGGATACGGCGCTTCAAATCATCGTAGGTGGTCAAAGCCCCACCGCTCCTGGTGGCATTATCCGCTGGTATCGGCTCTCGAATGCCGCCCGGCCACCCTCCATCACTCGACAAATCTCGTTTCGGATGCGCCTTTCCTGAAGGCCGCCTTGACAAGCGATACGGCTCTGCCCTGATCCGGCATCAAGGGAGACCACCAGTTCGGCGTCGCCGTGAACCACGATGTTGGGATTGTGGGTAACGACAATTACCTGACGGTTGTTCTTCGTTTCCCGCAGTCGCTTGACCACCAGTTCATAGATGAGAGTGCTGTCCAAGTCATCTTCCGGTTGATCGAGCACGATCGGCTCGTCACCGTAGCCGAGGACGAAGGACAAGAGAGCAGCGGTCTGCTGTCCGGGAGAACCCTGCGCCAGCACTCTCCATCCGTCGGCATTGTTTTCTCGGAAGTGGACGGTAACGGTGTCTTCAGGGAGATACAGAGCAAGCCGATCAAACTTCTCGGGCGTGACTTTATTGAGGAAAGCGTTGAAACGAAGGTCCTTGGCCTGCCAAGCCTCGACTGTTCCTAAATGAAGTCGGCGCATCTCAGTCACCACCTGGTCCAGCCCTTCCCAATCCCATGAATTCTCCTGCTCGCCTCGAATGCGATGAACGATCGACTCTATGTCGCTCTTGTAGTGTTGGGTACCAAGAGTCTGCCCTATTGTGGGTCCGAGGCCCAGACTGTTGGCGTATCCGGCGACCTCAACACGAATGACCTCGCTGGCGGTTGCCTCACTAAAGTGCTGGCGTCGCCGCGTTAACTTTCTCCGCATCCTACGGTATTCAGCCAGGACGGACACAGCCTGGCTTTCCAGTTCCGTGGCGCGCTTGCTCTCTTCTTTCAGACGTTCGATCTCCTGTCTCAGTACGGCCGCCCTCTCCAACAGGTCTGCGTATTGACCGGGGTCGGAGATTCCCGTTTCGGCGAGTTCGGCGGCGGCTGTCATGAAAGCACGTTCGCCGTCATCCATCGCCTTCTGCCATCTGTTGGCATCGGTCCCATTGTTGATCTGTTCGATCTCCCGCCGGGCACGGAGCACAGCATCCCGGATGCTTTGCCGAAGCCTGTCGATGGTCTGCTGCAGGGACTCGTGCTCACGCCGGAGGCTCATCACGGCTTGGTCATCTTCTGAGACTTCCACGTTGAAGTCGGCGACCGTGATGCCTTCGGCCGCCGTTCCCACTGTCTCCACATCCTGTGAAGCCCCGCGCAGTATGGCCTGCCAGGTGTCGTTCTGCTGGCGTCGCAAGCGGTATTCCTTCATGACCTGCGCCTGCCCTCCCTCTTGGAGGACTACCAGCTTCTTCTCGATGTCATCCAGTTCCATCAACCGGTTCGGCAGATCCTCTGCGATCTTGCGAGCTCGACGAGCGGAAGCACACAGAGACAGGTAGTGATTCGCTGCCTGCCCCATAGACCGATCCAGTTCAACTCGGCGTACATCCGGGCTTTCATCGATCACTGTTAGCAAAGCGTTTGGATCACGCGCCAAGGCGTACAGTTGTTTCTGGCTGTAGATGCGCACCGGAAAGCGTTCTTTTACATTGCCCTCTTGAGCAGTCTGTCTCTGTCCATCCAGGTGGGCTATGGGGATCGAATCACCCTTCGCATTCCACGACAGGAGAAACCGCTCTCCATCTTTGCGGTATACGACGTCAACAACGGTGTCTTCTGTCAACAGGCCCTCGTCTGCTTGACCGGTCGGCACGCTCATGCGGCGATCGAAATAGTCCCGGAGTGGCCCCTCTTCACCGCCCTCGCTTCCAGCCAACTCGGCTTCTCTGCGCAGGGTTTTCCGACAGAGATCCACCAGGGTGGACTTTCCGGTGCCGCGTCCGCCGATGATGGCATTCAGCCAGGGGTTGAACCCAACGCTGAGCGGTGTTGACTGTCCCATGAATTTCCCGTCATGGACGGTGATGCTTTCGAGAGCCAGATCAGAGTAAGCATTGGGGTTGCCGGGCTGTTCCCGGGTAGCCGGTTTGAGCGAGCCGGGGCCATCCAGCAGAGCCAACCGTAGACCCTCGAAGTTTGGCTTCGTCATCTTGACCCAGGTAAACCTCTGGCCCAGGGCGCCAGAGCTATGACTGTCGGATGACCACAACTGTGAGATTCGCCGACCGACCTCGGGAATGTTCCCATCCAGCCAGCGGGCCTCGACCGTTTTGTTGGGATTGATTTCAACAGCGGCCAAGCCGGGGTGCCTCAAGACGGCGATTCGCTGTTCCCCGGTCAGCTTTAGAATGCCGGTGGGTCCATTGAGGTGTGCCCCGACAACCAAGGCTTCCTCTCCAAACTCATCCATGATCTGTTCCACGCTGAGAGAAGACCGGCTCTGCGGCTTGCCACGGGCGTCCACGGAGACGCCTGCTCTGGACAGCAGTTCTTCGACGTGCTGTGATCCGCTGTCCGGGTCCAGCAACAAGAGGAGGTGAGAGCCGTCATCCGCGGTCAGTTCTATTCCAGGAAATAGGACCGGAGCGTGTTCATCCTCGGACGCCGCCTTCTGAAGAGGATCGACAGCATCGGCCGTGTTGTGATCAGTGATGGCGACCGCTTGAATCCCTGAATCACGAGCAGCGGCAACCCATTCCACCCAGTCGGGATCCTCCCGAGCCGAACGCGGCCTGTAGTCGTACGACTTCGGAGTGTGCGCGTGAAAGTCAACACGCCACCAGCGCGACCCCGGCCATTTCCAGTTTGTGCTCACAACGAGTAGCCCTCCCCGACTCGGCTAACTCTTATGGCTTACCTTAATGACCGGATGCGTTTCTACAAACCAATGTTGGTAGGGGAATGCTGAGCGTTGCTACTACACCTTGGACACGTTGGCTGCTCTTGCCTATAACCTGGCTGTTGCCTCCGATGCCCAGGAAGGCGACGCCGCCGGTCTCCAGCAGGAGATGGGCGCCCGAGCGAGTGAATTCCAGGACCAGCCCCAAACCCAGCCCGCGATCCGGGTCGTCAAAAGCACCCGAGACTCCCATCCTGAACGCCGCCGTCAAAGCCGCCCTTTCGCCAATGTCCGGATAGCCGGCCCGCATGTTTTGATGGATTCCGACACCGCGGTCTTGGACGGTGACAGAGATCGCTTCGTCTGCCTGCTGAGCCATGCACCATCCACCGTTTCGACCCGAGTGAAATATGGCGTTGTCGGCCAGTTCCCGTACGCAGAAGAGCAAGCGCCGGTCCTCGACACCCAACCCGGCAAGAGCCCCGGCCAGGTCCTTCATCACGTCGGGCAAGGTGCGCCCATCAAATGTCGACCTATAGACAGTCGTCACACAGAGACCGTTGTCGGAGCCGGTAAGGAAGCACGAGCCGCCGACCCCAGTACCTTCAGGATGGCATCCAGCACGACCAGCGCCGCTCCCGATAGCGTTCCCGGTCTGTCCCACTCGCCGACCCGTCCCTGCCAATACCTCCCTTCGTACTTGACGCCCACCGTGAATATCGCCGACGGCGCCCACTCTTCGCCGACGGAGGTAGCCATTCCCACCACCCGGGCCGGGACTCCCGGGGCCAGTTCACATGCAACCGAACCGTGTGGCTCTCTTTCCCACGGAAAGTCGCTTTCGGTCTCCAGTTTCCGCAACCATCCGGCGGCCCAAGCCTCCGCCTCCGCCCGGGACGAGAACCTAACCGGCTCTGTTTGCTGGTATGCGGTCATAGGGAGGGAATTATATGAACCGCCCTGCTCAATGGTGATCCTGTAGCCTCAGCAGACAAGGCAAGCTCTTGAGGTTCTGAGGTTCCAGGCTCGTTAGCTTGCCCATCTTGGCGGCGTGGAAACCGCTCCAGAAACGTGGCGAACATGATAAGATGTAACACCAAGGCGAGGGTATCGTCTTGAAAGCTGTCCGGGAAACCGCCGCGCCATTCGTAGGGTTGCGGGGTTCCCCAAGAGGACAAGGAAAGATTGCAATCTACTTGAGGAGGTAAGTAAACTTATGTTTGCTTCTTTGAGCCGTTT
>VXSV01000098.1 GCA_009837815.1 Acidimicrobiia bacterium
GCAGAAAGAAGGGCGATGAGGATGCCAAGCGTCCTGCCAACCGGGTTAACATTATGTAAAACCATGCGGCGGTGTCACTTTGCGATACCGAATCCCCCGAGCCCAGGAGGCGCCCTTGAACTCGTCCCCCATCCCCTCCGACCTGGACATCGCCCAAGCCGCCCAGGTTGTTCCCATCACCGAGATAGCCGACCGGGTGGGAATCAGAACCGAAGAACTCATCCCCTACGGGCACGACAAGGCAAAGGTTCACCTCGACATTCTGAAACGGTTGCGCAACCGCCCGCGGGGCCGTTACGTGGACGTAACCGCCATCACCCCTACGCCACTCGGGGAGGGCAAGACCACCACCACCATAGGCCTGACCCAGGGCCTGGGCGCCAGGGGTCGAAACGTGATGGCCTGCATCCGCCAACCCAGCATGGGTCCCACCTTCGGGATCAAGGGGGGCGCGGCGGGAGGCGGATACAGCCAGGTGATCCCCATGGAGGAGTTCAATCTCCACCTCACCGGGGATTTGCACGCCATAGGGGTGGCCCACAACCTGGCGGCCGCCGCCATCGACGCCCGTTGGTACTTCGAGGAGAGGCTCAGCGATGCGAAACTGGCCGAAAGAGGGCTCAAGCGCCTCAGCATCGACCCACACCGCATCCTTTGGCGGCGGGTTGTCGACGTGAACGACCGGGCGCTTCGCAGCATCGTGCTGGGACTGGGAGGCCGGGCCGACGGGCTGCCGCGGGAGACCGGCTATGACATCACCGTGGCAAGCGAGATCATGGCCATCCTGGCCCTGGTGGACGGACAGGACTACGCCTCGGCTCTCCGCAACCTGAGGGAGCGTTGCGGGAGGATCGTGTTCGGCACATCCAAGGCCGGGGATCCACTCACCCTGGAAGACCTGGGGGTGGCGGGAGCGGTGACCGTGCTGATGAAGGACGCTCTTCACCCAACCCTGATGCAGACCCTGGAGGGGCAGGGGGTGTTCGTGCACGCCGGGCCCTTCGCCAATATCGCCCATGGCAATTCCTCGGTGCTGGCCGACCGGGTGGCCCTGCAGCTGGCCGACTACGTGATCACCGAGTCGGGTTTCGGCGCCGACATGGGAATGGAGAAGTTCTTCAACATAAAGTGCCGGACCTCGGGCCTGGTCCCGGACTGTGTGGTGCTGACCACCACCATCCGCGCCCTCAAGACCCAGGGAGGAGGGCCGCCGGTGAAACCGGGACGGCCCCTGCCCAGAGCCTACGTGGAAGAGGATCTGGAGTTGCTTGGAGAAGGCGTTGCGAACCTGCAGGCCCACCTCAACAACGTAAAGCAGTTCGGGGTGCCGGCCGTGGTGGCGGTGAACGTGTTTCCCACCGACACCGAGCGGGAGATCGAATACCTTCGGGCGGCGGCCACCGAGGCCGGAGCCCATGCGGTCGCAGCCACCACCCATTGGGCGAACGGGGGCCAGGGCGCCCTGGAGATGGCCGAGGCGGTCGAGGACGCCTGCACCGTACCGGGCGACTTCTCCCTGCTCTACCCCGATGAACTGTCCCTCAAGGAGAAAATCTCGACCATCGCCCGGAAGGTCTACGGCGCGGCGGACGTTTCCTACACCGCACTGGCCAATCGTCAACTCGCCCAGTACGAGAAGGCCGGGTTCGGGAATCTGCCGATCTGCATGGCCAAGACCCATCTCTCAATCAGCCATGATCCCAGTCTCAGAGGGGCCCCACGGGGATACACGCTGCCCATCCGGGAGGTGCGCGCCTCGGTGGGAGCCGGGTTCATCTACCCACTGGTCGGCGCGGTGCGCACCATGCCCGGCCTGTCGTCGGCGCCGGCGTACCTCAATGTGGATGTGGACTCGGCAGGGAAGGTGGTGGGCCTGTTCTGAGATGGGACGGGCGGCCGTTCGAATCTCCGTGTCGAACGGTGAGTCCTCTCTTTACAGATTGCTAAAATGCTTCCCCGTAAGGGCCGAAGCAACCGCTTCAAGTCAAGGAGAGTCGACTATGGGAAGAAAGACCCGGCTGACCCATCCGCTGGTTCGGCAGAACGGCGCACTTCGACAAGCCACATGGACCGAGGCTCTGGCCGCGGCAGCCCGTGGCCTGGGCGGAGTGCGCGATGCTCACGGCGGAGAGGCGATAGGGCTGTTTTCCTGCTCCAAGGCCACCAACGAGACCAACTATCTGGCACAGAAGTTCGCTCGGGTGGTGCTGAGCACCAACAACGTAGATTCCTGTAACCGGACCTGACACGCTCCCAGCGTCGCCGGTCTGGCGGCGGTCTTCGGAGCCGGAGGGGGAACCAGTTCCTATGAGGAGATGGACAACGCAGAGGTGGTGATCCTGTGGGGATCGAACGCCAGAGCCGCACATCCCATCTTCTTCCACCGGATCATCCGGGCGGTCCGCCGCGGCGCCACATTGTTCTGCGTGGACCCTCGGCGGAGCGAATCCGCCGAATGGGCCGACCTGTGGTTGGGAATCGACGTCGGATCCGATATCGCCCTCTCCAACGCGGTGGCTCGCGAGATCCTGGCAAACGGCCTGGAGAACCGGGAGTTCATCGAACGGGCGACCCTCAATTTCGATGAATACGCCGAAAGTGTCCAAGAGTGGACCCTCGCACGCGGCGAGGAAGTGACCGGCGTACCCGCCGAAGCCATCCGCTCCCTGGCCCACAGCTACGCCAAGGCCGACCGCGCCCAGTTGTGCTGGACGCTGGGAATAACCGAGCATCACAACGCCACCGACAATGTGCTGGCCCTCATAAACCTGGCCCTGCTCTGCGGGCACGTGGGACGCTACGGGTCGGGCCTGGTGCCCCTCCGGGGCCAGAACAACGTGCAGGGCGGCGGCGACATGGGGGCCATCCCCAACAAGTTCCCCGGCTTCCAGGACGTCGAGTCAGACGAAATCCGGGGCCGTTTCGAAGCAGCATGGAAGGCCTCCGTCCCTCCTCGCAAGGGACTTCATCTCACCCAGATGTTCGAAGCAATGGAAGAGGGACACCTGCGAGGCCTGTATGTCATCGGAGAGAACCCCGCCGAGTCCGAGGCCGACGTCAACCGGGCCCGCGGCCTTTTGGAGGGACTGGACTTCATGGTGGTCCAGGACATCTTCTTGACCCGCACCGCCCAGATGGCCGACGTGGTGTTCCCGGCCGCGGCCGACTGGTGCGAGGCCGAGGGCACCGTCACCTCCAGCGAACGGCGGGTGCAGCGGGTGCGACCCGCTCTTCGGCCTCCCGGCGAGGCCCGCACCGACTCCCACATCATCTGCTCCCTGGCCACCGCCATGGGTCATGAGTGGGGTCTCCCCGCCGCCGAGGAGGTCTGGGACGAGATGCGGGCCCTCTCCCCTATGCACGGGGGCATGTCGTATAGCCGATTGGAGGAGAACGGCGGGCTGCAATGGCCCTGCTACGACGAGGATCATCCCGGGGAGTTGTTCCTTCACTCCCGCCTGTGGGCAGACCCGCCGGGCGGTCCCCTGGCGCCCTTCACCCCGGTGGAGTGGGCGCCTCCGGTGGACCGGCTGACCGAAGACTTCCCCATCCGGCTCACCACCGGACGTCACCTCGACTCCTACAACACCGGGGTGCAGAGCGGTTCCATGAAGTCCCCGATCCGGATCGGCGGGACCATTGACATCTCACCCGAGGACTCCTCCCGCTGGGACATCTCCGAAGGAGAGGTTGTGCGGGTCACTTCCCGTCGGGGATCGATCACCGTTCCCGCACGGGTGGACGGGAGCCTGCGGCCCGGTCTGGTCTTCATGTCCCTTCACTTCCCCGAACAGGTCGACATCAATCAACTCACCATCGAGGCGTGGGATCCGAAGAGCGGCACGGCCGAGTTCAAAGCCACCGCGGTGCGAGTGGAGAAGATGCCTGCTCCGGTTGGCTAGGCGCCGCCCACCGATCTCCCTATGGACCTGCGCTTCACAGATGCTCAACCCACCGCAGCCGAGCGGGAGGCGGTTGACTCGGTTCTCGGCCCGGCCGGGGTGGACAGCCACCAGCGAGTCCGGACCGCCTCCAATCTGAGGATCTTCGCCACGGGGATGCAGAGCGTTTCTGATCGCCGTCACCTGTTGTTGCCGGCCCTGGAGACCGTCCAATCCGAAATAGGTTGGGTCTCCGAGGGCGCCCTGATGCACATCTGTCGGGAACTGTCGGTACCGCCGGCCGAGGCTTGGGGAGTGGCGACCTTCTATTCCCTCATCTCGGTCGACCCCTCCCCACCGGTGGTTCTCCACATCTGTGACGACATCGTTTGTCGCAGGGCCGGGGCCCTGGAGTTGATGGAAGGACTGGAATCCAACGGCCGGACGCCCGATGCCCGGTGGCTGCCGTCGCCGTGCCTGGGCCAGTGCGACCGGGCCCCCGCCGCCTATGTCCAGAGGGCCGGAGAAGACGATGAGGTCCTGGTCTCCATCAACCCGGAGACGAGGCCCATGGGACCGGACGGGAGCATCCTCTCGACCAACGGTCAAACCGACACTGTGGCTGTTCCCCAGGCGGGAGAGCCCCATCTCCGGCTCCTTCGGAGGGTGGGGACGGTGGACCCCGGCTCCCTCGACTCCTATCTGGAGGCGGGCGGTTACCGGGCCTTGGAGAAGGCGGTGGAGATGGGACCCGCCGCGGTTGTGGCCGAGGTCAAGGCCTCCGGCCTCCGAGGGCGGGGCGGGGCGGCGTTTCCCGCATGGATCAAATGGGAGGCGGTGGCCAACTCCCCCGAGCAGGTCCGCTATTTGATTTGCAACGCCGACGAGTCGGAGCCGGGCACCTTCAAGGACCGGGTGCTGATGGAAGACGATCCCTTCTCGGTGATCGAGGCGATGACCATCTCCGGTCTTGCGGTAGGCGCCCGCCAGGGCTATCTGTACATCAGGGGGGAGTATCCCCTGGCCACCCGGCGCCTCCGGTCCGCCATACACCAGGCAAGACGGGCAGGTCTCCTGGGCGAATCTACAACCAGGGGATTCTCCTTCGACATCGATCTTCGCCGCGGGCAGGGCGCCTACATCTGCGGCGAGGAAACCGCCCTGATGAACTCCATCGAAGGCCTGCGGGGGGAACCCCGCAACAAGCCGCCCTTCCCCACCGATTCGGGACTGTTCGGAAAGCCGACCGTCATCAACAACGTGGAGACGCTTTGCAATGTCCTCGACATCGTCACCGACGGGGGGAACAGCTTCGCATCGTCGGGCACCCCCCAATCAACCGGGCCCAAGCTCTTCTGCCTGTCGGGTTCGGTGCGCCGGCCCGGGACCTACGAGGTGGAGTTCGGCGCCACTCTGGGCGATCTGATCGCCCTGGCCGGAGGATTGCCCGAGGGCCGCCGGCTGCGGGCCGTCCTTCTGGGGGGCGCCGCCGGATCCTTCGTGCTTCCCGACCTCCTGGAGATGCCGCTCACCTTCGAGGCGGCCTCCGAAGCCGGGATCTCCCTGGGTTCGGGGGTGATCATGGCCTTCGACCAGCACACCGACTTCGGAGACATCCTGGCCAGAATCGCCGCCTTCTTCCGTGACGAGACCTGCGGGCAGTGCGTTCCGTGCCGGGTTGGTACTGTACGGGTCGAAGAGGCGCTGGCGAGAATACGGCGCGATCCCCAGCCCGGAGACTCAAAACTGATCGAAGAAATCGACCTGGCCATGAGGGACGCATCCATCTGCGGCCTGGGACACACCGCCGCCATCGCGCTGCGCTCAGCCCTGGAACTCGGACTGCTGGAATGACCCGACCCGACACCACCGAAACTCAACAATCCGTGCGCCTCACCATCGATGGCGCTCCGGTGGAAGTCCGGCCGGGCGCCACCCTGCTGGAGGCATGCCGCCAGATGGGCACCGACGTGCCCACCCTCTGTTATCTGGAGACCCTCACCCCGGTGAACGTGTGCCGGATCTGCGTGGTGGAGGTGGAACGCAACCGCACCCTGGTCCCCGCATGTTCACGGATCGCCGAGGAGAACATGGTGGTGAAGACCGACTCCGAGCGGGTCCGCCACAGCCGGAAGATGATCCTGGAGTTCCTGGGATCCTCGGTCGACCTCTCGGCGGCCGAAGACGAAGTAGAAGACTGGATGCGCCAATACCAAGCCGAGCCGGACCGGTACGGTCCCCAGTCGGCGCCCTCCGCCGCAGGGGAAAGGGACCGGCGCCATCCGGGGCATCACGGCGAAGTCAACGGCCGGACCGCCGAAGGCGTGCACCAGCCGACCAAGGTGGACAACACTCTCTATGTCCGCGACTACTCCCGCTGCATCCTCTGTTACAAATGCGTGGAGGCTTGCGGGATCGACGCACAGGGCACCTACGCCATTGCGGTGGCCGGCCGGGGCTTCGACGCCCGGATCTCAACCGAGATGGACCTTCCCCTGGGCGACGGGGCCTGTGTGTTCTGCGGCAACTGCATCGGCGTCTGCCCCACCGGCGCCCTGATGTTCCGCTCCGAATGGGAACTGCGGCAAGCGGAGATGTGGGACCCCGACGCCCAGGAGGTAACCAGGACAGTCTGCTCCTACTGCGGGGTGGGATGCAACCTGGAGCTTCACACCCAGGACAACCGGATCGTGAAGGTGACCTCCCCTCAGGACCACGACGTCACCAGCGGTCATCTTTGCATAAAGGGCCGCTTCGGCTACGACTACGTCCAGAACCTGGGCGATGTGGACCGAAGCTCCATCGACGAGGTGCTGGCCAAAGCTCGCCGTCCGGCACCCGAGTAAGCCCGGGCGTTCAAGCCAGGGCGGGCCTCCTCCGACGGAAGTGGTCCCGTATCCGCGATCCGGTGAGGGCCACGAAGAACAGGGACACCGAGATGACCACGATGGTGGCCGAGGCGGCCGTCGAGTACTGATAGCTGATCACCAGGCCGCTCACCACCGAGAAGATGGCGATGACGGCGGAAACCGCCATCACCAGCACCACCCGGCGAACCAGGATGATGGCGGTGGCCGGAGGCCCGATCAACAGGCCGAACACCAGGATGGCGCCCACCCCCTGAAACAGCACCACCATGGTCCCGGTGATGAGGGCGAGCAGCGTCAGGTGGGCCATGCGGGGACGGAGGTCCATCATCTCGGCTTTAGGTTCATTGAAGGAAAGAGCCAGGAACGACCGGTACATCACTACCGAGATCGCCGAGGCGACCACCAGGCTTGCGGCCTCCAGGAGAATGCCTCCGACTGTCACCCCCAGGAGGTCGCCGAACAGGACCGCGGTGATCGAGACCGAGAAGGAAGCGGTCAGAGAGATGATCACCACCCCCAGAGACAGCATGCCCACGAACAGCAGTCCGATCCCGATGTCGGCGCTCAGCTTGGTGTGCTGGTGAACCTGGTTGATCCCCCAGACCATCACGACTCCGGCTGCCAGCGCTCCCCACAGGGGATTGATCCCCAAGACCAAGGCGATTGCCACGCCCGGAATGATCCCGTGCGCCACCGCGTCCCCCATGAAGGACATCCCCCGTATCACCACCCAGGTACCCACCACCGAGGTGAGCAACCCGGCCAGAACCCCGGCCAGCAGCGCCCGTTGCTGGAAGGCCAGTTCGAAGGGCTCTAGCAACCAGTCCATGCAGCCACTTTGTCGGGCCTTAAAGCGTCCCTTAACAATTTGATAATCATTATCATATATTCACGATGGTTGGACTTCACGCCAAAGTGGAAAAGAGCCTGCGCTCACAGGGGGTGCGCTACACCACCAACCGCAGGGCGCTGATCGAGGCGTTGGAAAACACCCCGGGCCCCCTCACCGTTGAAGAGATCTACCGGGTGACAGAGCCGCGGATACCCTACTCCTCCATTTATCGGGACGTCCGGGTCCTGACCGACACTCAGGTGCTCACCCTCCATCACAGCGCCGACCGGTCCAACCGATTCGAACTGGCCGAGTGGCTGTCGGGACATCATCATCACCTGGTGTGCGTGGCGTGCATGGCAATATCCGATATCTCCCTGGCTCCCGCCGCCGAAGGCCGCCTCTCCCGGTTGGCCGATAGCGCCGCCGCCGGCGCCGGATACCGGGTAACCGGCCACTCGCTCGAGATCGAGGGACTGTGCCCGGACTGCGACTCATGACGACGCCGGCAGAGACTTTCAAGAACGCGGTCGAGGCTGTGGACCTGGAGTTGCGTTACGGCTCCCATGTGGTGCTGGAACCCTCCTCCTTCACGGCGCCGATGGGAGCGATCACCGCCCTGATCGGGCCGAACGGCGCCGGCAAGTCGACCCTACTTCACTCCATGGTGGGGCTGGTGGACCCCACCGCCGGGGAGATCAACATCATGGGCACGTCTCCGCAGAAAGCCCGAAAGCAGGTTGCCTACGTGGTGCAGTCGAAAGAGATCAACCAGTCTCTGCCGCTGACAGTCGGCCAGGTGGTCGCCATGGGCCGCTACCCCAACCGGGGAATGATCAAACCATTGAGGATCGATGACAAGGCCCGCGTGCGGGAGGCCATGGAGAGGATGAAAATCACCGACCTGTCCGGCCGCCACCTCACCGAACTCTCCGGGGGCCAACGCCAGCGGGTGTTCATGGCCCAGGGAATCGCCCAGGACCATCGCATCATGCTGCTGGACGAGCCTCTCACCGGCCTGGACGTCCTTTCGGCGGAGGCGGTGGACAGGACCATGCACGAAGAGAAGAGTCATGGTTGCGCGGTCCTGGTGTCCACCCACGACCTGGGAGAAGCAGGGACCGCCGACCATGTGCTTCTAATGGGGGAGAAACGGGTGGTCTCGGGGCCCCCCTGGGAGGTCCTGACCAGTGAGAACCTCCTGGCGGCTTTCGGCGCCGGGCTGATGCACATCTAGGAACGCCGGGATGATGGACAGACCGGAGGAGACGGTTCCGGGAACCGCCCGCGCATGAGTATCAAGAGCGAACTTCGCAGCGAGTTGGTCGACGCCATGAAGTCGGGGGACCGCCGACGTCGGGACGCCATCCGCTCGGTCGAAGCGGAAGTCCAGACCCGCAGGACTGCCCCGGGCTTCTCGGGAACCGGCGAGGACGACGCCTTCTACCAGCAGGTGATCGGGGGCTATGTGAAGAAGATGCGCAAAGCCTCCTCCGAGTACGCCGACCTGGGAGAACGCGGCAAAGAGATGTCCGAGAAGCTCGCCTTCGAAGCCGAATATCTCTCCCGGTGGCTGCCCGCCCGTCTCGATGAGGAGCAGAGTCGCAAACTGGTGGCGGAGACGGTGGCCCTGCTGGGAGTGGAGGGCCAACCCCAGGCGCAGGGAAGGGTCATGGGCCACATAATGGCTGCCCATCGCCAGCAAGTGGACGGAGGTCTTATCTCCCGGCTGGTGTCCGAGGAGCTTGCTGCCCCGTAGGACGTTCTATTCCCTGAGATGTAGCGACACCCCAGGTGGGTTCACGTCTCAGAACATTCGGCGATGTTGCCGATGTCGCCCCGTTGCCCGACCTGCGGGATCAACCGCATGCCGGTCGGACAGGGCGCCGACACCTGGGCTTTGGTGGATCATGTTGAAGTCCCCGAGATCAGGATCGACGGGGGACGATCCTCGATCCCCCCTCGGTCATCGAGACTGACAGTCCGCCAGCATCTCGTCAAAGAGCAGCTTCATGGCTGCGGCGGTCTTCTCGGCACCATCTCTTCGTCGGCAACGTAGTCATAGCAGGCCAAAAGGTCGTCCATGGTCAACTGGGGGAACTCTTTCAGCAACTCTTCGTGGGTCATCCCTCCCGCCAAATACTCGAACACGTCGAACACGGTGATACGAGTGTCGCGTATGCAGGGCTTCCCGAACCGTCGGTTCGGGTCAATTGTGATGATCTTCTTGTGGTCCACAACCTTGTACATCCCGGCGACCTCCTTGATTCTCTCGCGCCGGCGGAACACTTCCGATCTTAACAGGCTCCTATCCCGACCAAGGACCGGGCAGAGGTTCAGTTTGGCCGTGGCCTGCGGCTCTA
>VXSV01000092.1 GCA_009837815.1 Acidimicrobiia bacterium
AAGAGACCCCAGGACCTCCCCTCCCGACAGCACCGGCAGCGACGCCTTGCCGATCACGTCCGAGATGGGCGGGGACTGGGTTGCTCCTCCGCCGGTTTCGGCCCCGTAGGTGACCACCGACAAGAATCTCATCCCCCCGAAGGCCAGAATGTTGATCGCCACCCCGGAGACGATGTGGTCGACGTTGAAGGTGACAGTGGCTAGGGCGTGCAACAACCCGCCCAGGCGCCGAACCACGTGCCAAGAATCATCATTCCCTCCAGCCCGATGTTGACCACTCCCACCCGTTCGGCGTAGACCCCGCCCAGGCCTGCCAGAAAGATTGGAGTTCCCAGGCGAAGCGCGGCGCCGAAAGTGCCGCTGGAAGTCAGATCAGGCGTGTCGGCCAGCATTCGGGTGACCGCCAACGCGGCCACCACCGCCAACGCCAGCCACAGCCAGCGGTTGGCCCGCATCACACGCTGCCGGGGAGAAAGGAGGCTGGTCATGATTCGTCCTCGGCGCCCGGGCGGAGTGCGCCGGTGACCGCCCGGCTCTCGGCCGCCCTGATCCGCACCTCCACCACCGCGTAGGCCACCACCACCGACAGGAGGATCACGCCTTGGAGAATGAAGACGATTTCTTTGGGGATTCCGCGGAGGTCGAGTATCTGGGTGGCCCGGTCGAACCAGCCGAACAGCAGCGCCCCCGCCGCCATTCCCACCGGGTGGTTGCGGCCCAGGAGGGCCACCGCTATGCCGGTGAAGCCCAGCATGGTCGGGAAGTCAATGGTGTAGCGGTGAAAGAACCCCAGCAGATGGGCCATTCCCACCAGCCCGGCTATTGCTCCGCTGATCACCATGGTCAGCACGACCATCCGGCCGGGATCTATCCCGGCGGTCCGAGCAGCACCTGCACTGGCCCCGGATGCGCGCAGTTCGAACCCGAACCGAGTGTGATTGATCAGCACATGAAATCCGAATCCGGCTACCACAGCCAAAACCGCCATCCCGTACAGATTGACACGGCCCGGGTCCAGACCGACCCACTCGAGCAACTGGTTCAGAGATGGGAGCCTGCCCGATTGGGGGATCTCGGGAGTCTTGATCACCAGATCACCGGGGGGATTCTCCTGGCGAAGCCAGTTGGCCAGCAAGAAGGCGCCCATCCCGGTGGCGACATAGTTGAGCATGATGGTCGAGATGACCTCGTGCACCCCCCGCTTTACTTTCAGGTATCCGGCGAAACCCGACCACGCGGCGCCCACCGCCATGGCCGTGAGAATGATCGTCAGCACGTGCAGCGGACCGGGCAGAGCTATTGCTGCCCCCACCGCGGCCGCGATCAGCACTGCAATGCGGTATTGTCCCTCCACCCCGATGTTGAACAGTCCCATCTTGAATCCCACCGCCACCGCCATGGCCGAGAAATAGAGAGGCACTGCCCGGTTCACCGCCGAGGCGAGCGAGTCGACCCGGACTCCGTACTCGAACATCTGCCCGTAGGCTTCAAAGGGGTTGTTTCCCGAGACAGCCAGGATCACCGCGGAGACCAGCAAGGCAAAAACGATGGCCAGACCGGAGGAGACCACCGCATAGACCAGGCGCCGGTTGGCCCTCATTGGGATGCTCCGGTCATGTAGGATCCCAGTTCGGCCGGGGTGACCTGGCCGGGATCGACGGTGGCGACCAGTCTTCCCCGGAGGATCACCATCAGGGCATCGGACAGCCCGATCAACTCATCGAGGTCGGCGGAGATCAGAAGGACCCCCAGCCCTTCGGCGCGGGCCGCCCGAATGCTCTCCCACACCGCGGCCTGGGCGCCGACATCGATCCCGCGGGTTGGATGGGAGGCCAGAAGAACCTGGGGCGTGGCCAGCATTTCCTTCCCGACCAGGAGCTTTTGCTGGTTGCCGCCCGAAAGGGCGTGAATCTTGACTTCCACTCCGGGGGTGCGGACATCGAACTGGTCCACCACGTCTTCGGTCCTCCGCCGGGCGCCGGCGCCGTCCACCAGCCAGCCCCGGGCGAACGGCGGTTGACTCTGATATCCCAGCATGGCGTTCTCCCACAGAGGCGAACCCAGCAACAGGCCCATGCCGTGCCGATCCGCCGGAATCAGCCCGATGCCTGCTTCCCGGCGGCGCAGGGTCGACATGCCGGTGATGTCCTCCCCGCCGAGAAGCACCCTCCCGGAGTCGGCGGACCGCAGGCCCATGAGGATGTCAACCAATTCCCGCTGCCCGTTGCCCTCCACCCCGGCGATCCCCAACACCTCTCCACGATGAATCCGCAGGCTGACGTCCTCGATCACCCACCGGTCCCCGTCTTCAGAGAGCGTGCCGATGCCCTCGGCCTGCAAAAGGACCTGATCGGTGACGGTGGATAGGCGCGTCTCGGCGGTTGGCAGTTCGGCTCCGACCATGAGTTCGGCCAAATCCCGGGTGGAGATCCGACGCGGATCGGCGGTGGCGACCGTGCGGCCTGCCCGGATGACGGTTATCGAGTCGGCTATCTCCAGGACCTCGTCGAGTTTGTGGGAGATGAATATGATGGTCACTCCCCTCTCCCGCAGTTCTCGCAGTGACACGAACAACTCTTCCACCTCCTGGGGGACCAGAACCGCGGTCGGCTCGTCCAGAATGAGAATCTGGGCTCCCCGGAACAGGACCTTGGCGATCTCCACCCGCTGCTTTTCCCCTACAGACAGTTCCTCCACCATCCGATCGGCATCGAGCGCCCCCTCACCGCCGATTTCCTCGATGCGCCGTCTGGCCTCTCCGAAGTCGATCTTCAGGCCCTGGCGGGGCTCGGCGCCCAGGATCACGTTTTCCAGCACGGTCATCTGTTCGGCCAGCATGAAATGCTGATGCACCATCCCGATTCCAGCCTCGATGGCGTCCCGGGCCGAGGACATGGTGGTTGCCTCCCCCCGGATCCGGACCTCTCCCTCGTCGGGGGGGATCATCCCGTAGAGAATCTTCATCAAAGTGGACTTGCCTGCGCCGTTCTCCCCCACCACCGCGTGAATCTCGCCTTCGCGCACAGCCAGGTTGATCCGGTCGTTGGCTATAACCCCCGGGTACCGCTTGGTGATTCCCACCAACTCTATCGCAAGGCTCACCGGCCTGACACTACCAGCGGATCCCAGCGTTTCGCACCGTGGGCCCGGTTTTCCGCCGATGCCCTCCGGGGGGATGGAACCCGGCGCCGTTGCCCCGTTTGCTTCGGACATGAAAGACGGGGCGTCCCTGCGGACGCCCCGTCTTTTCCCCGATTGAAGGTGTTTTTCTCTACGGCGCCTGGGGAACGGTGATGGCGCCGGAGATGACCTGGGCCTTCAGGTCGTCGAGTTGATCTGCTATGTCGGCGACATGTCCTCCGCTGGTGGCGTAGCCAACCCCGTCAACGGACAGGTCGAAAGTGCGATAACCGCCATCGAAACTGTCGTCGACCAGGGTGGAGATGGTCTCAAACACTGCAACATCCACTCTCTTCAACATGGAGGTGAGGATGTAGGGCTGGAAGTCGTCGCCGGCGGTCAGGTATTGGTCGGAGTCCACTCCGATCGCCCACACATGGCTGCCGGTGCCCTCGCTCTGCTCCTTGGCAGACTGGAAGAGCCCGCCTCCGGAACTTCCGGCCGCGTGGTATACGACGTCAGCGCCTGCCTGATACATGGCGGCGCCGATCTCCTTGCCCTTGGCCGGATCGGTGAACCCTGCAAAGTCAGGGGGCTGGCTGATGTACTTGACATCGATCTCGATTCCCGGATCGATGTGCCTCACACCGGCCACGAACCCCGCCTCGAACCGCTTGATGAGGTCGATCTCCACGCCACCGATGAACCCCACCTTGCCGGTCTGGGTCTTCAAAGCGGCGGCTGCTCCCACCAGGAAGGATCCTTCGTGCTCGGCAAAGCCCAATGACACCAGGTTGCTGTCGGCGGTCAGTTCTGGAACGAAACCGTCGATCAGCCCGAAGTTGGTGTCGGGGTGTGTCTCGGCGGCGGCTGCGATGGCGTCGGTGAACAGGAATCCCACCCCGAACACCAACTGGGCGCCGTCCTCGGCGGCCAGGTTGAGCAACTCGTCCCGGTTCTCCCCGCCGGCGGTGGGTTCGAGTTCGCTGGCGGCTATCCCCAACTCTTCGGTGGCCCGATCCAATCCGGCGGCCGCAGAGTCGTTGAAAGACTGGTCTCCCCGCCCTCCGATGTCAAACACCAGATACACCGAGGTGTCGTCACCACCTCCGCAACCGGCCACCAATAGCGACAGGGCCGCCAGCACGGACAACCCGAATATTCTCTTTCTCATAGAATCTCCTTGTTTGTTGACTTACTCAGAACATGCCTTCCCTCCCCTTTGAGAATACCAGCCCGAGAGGCGGCCCCCACCTGGAGGAGGGCAAACCTCTCCTCACTGACCTCCGTTCGCAGCCACCTCCGGCCCGATGGGGGGTGGAGATCTCCGCGGACGCCGTGGCAGCCTTGATCAGACAGTGGCGCGGCCGCTCTTTCCCAGCGCCCCGCTTCGACTACCCCGGGCCGCCGTCGGGCATCCGTGACGAACCGTGGTTCGACTACGCGGTCCTGTCGGTCTCGGTTCTGGCTTGTCTCTGGCCGCCCCATAACAGCCAAATGTGGTCCATACGCCATGAGGGACAGCGCCTGACCGATGCTCCGGCCCTGTTCGGGGCCATTACCCGGTGGATGGGAAACTGCACCCGCCCGGATCTCGGTTCTTTCTCGGAGTTGGGCCGCGTACACGCCGACCGCCTTTTCGCAGGCCGGGGGGTGCTGCAGATGACGCCCGAGCGGGGCGCCCGGCTCTCCCGGGTGGCGACGGCGGTCACAGAACGGTGGGCCGGGGCAGCCCTGCACCTGGTGGAAGAGGCTGGATGGGACGGGCCGACGGTGGTCGAACTGCTGGCCAGGACCATCCCCGGTTACGAAGACGAGGCAGCTGTGGGAGGTCACCGTCTCCGTTTCAGGAAACTGGCTCATCTGGCGGCGTCGCTAATGGCCTCCCGGTCATCCACACCCTGGGAGGGGATGGACTCATTCCCCGTCTATCCCGACTACATGCTCCCTCGGGCGCTTCGCCACCTCGGGGTGCTTCGCTACTCGCCCCGGCTTTCCCGGGCGGTGGATTCCCGCATCGAGATCCCCCGCCACTCGCCCGAGGAGGTGGCGATACGGTGGGCGACGGTCTATGCCGGTCACCTGCTTGTGGAGGCCCTAAGAGCGGAAGGGGTCTCCGTTACCGGACCGCGCCTCGACTATTTCCTCTGGTGGGAGGCCGTGCTCGGTGCGGATGCCTCGCTGATGGGTGAACACCACCGGACAGTCACGCTGGACTACTAGGCCGAAAGGGCGGGAGTCAACCCGAGGAAGCCGCCTCAACCTCCGAGCGGTCGTCGGAGACGTCGAATCCCTCGAGCGCCAGTTCCTCGTTTTCCTCGTCCAGGCTTACCAGGATGGTTGTCCCCGCCGAGAATTCTCCTACCAGCACCTTCTCGGAGAGAGGGTCTTCGACGTGGCGCTGGATTGCCCTTCGCAGGGGCCGGGCGCCCAGTTCGGGATCGTATCCCACCTTGGCCAGGTAACCCTTGGCGGAGTCGGTGACCACCAGTTCCAAGCGCTGGGCCCGGAGCTGTTCTTTGACTCTCTCCAGCAACAGGTCGATGATCTGTTTGATCTCCTCGGATGTGAGTTCCCGGAAGACGATGATCTCATCGATACGGTTCAGGAACTCGGGCCGGAAGTGGCGTTTCATCTCGTCGAACAGCCTGCTTCGCATGTGCTCGTAGCCGATCTCGCTCGACTCGCTGTGGAACCCCACCGACTTCTTCCGGAGTTCCTTGGTGCCGAGGTTGGAGGTCATGATGATGATCACGTTCTTGAAGTCCACCGACTTGCCGTGTGAGTCTGTCAGTCTGCCGTCCTCCAGGATCTGCAGCAGAATGTTGAAAACATCGGGATGGGCCTTTTCGATTTCGTCGAAGAGCACCACCGAGAACGGGCGCCGCCGGACTGCCTCGGTCAGCTGTCCGCCCTCGTCGTAGCCCACGTATCCGGGAGGGGATCCGATCAGCCTGCTGACCGTGTGCTTCTCCATGTACTCGGACATGTCGATCTGGATCAGGGAATCCTCGGCGCCGAACAGGAACTCGGTGAGGGCCTTGGCGGTTTCGGTCTTCCCCACCCCCGACGGACCGAGGAAGATGAACGACCCGGCGGGCCGTTTGGGATCCTTCAGCCCAGCCCGCGTGCGCCGGATCGCCCGGCTGACCGCGGCAATGGCGTCGTTCTGGGCGACGATCCGACGGTGAAGTTCTTCTTCCATGTTCACCAGCCGGGCGGTCTCCTCCTCAGTGAGCCGATGAACCGGGATTCCTGTCCACTGGGCCAGCACCTCGGCGATCTCCTCCTCGTCGATTACCGAGGTGGCCGATACCTCCCCACCCTTGCCGATCGCCTTGTCCATCTCTTTGCGTACAGCTCTCTCCTGGTCCCGCAAATCGGCGGCGGCCTCGAAGTCGTCGGACTCGATGGCGTCCTTCTTCTTCAGTCGGATGTCCGAGAGCTTTATGTGCAACTCCTCGACCTCGGGCAGCGGTGACATGCTGTACAGCTTCTTGCGGCTTCCGGCCTCGTCCATCAGGTCGATCGCCTTGTCGGGCAGGAAACGATCAGAGACGTATCGGTCGGCCAGGTGGACCGCGGTGACGATTGCCTCGTCGGTGAATACCACCTGGTGAAAGTTTTCGTACCGGTCCTTGAGTCCCATGAGGATCTCGACCGCGTCGGCGACAGTCGGCTCGTCCACCTGGACCGGTTGGAAGCGGCGGGCCAGCGCCGAGTCGCGTTCGAAGTGCTTGCGGTACTCCTCCAGGGTGGTGGCGCCGATGGTCTGAAGTTCGCCGCGGGCCAGCATGGGTTTGAGAATGGAGGCGGCGTCTATCGCCCCTTCCGCTGCGCCGGCGCCCACCACCGTGTGGATCTCGTCCAAGAAGATGATGACATTGCCGCGCTTTTTGATCTCTTTCAGCACCTTTTTCATCCGCTCCTCGAAATCCCCCCGGTATCTGGTGCCGGCCACCATGGCGCCCAGGTCGATGGTGTAGAGCGTCTGGCTGCTGAGCGACCGGGGCACCTCTCCGGCCACGATGCGTTGGGCCAGTCCCTCCACGATGGCGCTCTTGCCAACCCCGGGTTCTCCGATCAGGACCGGGTTGTTCTTCGTACGGCGGGCCAGGATCTGCATCATGCGGTCGATCTCTCTTGACCGACCTATAACCGGGTCGAGTTCCTTTCCGCGGGCAGCCTGTGTCAGGTTGCGTCCGAACTGATCGAGGATGCTTGATCCCGACCGGTGGCTCTCCCGGCCGGCGCCTGTCCGGGCCGTCTGAGGGGATGGCTGGCCCTTTGCCCTGCCTCCCTCCCCTCCGGAGCCGGACAATTCAGTGAGCACGGTCTGTCGTATTTTCTGAAGCCCGGCCTCGGCCTGGCCAAGCACTTGGGCCGCGACGCCCTCGCCCTCCCGGATCAAGCCCAGCAGGATGTGCTCGGTGCCGATGTAGTTGTGTCCCAACTGGAGAGCCTCCCGAAGGGCAAGCTCCAGCACCTTCTTGGCCCGGGGCGTGAAGGGAATGTGGCCGGTGGGGGCCTGTTGGCCCACTCCGACCGTCTCGATCACCGTTTCCCGGGTGCTGTTCAGGTCGATCCCGAGGCTCCCGAGGGACTTGGCAGCCACGCCCTCCCCTTCGGCCAGCAGACCCAACAGAAGGTGCTCCGTTCCGATGTATTTGTGGTTCATCTTGCGCGCTTCTTCTTGCGCCATGACCACCACTCGACGGGCCCGGTCGGTGAATCGCTCGAACAAGATACTCTCCTGACTACGCCTGAATCCCGGCTGTCCCCGGGGTTCCTAGTCTATAACAATTACAGAAAATCTTTGTTGTCTTCTCTCGGAGTATAAGACGGTTACGACCCCTTATTTTTTCCTTTCTCCCCCATGGACGACCTGCGACATCTGATCGATATCCCTCACATCTGGGCTCGCCTCGATGAGGTGGAGGGCCGCCTGCTCGAACTCAGTTCCTCCGAGAGCCTCTACACGACCGAGATCTCCCAGCACCTGCTCCGCGCCGGGGGAAAACGCCTTCGTCCCCTTCTGGCGCTGCTGGCCGCGACCCTGGGGCCCGCCGACGACCGGAGGGCGGTGGAAGCGGCCGCGGCCGTCGAGTTGATCCATGTGGGAAGCCTCTATCACGACGATGTGATCGACGAGTCCGACACCCGGAGGGGCGCGCCTTCGGTGAACGCAAATTGGAACAACACCCTGGCGGTGCTGGCCGGGGACTTTCTGATTTCCCGAGGGTCGGAGGTGGCCGCCACCTATCTGGACATCGAGTCGGTGCGGATGCTGGCCATCACCTACACCGAGTTGGTGGAGGGACAGGCACTGGAGTTCCGGTTGATCGGTCGCCTCGACCATGACCTTCCCGTTTACCGGAGGCTGATCGACCAGAAGACCGCCAGCCTGATCCGCACCTCGGCCTATGTGGGAGCAAGGGCCGGGGACGCCTCGGCGGACGTCGGTGAGACCCTTACCCTGTGGGCCTTTGAACTGGGACGGGTCTTTCAGATCGCCGACGATGCACTCGACCTGGTGGCGACGACCGACGTGTTGGGGAAGCCGGCGGGGGCCGACATCCGGGAGGGGACCTTCACCCTTCCGGTGCTCCTGGCCGTCCGCGGGAAGGAAGGTCCCCGGATCGTCGAGTTGCTGGGGCGCCCGCCCCCCTACCCCGAAGAGGCGGTGGAGGAAGTCATAGGACTTGTGCACGAGGGCGGCTATGTCGACCGGGCGCTGTCGGTGGCTGTGGATCATGCCTCGGTGGCGAGTCGGGCTCTGGCCCGGTTGCCGGTCGGCGAGACCACCAGGGTCTTGGAGAGGATGGGCAGATACCTGATCGAGAGGGTGGAGACGGCTCGGCAAGGTCTGTAAGGGGGTCTCAGGTCCACAGCCGCCGGAAAAGCCGCGCCCAGTTGTCGCCCATGATCGCGGCGATGTCCTCGGTGGAGTGTCCTCGTGAGGCCAGACCTTCACGGAGGCGGGGGAAGTGGCCCGGTCCTGAGATATCGGTGGGCCAGTCGACAAATCCCGAGAGGTCGTCGGAGCTCCAGCGCCCGGTCCGGTTCCACTCCTCGAAGTCGACTTCGGGCCCCGACCAGAAGTCGAGCCCAAGGCACACATGATCGGCGCCGATCATCTCCACCAGACAGTCGATGTGGTCCAGGAGGTCAGAGAGGGTGGAGAGTTTGCCGTCGGTGCGGAGAAAGGACGCCACCGCGTTCACCCCCACCAGTCCGCCCCCCTGGGCAACTGCTCGGATCTGCCGGTCGGTGATGTTGCGGGGATGATTGAACAGACGCCTGACATTGGAATGGGAGAAAACCGCGGGCGCGGATGAGGCCTCGATCGCTTCCAGGGTGGTGCGATCCCCTCCGTGGGATAGGTCTACGACTATGCCCAGCTGGTTCATCGCTCCGATCAACTCTCTGCCGAATGCGGTGAGGCCGCCGTCGTGGAGGTCCATGCATCCCCCTCCCACCGCGTTGCGATCGTTGTAGGTGAGTTGGATCATTCGCACGCCGAGATCCCTATAAGCCTCCACAAGATTCAGGTTTTCGCCAAGCGGGGCGGTGTCCTGGAAGTGAAACGCCACACCCAGCCGACCGCGTCCCAGTAGGTCGAGGTCGGTGGGCGAGGCAACGTGGAAGACCCCATCCTCCTCTGCCATCCAACGCCTCCACTCCCCCACCCGCTTGAGGGGCGACCCCCGGGTGGAAAGCGTGGGGGCCGGGGGGACCCCCCCGGCCACGCCCCCCCCCCAACAAGCCCCCCCCCCGCCCGG
>VXSV01000019.1 GCA_009837815.1 Acidimicrobiia bacterium
CCCCTCCCCCGCCCTCTCGGAGTTCGTGGCGGGACTGGGCGTCGAGCCGGGAGACGATCCCCTGGCCGACCTGACCGCCCTGTCGGAGGCGCTCCACGATGCCTTCGAGTACCTGCCGGGCGCCACGTCGGTGGACTCCACTATCGACGAATTCCTCACCTCGCGAAAGGGTGTGTGCCAGGACTACGCCCACGTAATGGTCGCAATAGCGCGCTCCTGGGGCGTTCCCACCCGCTACATGTCGGGATACCTTTACGTCACCGCGGACGGACCGGAACAGCCCGGATCGGCTTACCGCGCCGCAACGCACGCCTGGGCCGAGACCCGCCTACCCCGCCTGGGATGGATCGGACTGGACCCCACCAACCGATCCCTGGCCGACCACAAATATGTGCGGATAGCGGCAGGGCGCGACTACCGGGACGTCCCCCCGACTAGAGGAGTCATCGAGGGAGGAGGCAACTCGCAACTGGAAGTAAACGTCCGGATGACCCTCCTGCAGCAGACCCCTTCCTTTAGGTCAGCTCTCCGTGAACAAGGTCCGCCTCGACCATGTTGATCAGTTTGGTCACGGTCTGCCCGGCCGCGGTCACGACATGGTGGACGTTCTCCATGCTCTGCCAGGTCCCGTCAACAAAGATGTAGATGGTCCCATCAAGTTGTTTGACTTGTGGATCGGCCGCGTCGAAAAGGCGGAGAGCCGTGGCAACGCCGTCGATTATCTCGGCGGCGCGGTACAACCGGCCCTGCAGGTTGCGGTAAACAGCCAGGTCAGTGTGGTGCATTTGCTCCTCCTTCTAGTGGGCTCGGCCAGCGTGGCAAGGGAAATGACCAGCTTGGCAGATGATGGGACTAGCCGTCCAAGGGTGAACAGGCCGGGCAATGCGTTGACAGCATCGAAGATTGGCACGGTTCATCATTCCCTTTGTCAGTACCGATGCTACAAACGCATCCTCCGAGTTAGTGGGTTTCTGAAGTTACCGGCGCCTACCGCAGAGGACTTATAATGGGAACCTCAGATTCTAGAGGGGCTTTACAATGAGGGTATGAGGCCAACCGTGCCCTCGGCTACTCAGCAGCATCCCGGGGTTGACTCTGCCGAGATCCGCATCAGATTCCGTCACTTGTTCGACGTGTGGGACAAAGAGACTGTCATGTGCTCTTTTCCCCATCAAATTTACAACCATTGGGCATACGAAAAAATCGTGGGCCTCGGCGAACCGGCCATTCCTTACATGCTGGGAGAATTGCAGAGAGGCAACCCGGACATTGTGAGAGCGTTGCGCACTATTTCAGGAGAGTCCCTTTTCCAAGGCCAGGGGTTGACCACGGAAGAAATCATGGATACATGGCTGGCCTGGGGAGAAGCGAAAGGGCATGTCCCTACCATCGCGTGACGCCACAATAGAAGAGTGGTTCCCACAGCTCGCTTCCGGCCACTCGTGGTATGAAATAGCAAGCCCCCCCGACAGTAGGTACAACTGCATGGCATTCGCTGTGGGTGACACGGGAAGGAAGTGGTCGCCGATAGCAGCCGATACCGAAGAAGAAGTCTATTGGCCCTTCGCATCGTCGGATGATCATGTTGCCAACTTCCTGACGGTGTTCGAATCAGAGGGGTATAGACGATGCGAGCACGGGGAAACCGAGGACGGCTTAGAAAAAGTGGCCCTCTTTGTAACCGATTGGGGGCTTGTAGGACATGTTGCATTCCAGCCCGGAGGGACCGGCCATTGGTTAAGCAAACTGGGGAAGTGGTACGACATCAGGCACGAAAAGGTGGATGCGGTGGGCTGCTCTCTATATGGCTGGCCTGAGGTTTTCCTAAGCCGCCCATCCCGATGACACAAACCGACGTCTTCTACGCCGGCATCCACCTGCTGTCGGGGTGCCTCGCTCGCGTAGGACACAAGCCGGCACCCACACCGCCGGGGTACATTCTCGCTCTTCATGTCGCCCCGGCCGCGACCAATCCCTGGGAAGACCCGAACCGGCCCCCGCAAACCTCCCCGTTCACCACAACACCCCCACCGCACCCAACCGCCGCGCGGGAAATCCTTCAAAACAGGCGAAACAAGAGGAAAAACGACCTAACTGGCCCAGTTGCTTTAGATAAGTGGACCAGAGGTCTTGGTGGAGGTGCGGGGAGTCGAACCCCGGTCCGCCGAGTTCTTCGTGTCGAATTCTCCGAGCGCAGCCGCCGGTTGGTTGTCGGCCGGTGAGACTACGGCAGCTGTCTCCCATCGGCCCATCCGGGATTGGCTTGGCCCGTCGGTCCCGGAGTCCCGCCGGGGGCATCCCGCATTAGCGACGCCCTTGTCCGGTGGGGCGGGAACCCTCCGGAGAGGACGGGCTACCTATCTATCAGGCAGCCAGCGCCATTTGTGGTTTGGCACTTGTTTTGTTTACCCGGTTGTTTTGCGAGGTTCCGGAAACCTCGGCTCGCTTCCGACACGGCGATTACTCAACGTCGAATCCAAGTCACCCCCATGTCTTCTCGGTAACGCCAACTATACAAACCCGGTGTGACAGACCTTTTGGGGTTTTTAAGTTTGAGCGAGGCTAGAAGCCCCCGAAGCGGCGGCCCACCTGGCGGAGGCCCCTCTCCATCTCCCGGCGCTGCTCGCGTTCGCGGATGACCTGGCGCTTGTCCACCTTGGTGCGTCCCTTGGCCAGCGCCACCTCCAACTTGGCCTTGCCCTTCTTGAAATACAGCCGCAGCGGAACCAGGGTCAGGCCACGCTCGGCGACGCGGGAGGAGATCCGTTCAATCTCCCGGCGATGCAAGAGCAGCTTCCTGGGCCTGAGGGGATCATGTCCGCCCCCACGGGCGAAGGAGTAGGGGGCGATGTGCATTCCCATCACCCACGCTTCGCCGGCTTTGACCTGAGCGAAGGACTCGGCGATGGAGGCGCCGTGGTTCCGCAGGCTTTTCACCTCCGATCCGTAAAGCACCAGGCCTGCTTCGAAGGTCTCGCGGACCTCGTAGTCGAACCGGGCCCGACGGTTGGCGGCAATCATCTTCACGCCCATGAGGACTCATCCTTGCAGGTATTTGAGGGGATTCACGGGGGCGCCGTCCTCCCGTACCTCGAAATGCAGGTGCGGGCCGGTGCAGAGCCCGGTGCACCCAACATACCCGATCACGTTCCCCTCCCGGACATCGTTTCCGACAGAGGTCCCGAACCGGGAGAGGTGGCCGTAGATGGTGGTTACGTCCCCGCCGTGCTGGATTACCACTGTGTTGCCGAAACCGCTCCACGACTGGGCCAGGATCACCCTCCCGTCGCCGGCTGCGCGTACCGGCGTGCCGTGGGGGGAGTCGAGGTCGATGCCGTTGTGGAAGATCCTGCGGTTGAGAATCGGATGGTTTCTCCAGCCGAAGCCGGAGGTGATCAGCCCGTCCGCCGGCCATCCCAGCCTGCCGGGACGGAGCGCCCGGGCCAGGAGCACCCCCCGATAGGCGATCTCCCGCCCCAGCCGCTCCGCATCGTCCAAAAGCCCCTCCTTTTCCTGGAGGTAGGCCTGGATCTGCAGCTGCACCCCGTCCAGGAGCTCTTCCACCGCCGTGACGCTCGACTGTCCCTCGATGCGCAGGCGCTCCACCTCCCAGAGCTCGGCGGATTGCTGTTCCCGGTGTCCCTCCAGCAGGACCAGTTGCTCGGCTGCGACAGCCCTCTCCCGCTCCAAGAGCACTTCCTTGTCCACCCGGTCCTGGTCGAGGGCGTGGAGGTCGCGGATCTCCTGGTCGGCCTCGGCCAGCAGGTCTCCCCCATAGGCTCTTCCCAGGGTCAGGTCGACGAGGTTGTCCTGTTGCAGCACCGCCCATCTGCCGGCCGAGAAAAAGCCCACGTACAGGTCCACGGCGCGCCGCTCCAGGGACAACGTGGCCTCCAGGATCTCCGCCCGGATCCCGGCAAGCTGGGCCTCCAGGAGTGCCCTGCGGCTCTCTATCCCGGCGATGCGGCGTTCTCCGGCTGCCACCTCCTGGCCAGCCAGAGCCAGACGAACCCTCGCCGCCTCCAGGTCCACCTCGACCGTGGTAAGGCGGCGACGGGCCACGGCCAGGTCCTGCTCGGTGGCGGCCAGCACCTCGAGGTTGGCGTCCACCGACAGTTCCACATCCTCTATCCCGGCCTGCACCTCCTCAAGTTCTCGCTCCAATTCGACTATCCGGCGGGCAATCTCGTCGGCCGTGTCGGCTGCGGCAGGGATCCCGGGCGAAGCCGCGGCCAATACCACGACCAGGACCAGCGCCCCCCAACCTCCCCATCCCGGCTTCATCCTAGGAATCCACTTCTCTCAGATGGCGGCTCAGCCCCAGAAGCGACCCCGCCACTCCCACGGTGGCTCCGAACAGCACCAGCACCACTCCCCAGCGGAAGAAGAAGCGGGCGGGAATGTTGAGAGTGATCAACTGGATGGTTTCTCCCAGACTGTTGAGGTTACGGGCAGCCAGCCAGACGGTGAGGACCGCCAGAACGGCGCCCACCACTCCCTCGATCAGGCCCTCCAGTAGGAAGGGCACCCGGATGAACCAGTTCGACGCCCCCACCAGTTTCATCACCGATACCTCGTTCCGGCGGGCATAGATAGCCAGGCTGATGGTGTTGGAGATCAGAATGATCGCCGACAGACCCAGCACCAGCGACAACCCCCAACCCAGCACGTTCAGCACCCGGGAGATGGTGGAAAGTTGCTCGATCTGCTCACCGAAGGACCGAACCTCCCGCACCACCGGATCGGCCGACAGGCGGAATTGGACATCCCGATAGAGGTCGATCGACTGCAGTTCTATCCGGAGTGAGGCAGGCAGCTTCAGCGGGTCGGTCACCTCGATCAGCTCCGGACGGGAGGCGAATATCTCTTTGAATTCCTCATAGGCGCCCGCCTTGTCGACATAGTGGACGGTCTCGACTTCTTCCCAGTCCACTACCTGGTCCCGGTAGACCACCTGGCCGGCGGCGTCCAGACCGCCCTGATCGGGATCCTTGAGGAAGGCGATGATGTGGGTGCCCTGCTGCCACCCGATGGTGTTGAGACGGAGCAGTTCGTTCACCACCAGGGCTCCGAAGGCCAGGGTCAGCGAGATGAAGACCGCCAGGATGGCCCCGGTGGCCACCAGGGCGTTGCGCCGCAGGTTGACCAGGGACTCTCCGATCAGAAAAATCATCCGGCCCATGGAATGGTTCCCTAGGAGTCCATGTGCGGAAGAGTGGATTCGCCCGGGTCCGGCCGCGGAGGCAGATTCTGCGGCGGGGAGTCGGAGCCGGTCGATTCGACCGGCTCCGAGGCCTCCTCGAACCCTCCTCCCTGCTCGTCCCGAACCACCTGACCCTCTTCGATGCCCACCACCCGCCGTCGCATGGCGTTGACGATTGCATGGTCATGGGTCGCCATCACCACCGTGGTGCCCGACCGGTTGATCCGGTCGAGGATCCTCATGATCCCCACCGAGGTGGTGGGATCCAGGTTGCCGGTGGGCTCGTCCGCCAGGAGTATCAGCGGACGGTTGACAAAAGCCCGGGCTATGGAGACCCGCTGCTGCTCACCACCCGAGAGTTGGTCGGGATAGCGGCCGCCCAGGTCTTCCAGGCCCACCAGGTCCAGCACCTGTTCCACCTGGGAGCGGATCGCCGAGCGGGGACGGCCGATGACCTCCAGGGCGAAGGCCACGTTCTCGGACACCGTCTTGGTGGAAAGCAACTTGTAGTCCTGGAAGACCGTGCCGATCGACCGGCGCAGGTAGGGCACTTTCCAGGCCGGGAGACGGGTGATGTCCTTTCCCGCCACCCAGATGGTGCCCCGGGTCGCCATCTCCTGGCGCAGAAGAAGCCGGACCAGCGTCGACTTGCCCGAGCCCGACGGTCCGACCAGGAAGACGAATTCACCGCGGCGGATGTTGAGGGAGACGTCGCGGGCTGCCACCGTTCCACCCTTGTACACCTTGGTTACGGATTCGAGTCTGATCAAAGGAAACCTTCCGGGAGACCGATGGCAGGGCCCATACTCGGCCAGAAAGTGATGCTACCACCGCGAGGCTCCAATCTCAGGCACCCTCCCCGGGGAGAGGCTCGGCGCGTGACCGGCGCTCATGGGAGACCCGCCGCCACTGCAAATAGGACTCGATGAGCGGCTGGATGCCGCCGTCCAGCACCCGTTGGACGTCCCCGACCTCCAGTCCGGTGCGAACGTCCTTGCACAGCTGGAAGGGCTGGAGGACATAGGATCTTATCTGTCGGCCCCATCCTGCCTCCCCCTGCTCTCCTCGGATGGCGTCCAAGGCCGCCTGGCGCTCCCGGCGGGCAAGCTCCGCCAGCCGGGAGCGAAGGATGTCCATGGCCCGGGAGCGGTTCTGCAACTGGGACCGCTCGTTCTGGCACTGCACCACCACCCCGGTGGGGATGTGGGTGATCCGCACGGCGGAGTCGGTGGTGTTGACGTGCTGGCCACCGGCGCCCGTGGACCGGTAGGTGTCAATCCGGAGGTCCTCGTCATTGACCTCTATCTGGGCTTCCTTCCCCATTTCCGGGGCCACGTCCACGCCCGCGAATGATGTGTGGCGCCGGTTCTGGGCGTCGAAGGGAGAGATGCGGACCAGGCGATGGACTCCCCGTTCCGACTCGAGGTTCCCATACGCCCTCTCTCCCGTCACCGTGAGGGTGGCCGACTTGATACCGGCCTCCTCCCCCGGGGTTATCTGAACGAGTTGCCATGTATAGCTGCGGTCGGAGAGGTACCTCTGGTACATGCGCAGGAGCATCTCGGCCCAGTCCTGGGCGTCCACGCCTCCCGCGCCGGCGTGGACGCTGAGGATGGCGGGATGATTGTCGTACTCTCCGAAATAGAGGCTGGAGAGTTCCAGCTCCCCGAGAATGTCCTCGGCCGCCCGGAGCTCCGCGGAGGCCTCCGCAACGGCTTCGGAGGCTTCAGCGCCGCCCTCGCCGGCCAGCGCAAGCAACACCTCGGCGTCGTCGAGACGGGCGGCCAACCCGTCGAAGGAGGATATCAGGCTCTCGTGGCCTGCCAGCCGACGACCGGTCTCCCGGGCGCGGTCGGGGTCGGACCAAAAGCGGGGATCGACCGACTCCCGGCGAAGCGCCTCCGCCTCCGTTCGCCTGCGGTCGAGGTCAAAGGAACCTCCCGGCTTCGTCCAGGCGGATACGCAGCTCGGCGAGAATCGCCTCAGGGTCGAAATGCTCTACAGACATGGGTCAGGCTCGGGGTCGGGACGGCGTGAACAGGCAACCAAGGCTAACTCCGGTCGGTGGCTCAGCCGGGCCTTTTCCTATGCGACGGCGCCGTGGCACCGCTTGTACTTCTTGCCGCTGCCGCACGGGCATGGCGCGTTCCGCCCCACCTTGGCCTTTCCGGCCCGCGAGGGACGGATGGGACGGGGGGGCGGCGCCGCCGGGCGGCGGGGCTTGGCAGCCTTGACGTGGAAGAGGTAGCGAACCGAGTCCCGCTTCACCGCCTCCACCATGTCGGCGAAGAGGTCGTATGCTTCCCGCTGGTACTCGGTGAGCGGATCTCTCTGCCCCATAGCCCGGAGGCCGATGCCCGAACGCAAATAGTCCATTTCCGCCAGGTGCTCGCGCCACTTGTTGTCGATCACCGACAGCATCACCGAACGCTCCACCGCCGCCACCACCGCCGGCCCCAGTTCCTCGGTCTTCCGCCGGTAGGCGTCCTCCGCCTCTTCGAGGGCGAGTCGGGCGACGTCCTCGGTGGTGAGCCTCCCTGCCGCGCCGTCGGGTCCGAGCCGGCTCTCGTAGTAGATCTCGAGTTCCCGGTTGAGTTTCTCCCAGTCCCATTCGCTGGGGGCGAGGGGGCCGAACTCCTCGGCGACCACTCCCTCGATGGCCTGCTCCATCCATCTCGACACCAGCCCGGCCGTCTCCTCCTTCACCAGGATGTCGTTTCGCCAGTCATAGATCCGCTCCCTCTGGAGGTTCATCACCTCGTCGTATTTGAGGACGTTCTTGCGGATCTCGAAGTTCTGCGCCTCCACCTGCCGCTGGGCTCTCTCTACCGCGCCCGTGACCATCTTGTGCTCTATAGGCACCTCCTCGGGGATCATCAGCCGTCCCATGATCGAAGCCACCCGCTCGCCCTGGAAGCGGCGCATGAGGTCGTCCTCGAGAGACAAGAAGAACCGCGTGCGGCCCGGATCGCCCTGGCGTCCCGACCTACCCCGCAACTGGTTGTCGATCCGGCGGGACTCGTGGCGTTCGGTTCCCAGCACCAGCAGACCCCCCGCGTCCAGCACCCGCCGGCGGTCACCGGACAGTTCCTCGTGTAAACGGGCGGCCAGATCCCGGAATCGGGCTTCGTACCTCGAGTTCTCCGGGTCGATTCCCGCCCTGCGCAGATCCAGCCTGGCCAGGGACTCGTGGTTGCCGCCCAACATGATGTCCACTCCCCTGCCGGCCATGTTGGTGGCCACCGTGACCGCCCCGGGCCGACCGGCCTGGGAGATGATCTCCGCCTCCCGGGCATGGTGCTTGGCATTGAGCACCTGGTGGGGGATGCCGCGGCGCGACAGCAGTGTGGAGATCCGTTCGGAGTTTTCGATCGAGACGGTGCCCAGCAACACGGGCTGTCCCCGTTGGTGGGCCTGATCCACCTCCTCCACCACCGCTCCGTACTTGGCGGTCTCCGTCTTGTACACCTGGTCGCCCTCATCCAGGCGGACCACCGGCCGGTTGGTGGGAACGGTCACCACCTCGAGGCCGTAGATCTGGGACAGCTCGGGCGCCTCTGTCTGAGCAGTTCCCGTCATGCCTGCCAGCTTCTCATACATCCGGAAGAAATTCTGTAGGGTGATGGTGGCCAGGGTTTGGTTCTCATCCAGAATTCTCACCCCCTCCTTGGCCTCGATGGCCTGGTGCAGCCCCTCGGAGTAGCGGCGGCCCTCCAGCACCCGGCCGGTGAACTCGTCGACGATCTTCACCTGTCCGCGATGGAGCAGGTACTCCTGATCCCGGTGGTAGAGCTCCTTGGCTCGCAGCGCCGTCTCCAAGTAGTGGACGAAATCGACCGCCGCGTGGTCGTACAGATTCTCCACCCCCAAGGTCTCCTCCACCTGCGCCACGCCCTGCTCGGTGGTGAGGACCTGTCGCTTGCCCTCGTCCACCTCGTAATGGATGTCCCTGCGGAGCCGGGCGGCTATCCGGGCGAAGTCCCGGTACCACTTGGCGCTGTCCGCCACCCGGCCCGAGATGATCAGGGGAGTACGGGCCTCGTCGATGAGGATCGAGTCCACCTCGTCCACTATCGCGTAGTGGTGGCCCCGCTGGACCATGTTGGCCGGGTCCATCGACATGTTGTCCCGCAGGTAGTCGAAGCCGAACTCGTTGTTGGTCCCGTACGTGATGTCCGCCCGGTAGGCGGGACGGCGCTCGGCAGACGTCATGGAGTTCTGGATCAGGCCTACTTCCAGGCCCAGGAAGCGATGGACCGCCCCCATCCACTCGGCGTCCCGGGACGCCAGGTAGTCATTGACCGTGACCAGGTGAACGCTCTGGCCTCCCAGGGCGTTGAGGTAGGCGGGCATGGTCGAGACCAGGGTCTTTCCCTCTCCGGTCTTCATCTCGGCGACTCTTCCCTCATGGAGAGCTCCCGCCCCGATCACCTGCACGTCGTAGGGCCGCTGGCCCAACACCCGCCAGGCGACTTCCCGCACAACCGCGAACGCTTCCGGAGCCAGGTCGTCGAGGCTTTCGCCGCGCGCGACTCTCTGTCGAAAGTGCCCGGTGCGGGCGGAAAGCTCGGCATCGGAGAGCCGCTGGGTGTCACCCTCCAGCGCGTTGACCCTGTCCGCCAAAGCCGACAGGCGCTTGAGCGAACGGCTTTCCCCCGCCTTGAGAACCTTGGTGAGAATTCCCATCCGTACCTAG
>VXSV01000076.1:0-29249 GCA_009837815.1 Acidimicrobiia bacterium
CTCCCACCCTTCGGACTGGCCGACAGCGTGGCCGGCCTGAGCGTTGCATCGGCGGTGGTGATGGCCATCCTTCACCGGGACCGCAGCGACGAAGGTCGAGGACAGGTGATCGACTGCGCCATCATCGAACCGATCATGGCCATGCTGGGGCCTCATGCCCTGGTCTACGACCAACTGGGGCTCATCCAGCCGCGCACCGGCAACCGGTCGACCGAGAACGCCCCCCGCAACACCTATCTGACCCGCGACAACCGATGGGTGGCGGTCTCCACCAGCGCCCAGAGCATCGCCGAGCGGGTAATGCGTCTGGTCGGCTTTCCCGAACTGATCGAGGAGCCGTGGTTTTCCTCGGGGCATGAACGCGCCAAGCGAGCGGACCTGCTGGACAGATGCGTGGGCGACTGGATCGCCCAGCGAGACCTGGAGGAGGTGATGGAAGCATTCACCGAGGCCCAGGCGGCTGTGGCTCCCATCTATGACATATCCCAGATCATGGAGGACCCCCAGTACCAGGCGCTCGACTCCATCACCGAGGTGGAGGATCCCCAGTTGGGGAGGATCAAGATGCAGAACGTGCTGGTCCGCATGTCGGAGACCCCCGGCCGGGTCCGTTGGAGCGGGCGCCCCCGGGGGGCGGACAACCGTCAGGTCTACTGTGAGGAGTTGGGCCTAAGCCAGGAAGAGTTGGCTGAGTTAGCTGATAAAGGAGTGGTGTGACTCAAGCCCCGGCCGGTGCTGGTGATCAGCCGCCGGGCATCGGATCGAAGTCCATGCCCAACTCGGCCTTGCCGAGGTGTTCTTCCATCTCCGGGGCCTTGAAGATGATGGCGGTCTGAGCCAACAGGTCCCGGTACATCCTCTCATATGGGCCGGCCGCCACGATGCCGTGGGCGCCGGCCAGCCGGAAGGACTCGCGGGCCACCTCCTCGGTCATTCGGCGGACGTGGTAGAGCGCCATCAGGCTGATCCAGGCCCGCTTGTCCTGCGGGAAGTGGGGATCCGACAACTTGGCGGCGGTGTCGTACAGGACCGTGGACGCCGAACGCACCCAAAAGCTCATCCGGCCGTAGGTCGACTGCGCCCACCCCACATCGGCCCGGGTCAGAGCCACCTGCCCTTTGATTGCCACCGCGATCCCGCCCTTGCGTTTGCGGAGGTAACCGGCCATGTAGTCGAGGATCCGACGGCAATGCCCAACCTGCATCCCCCCGCCGGAGAGATTGAGAAGGCCGAACGCCATGTGCTGGACTTCCCCCTCGTCATCGGTGAAGGTGGCCTGAGGCTGGTCGAGATCCCGCACCATCGCATATTTGTCGGGCACGAAGGCGTTCTCGATTGTCACTGAATTGGTGGCCGTGCCCCGAAGGCCCATGGCGTTCCAGTCGTCGTGGATGATCATGCCGGGCGTCCCCACCGGAACGAACATCACCAGCAGCTTCCGACCCACCAACTCCCCTTGTTCGTCCACCACCGAGGCGATGGTCCCCACGTAGGTGGCGCCGGCGGAGTTTGTGGCGAACCCCACGCGGCCGCCGCCCAGCCATCCCCCGTCTACCCGGCGGAACCGGGCGCCCACTTTGGTCACGTCCAACTCGTCGGAAGGCGCCGAGGCGGCGCCGCAGAACATGGACTGGTTCTCGGCGCAGTCCCGGAGCAGAGCGGCCATGTTCTGGTCGGCAAAGGCGTAGGGGCCGATCAGGTCGAGCGCCGACCAGTGCATGTTGGTGCACGCCGCCGACACCGGGTCGCCGTAGGCGATCGCTTCGGCCACCTTGGTGCGGGTGGCGATGTTGTGGCCCGGTCCTCCAAACTGGGGGTGGATGGCCATCGAAGGCACCCCGACCGACTTGAGGGCCGCCATGTTCTCGAAGGGATAACGGGATTCCCGGTCGTTCCGAGCGGCGTGAGCGAAGAAGTCCTCCTCGCTAACCACCTTCTCAACAAGCTTCACGTAATCGTGATCAATCACATCTGCGGATCCAAAGGTCTTACTCATCAGGCCGAGATTAGCGGAGGACGTAGGCGGCCGGATCGAGACCGGTCACTGCACAAGATGTGAAAAACACCCCCCAATAGAGCTTGTAATACCCCGTTGGGATTCGACATCTTGTAGAACGATATCCCGCAACACGAAAGGACTACATATAATTTCGAGCATGGAGGTCACGATCAGCCTGTTCGGGTTTTTGGCCCTTACCCAGTTGTTCACGATCGGCCTGCTGTGGCGAACCAACCTCCTTATCAACGCCCGACTCGACACCGTGGCCGGCGAACTGAGAACTGAAATACGCGCATTAGCCGCCGAAATGCGAAGCGAATTCCAACGCATCAACCAGCGGCTCACCCAGGTGGAACAGAAAGTCGCCTCGATGGACCACCGGCTAAGCCGACTCGAGGAACAATCGGACATCAAGGTCTGATACCCTCCCCGCCCCTATTCAGACGACCTGCGTCACTTCGGTGGATTCCGCCAGCGCCAGTGTCGACGCCGCCCCGCCGGTAACCACTTGCAGGACCCGGTCGAAGTAGCCCGCTCCACTTCCGATTGGTGCCTGGTGGCGTGTGCTGGTGCGCCGGGCCCAGCACTACAGCCCTGCCCTAATCGACCTCCTGTCACTGCTGCGGGAGATCTATGGATGCGACATCTCCCGGATCGTCGAGAGTTCATAGAGACACCGAGAGCTTCAGCCGCCTCGCCATTACCCTCGGCGTTGATGTCAACGTCTCATGCGGTGGTGACCGGCGCCTCGGGCGCGATCGGTTCGGCTTGCGTGCGCCTCCTGCATGAGCGAGGGTGGGAGGTCACCGGGATCGATGTGGCCCATCCGCCTTCCGGGCTGGAATGTGTCTCCTGGCACATGGCCGACGTCCGGGACCGGGAAGCGCTGGGAAAGGTGGCGGAGCAAACCGGACCGGTGAAACTTCTCATCAACGGCGCCGGTTTCGGCGACCGGGCGCCGGCGGCGGAGATGACGGTGGAGCAGTGGCAGAGCGTGCTGGATGTCTGCCTTACCGGAACCTTCATGACCTCCCAGGCCTTCTACCCCAACCTTTGCCGAGCGCAGGGAGCGGTGGTGATGAACATCGCATCCCTGGCCGCGCAGCGGTCCTGTGCCCTTCACGCCAACTACTGCGCCGCCAAGGCGGGAGTGGAGTCTCTAACCCAGGTGCTGGCGCTGGAGTGGGCGGCCGACCAGATCAGGGTAATAGCGGTGAGCCCGGGGGTGGTGAACACCCCCATCGTCCGAAAGAACATGGCCCCCGGGTCGGCCCGAGAGAAGGCCATCATCAGGATGACCCCCCTGGGCCGGCTGTTCGGGCCCGACGAGTTGGCCCGGCTGATCCTGGCCTACTGCTCCGACGACTTCTCGCACGTCACCGGGTCCACCCTGGTCGCCGATGGAGGATTCGCCACCGCCGGCGGCCTCCCCCAGTTCTACGACTGACGACAGTCCTGACCACCACATGCCAGTCCGCCACCAGTCCCGACTACCCCTACCCGAACCTCCCTTTGGCGACGCCGTTATCTTCACAAACACATTTAGGAGATGGGGAGCGTCTACATGGCATATTGTCCAGGGTGTGGAACATCCTTGAACAGCAAGAGGCTGGTGTAGTGTCCAGGGAGGTGGTTGACAGTTGGGGTGCTTGGTTGTGTGAGGGCCTCCTGGTTTGATTCGTGGGTAGAAATTCCTTCGGATCGAAAGGAGGCCCTCGTGAGGACTAACTGTAGGAAGTTGACGCCGTTCGGGAGGCGGTTGTTAGTGGATCGGATCCTGGTGGAGGGATGGCCCAAGACCATCACCAGGTGGCTATGGCGATCTTTGACGCCACCCCCGGGTTCTGCTCCACCAGGAGAACCGCGTGTCAACGGAACATAGTGAAGCCTTGGTTGACGAAGTCCCTGTCGAATGCCAAGGCCAACTCCACGGAACGCTCTCGCATCAGCTCGAAAGAAGTCCAATCCACCAGTGAGACACCCCGGCGACCGGCTGCGAGCATTGCGCTGACCGCCCTGTTGTGCAATGCCTCATCAGGCCGGACCACCTGTATCACCTCCAGAAGACCGTAATGAAGATCCCGGAGCGCCGACATTCCGAGCCGCCGCTGGACAAGTGCGCTGCTCTCCACAACCACTCCGTGGTGGGTCAGAGCCCCCAATGTCCCATCCGCAATCCCTTCGAGCAATAGATCCCAACGCGCGGCGGCTTCTTCGTGGACGGCGTCATCGCCGTCCAACAACGCGAACAGAGCAGAGGTGTCGACCAGTACGGCGGCGCTCATACCGAGAATGCGTCGTCCAAAGCCTCATCATGTTGGACCGCGGTTCTAGAGTGTCCTGACCGGTAGCTACCGACCGGACGCCGCGCCCTTCGCACCCGCTGGGAGAGATCATCCTCGGCCAGCAGAACCTCCAACGCTTCGCGCATGAGAGAAGCCTGTGAAACATTCCGCTCCCTGGCGAGATCACGCAAACGCGCCGCCTGTTCCTCTGTGATAGAAACCTGGGTTCGGATCATGACCACCAATGATAACAATAAATGCCATTATGATGTGCCGCACTAGCGGCACCCCACCGGGTTGAAGCTAGTTGACAGCCTTTTCCATGCCCTCCCAGTAGGGGGCGCGCAGCTTGAATTTCTGGAGTTTTCCGGTGGCGGTGCGGGCCAGTTCCGACCGGAACTCCACCGAGGTGGGACACTTGTAATGGGCGATGAGGTTCCGACAGTGGTCGATGAGATCCCGGGGCGTTACCCGGGCGCCGGGGGTTAGCACCACCAGCGCCTTGACGGTCTCGCCCCATTTGTCGTGGGGAACGCCGATGACGGCCACTTCGGCCACGGAGGGATGGGAGAACAAAGCGTCTTCCACCTCGATAGACGACACGTTCTCGCCTCCTGAGATGATGACGTCCTTTTTGCGATCGGTGATGGTGTAGTAGCCGTCGTCGTCGGCGTAGCCCCCGTCTCCTGTGTAGAACCAGCCGTCCACGATGGCCTCGGCGGTGGCGTCGGGCTGTTCCCAGTATCCCTCGAGCACATGGTTGGCGCGGGCCAGAAACTCCCCGCTCGGGCTCACGGCCATGCGCACTCCCAGACCGGGGACACCCTGCCGGGCCAGCTTGCGGGCCCTCTCTGTGGGGGAAAGGTGGTCCCACTCGGCCCGGCGACGGTTCATGGTGAGCAGCGGCGCGGTCTCGGTCAGGCCGTATATCTGGATGAACTCCCAACCCAACTCCGCCTCCACCCGTTCAATGGTGCGGGTGGGCGGCGGGGCGCCGGCCACCACTATCCGGGTGAGGCCCGAACCGGGGATGGGGCCATCCCACTCGGCGGCGGCCTCAAGGATTGCCGCCACCACCGCGGGCGCGCCGCACATGATCGTGATGCCGTACTCCTCCACCCGTCGCAGGATCTCGGCGCCGTCTACTTTGCGCAGCACCACCTGCTTGCCGCCCATGCCGACCATTGCGTAGGGCATCCCCCAGCCGTTGCAGTGGAACATCGGCAGGGTATGAAGGTAGTTGTCACGGTCGCTGACCGTCGCCTGCCAACCGAACACCGCCGCGTTGAGCCAGAGACTGCGGTGGGTTTGCTGCACCCCTTTGGGACGGGCGGTGGTTCCGGAGGTGTAGTTGATAACCGCGGTCTGATCCTCGTCCGGCGTCCATGGCCGAGGGGCGGTGACGAACCGGAACAAGGCATCGTCGGACTCGGCGCCAAGAACGAACTTGTGGCGGCATGCGATGGGCGCCAGCGCTTCGGCAAGCTCGGGATCCACCAGCATCACGTCAGCTCCGCAATGTTTGATGATGTAGGCCACTTCGTCGGTGCTGAGCCGAAAGTTGACCGGCACGAAGATCCGGCCGTTGCCGCTCACTCCCCAGAAGGAGGTGAGCAGACGGCCGGTGTTGTGCGACACCATAGCCACCCGTCCGCCCATGGGAACCCCCAAAGCGTCGAGGCCGGCGCCCATCGCGTCGGCCAACTCTCCAAGCCGCGAGAACGTGACTTCCCCCATCGACGGAGCGGGCTGGTCGGGCTCATCGACAAAGGCCACCCGGTCGGGGTATACCGCCAAGGCCCGGTCCAGGTGATCGCGGATAGTGAGAGGAACCTTCATGTGCTCATTTTACAGGCTTCGGGTAATTGTGGGGAGAGAGGGGAACACCCTGGGGCCCAAAGCTCCGCTCGCCCGGGGGTAGCCTATTCCCAATGGTCGAGTCGCTTGTGGTCGGACGGGGGTTGAGCAAAAAGTTCGGGGATTTCACGGCGGTCGACAACATCGACTTCGACATCCATCCGGGCGAGGCCTTCGGCTTCCTAGGACCCAACGGAGCGGGCAAGAGTTCCACGATGAGGATGATCGGCGCCGTCTCCCCTCCCACCTCCGGGCGCCTGTCAGTGCTGGGGATGGACCCCAGCACCGAAGGGATCAAGATTCGGGGACGGCTGGGCGTCGTCCCCCAGGAGGACAACCTGGACCGAGAACTGTCGGTGTATGAGAACCTTCTCACCCACGGACGCTACTTCCACATGAAACGCGCCGAGATCGATGTCCGGATCGTCGATCTGCTGGAATTCGTCCAACTCACAGAGCGTCTCGACGACCGGGTGGATCTCTTGTCGGGGGGCATGAAGCGGCGGCTGATCATCGCCCGGGGGCTAATCAACCAGCCCGAGTTGGTGATCCTCGACGAACCGACCACCGGTCTCGATCCCCAGGCTCGGCATGTGGTGTGGGATCGTCTCTACCAGCTGAAGAGGGATGGAGTGACCCTGATCATCACCACCCACTACATGGACGAGGCCGAACAACTCTGTGACCGGCTGGTGGTGATGGACAGGGGACGGATAGTCGCCGAGGGTTCACCACGTGAACTCATCGAGCGCTACTCCACCCGGGACGTGCTGGAGATGCGCTTCGCCGCCGACCAACACCGTCACGCGATGCCCATCATCGAGGAAGTGGCCGAACGCACCGAGGACCTCCCCGACCGTTTGATGATCTACACCCACAACGCCGACGAGGTCTCCGCCGAACTGGCCCGGAGAGGGGTTCACCCGGTATCCACCCTGATCCGCCGCTCCACTCTCGAGGACGTCTTCCTGCGGCTCACCGGCCGCCAACTCATCGAATGACCACCCCCCGGGCGTTGCTGATCGTCGAGTCGGAGTGGCGCTACTACAAACGCACGTGGTGGAGCACGGTCATCACCACCTGGCTCCGTCCTATCCTGTTTCTCCTGGCCATGGGAGTGGGGCTCGGCACCCTGATCGACCGGACCGCCGACCAGGCGCTGGGAGGCGCGGGCTACCTGGCATTCCTCGCCCCGGGCCTGATGGCCGCCTCCGCCATGCAGACCGCCATCACCGACTCCTCCTGGCCGGTGCGCACCGGCATCAAATGGCGCAAGCACTTCTGGGCCCAGATCTCCACTCCCGTCACCCCCGACGACATTTTGAACGGGCTGATGATCTGGGTGTTCATCAGGCTGGTGTTCGTCTCGACAGCTTTCGCAGTGGTCATCTGGGCTTTCGGCGCCGCTCCCCTGGACAGGGGCCTGGCCGCGGTGCCGGCCGCGGTGCTGTGCGGCATGGCCTTCGCCTCCCCCATGGCCTTCCTGGCCGCCTGGTTCAAGGAGGACTCCACCATGATCGCCCTGTTCCGATTCAGCCTCATCCCTCTGTTCCTCTTCTCGGGCGCCTTCTTCCCCATCGACCGCCTCCCCGATCTCCTGGAGCCCTTGGCGCTGTTTAGCCCCGTGTGGCACGGCGTGGACCTGTGCCGATCGATCACCCTGGGAACGCCTCTCGCCCTCCCGCTGTGGGTCGAGGTCGGCTACCTCCTGGCGGTCACCGTTGTGGGCTGGTGGGCCGCCATCCGCCGGCTCAGGAAGACCCTCAACCTGTGAGTCTTCTGCTGGCCGGATGGCTCCCGCCCCAGTCCCGCCCCACCCGGGGAGCGGGCCGGCTCATCCAGCGGAACCTGTTGGTCTACAAGCGCATCTGGCTGGTGATCATCGCCGGATTCTGCGAACCGGTGTTCTACCTCCTGGGGGTGGGCGTGGGCCTGGGAGAGTTCGTGGGGGAGGTCACCACCGAGGGAGGGGTCTCCCTCAGCTACGCCGCCTTCGTGGCGCCGGGGCTGCTGGCCGCCTCCGCCATGAACGGGGCCATCATCGAATCCACCTTCCCGATCTTCTTCAAGCTTCACTACAACCGCACCTATGACGCGGTGCTCTCCACCCCGATGCGGGTGGCCGACATCGCGGTGGGAGAGATCCTCTGGTCACAGCTGCGGGCCGCCATCTACGCCTGTGGGTTCCTGGTGCTGATGTACATCGTGGGGCTCACCGACACCCTCTGGGCGGTGGTGGCGATCCTCGGCGCTCTGCTGGTGGGGTTCACCTTCTCGGCCGCCGGCTTCGCGGCGGTGACCTTCATGCGCACCTGGCATGACTTCGACATGATCCAGTTGGTGATCCTGCCCCTCTTCCTATTCTCGGGAACTTTCTATCCTCTGAGCGTGTACCCCTCCTTTCTCCAACCCATCATGCAGATCTCTCCCCTATATCACGGAACGGAACTGTTGAGGGCCTTCACCCTGGGAAGCTTTGACTGGACCCTCCTGGCTCACGCCGGGGTACTGGTGGCCGTGGGACTGGTGGGCCTGGCGATCACGTCCCGAAGACTCGGCCGGACCCTCCTTAAATGAGCGATCCTCTGGGCAGCCACATCAGGGAGGCTCTTTTCTCCACGCCACCGCGGCCTGAGGAGCCCAAAGCGCCTGCAACGCAACCCGAGTCCGGGGAGACGCCTGCCGACCTTGCCGACGAACTCCGCATCGACCTCTACCGGTGGATGCGTCTCACCCGCACTTTCGACAACACCATGGTCGCCATGTGGAAGCAGGGAAGAGGCCTGGGAGGGACCTTCAGCGGGCGGGGCCATGAGGGAATCAGCGTGCCCATCGGCCTGGCTCTCGGTCCCGATGACGTGATCGCACCCATGCACCGGGACGTCGGATCGTACCTGGTGCGGGGCATGACCCCGGCCAGGGTGTTCGGGAACCTCCTGGGCAAGGTCACCGGTCCGAGCGGCGGAAGGGACGCCAACCTCCACGGGATGGGCGATTTGAGCCTGGGAATCATCGGATACGTCTCCCACATCCCCCAGCAGATCCCGATCAGCCTGGGGGTGGCGATGTCCTTCCATTACCGGGACGAACCCCGCGTGGCCCTAACCGTGTGCGGCGACGGGGGGACCACCGCCGGCGCATATCACGAGTCCCTGAACATGGCGGCCCTGTACTCCGCACCCCTGGTGCTGGTGGTGGAGAACAATCAGTACGCCTACTCCACTCCCCTCGACCAGCAGATGGCCACCTTCGCCATCACCGAACGAGCCGCCGGGTACGGACTCACGGCTCGAACCGAGGACGGGAACGACGTCGAAGCCATGTACCGCTCCGTGAAGGCCGCCGTGGACCAAGCCCGCTCCGGCGGGGGGCCGACGGTGATCGAGGCCCGGACCATGCGCATGCTCGGCCATGCCATCCACGACGGCGCCGAGTACGTCCCGCCAGAGCTCCTGGAAGAGTGGGAAACCCGCGATCCGGTGGAGGGCCAGCGCCGGCGCCTCCTCGCAGGAGGGGTGTGCGACCCGGCCCGGCTCGAGGACATAGACGCCTGGGCGCGGACCGAGATCGACGCGGCCGTCGCCGAGGCGGAGGCCGCACCCTTCCCTCATCCCGACACCGTCTCCGATGGCGTCTACGCATGAGGGAACTCACCTACATCGCCGCCATCTCCGAAGCCATCGCCCACGAGATGGAGAGAGACCCCGACGTGCTGGTGCTGGGCGAGGACGTGGGCGGCGACTTCGGGGGCGCCTTCAAGGTGACCGAAGGCCTCGCTGCCCGGTTCGGCGACCGGAGAGTGCTCAACACGCCGCTCGCCGAGCAGTCCTTCATCGGCATGGCCAACGGGATGGCGCTGATGGGCCTCCGTCCCATCGTCGAGGTGCAGTTCGCCGACTTCATCTCCACCGGCTTCGACTCGATCGTCCAGTCCGCCGCCACCATCCACTACCGGTTCGGCGGAAAGATCCCCTGGGTGATCCGGGCGCCCTCGGACGGAGGGATCCGCTCGGGACCGTTCCACAGCCAGAACCCCGAGGCCTGGTTCGTCCACACCCCCGGCCTGAAGGTGGTGGCGCCCTCCAACCCCGCTGACGCCAAGGGCCTTTTGTGCTCGGCGGTGCGGGACCCCAACCCGGTTGTCTACTTCGAGGCAAAGCCCCTCTACCGCTCCCTCCGGGGACCGGTGCCCGAAGGCGAGCACCTGGCGCCCATCGGGGAGGCCGCGGTGGTCCGGCCGGGAACCGACCTCACCGTGGTGGCCTACGGATCGCAGGTTTCCCAGGCGTTGGCGGCGGCCACAGACCTCGCCGCCGACGGGATCGAGGCCGAGGTGGTGGACCTGAGATCCCTCAAACCCCTCGACTTCCAGACCGTGGCGGAAAGCGTCAGCCGGACCTCGCGGGCAGTGGTGGTGCATTCGGCCAACCGTCTGGCCGGCGTCGGCGCCGAGGTCGCGGCGCGCATCGCGGAGGAGTGCTTCGAGTGGCTGGACGCCCCGGTGACTCGCCTGGGGGGCCTCGACGTGCCCATCCCATTCAGCCCTCCGCTCGAGGACGCCTACCGGCCCGACGCGCAGAAGATAGCCGACGCCGCCCGGCGCCTGGCCGCTTACTAGAGACCCGCCTCTCCGTCCTACCATACGCCCAATGCCCAGCTCTGTCATCGGCGCATCGGTCAAGCGAGTGGAGGATCCGCGCCTGATCCGTGGCCGCGGCCGGTTCGTGGGGAACCTCGACCGCCCCGACGCCCTGTGGATGAAGGTGGTGCGATCCGATCTCCCTCACGGTGTCATCACCGAGATCGACACCACAGAGGCCATCGACTCACCGGGAGTGGTGGCGGTCTACACTGCTGCCGACCTGGGGCTGCGGGCTCTGCCGGCCGGATCGCCGGGCGCGGATGCGGGCTTCGGCCAACCCGTTCCCGCCGCCGACCGGGTGCGGTTCACCGGCGAGGCGGTGGCGGTGGTGGTGGCCGAGAGCGACCGGCAGGCCGCAGACGCCGCCGAGAAGGTGTGGGTGGAGATCGACCCGCTTCCTGCAGTGGTGAGCCCGGTGGACGCTTTGTCCCCCGACGCTCCGCTCCTGTTTCCCGAGATGGGCACCAACGTGGCCCTCGACACCACCGGCCAGGCCGGAGACGATCCCCTCTCCGACGCCCAGGTGGTGATCCGGGCACGCTTCTACAACCAGCGGGTGGCCGGGGTCCCCCTCGAGAACAGCAACTGCCTGGCCGTCCCCGACGGGGACCGCCTCGACGTCTGGACGGGGTCCCAGAACGCCTTCGTCCACCGCAACGCCATAGCCCGCTGCCTCGGCATCGACCGGGACCTGGTGCGGGTCCGGGTGCCCGACATGGGCGGGGGGTTCGGAGTGAAGATCGCCCCCATGCCCGAACAGATCCTGTGCGCGGCGGCCGCTCACCGCCTGTCCCGTCCGGTCCGCTGGCAGGAAACCCGAGAGGAGAACCTTTTGTCCCTCCCCCACGGTCGGGGTCACTACCAGACCGTGGAACTGGGCGCGCGCCGGGATGGGACGCTCACCGGGCTGTCCGTGCATGTGGTGGCCGAGGCGGGCGCCTACGTCTACTTCGGCGCTTTTTTGCCCGAGTTCAGCATCATGGTGGCCAACGGCGCCTATCACATCCCCAAGGTGCGTTTCACCTACCAGTCGGTGGTGGCCAACACCTGCCCGATCAACGCCTACCGGGGAGCGGGCCGGCCCGAGGCCACCTCCTTTTTGGAGAGATGCATGGACCTCCTCTCCGAGGAGTTGGGCCTCGACCCGATCGAGGTCCGAAGGCGCAACTTCATCCAGCCCCACCAGTTCCCCTACCGGACCCCCACCGACCAGCTCTATGACTCAGGCGACTACGAGAAAGCTCTGGACCGCGCCGTCGATATGGCCGATTATGAGAGCCTGCGCAGAGACCAGGCCGAGCGTGCCGCCAGGGGCGACCGATGGAGGCTGGGGGTGGGGATCAGCACCTATGTGGAGATCACCGCGCCGCAAGGGCGCACCGAGTGGGGATCGGTGACCGTCAACGCCGACGACACCGTGGAGATAGCTACAGGTCTCTCCTCACACGGCCAGGGGCACGAGACCGCCTTGACCCAGATCGTCTCCGACGTCCTGTCGGTCCCCATGGAGCGGATCACCTATATCCAGGGGGACACGGGCCGGGTGGCGACCGGCGGGGGGACGATGGGATCCCGCTCGTTGCAGCTGGGTGGATCGGCCATGCTGGAGGCTGGGCGCCGGGTGGCCGAGGAGGGCCGGAGGATCTTCGCCCGACTCCGCGAGGCGGCGATCGAGGACGTGGTGGTCGCAGAAGGCGGCCGGGTTGCGGTGGCGGGGTCGCCCGACACGGCGATGAGCTGGGGAGAGTTGGCCCAGGCAGCAGGGGACGGCCTCTCGGCGGAACTCTCCCTGGATCAGGCGGAGGCGACCTTCCCTTTCGGGGCTCACATCGCGGTGGTGGAGGTGGACACCGAGACCGGCGACATCCGCTACCTGCGCCATGTGGCGGTGGACGACTGCGGGAAGATCCTCAACCGCCGGATGGTAGACGGACAGATCCACGGTGGGATAGCCCAGGCCGCCGGGCAGGCGCTGTTGGAACAGGTCCTCTACGACGCCGAGGCCAATCCGCTCACCTCCAACCTCACCACCTACCTGGTGCCCACCGCATCCAACCTGCCCCCGGTGGAGATCGACCACACCGTCACGCCCACCACTCAGAACGCCCTGGGCGTGAAGGGCATCGGCGAGGCCGGAACAATCGGCGCCACCGCCGCGGTCCAGAACGCGGTGATCGACGCCCTCCGGCCCCTGGGAGTGGACCACCTCGACATGCCCCTCACCCCGGTCCGAATCTGGGAGGCCCTGAGGGACGCGTCCCCGTAACCGGAACAACCTTCGTCAACAGTGGCGGCTAGGCGGGCAAGATCGAGGGTGGCTATCGCGAATGGAGACGAGGGTTCGCGAAAGGGTTTGGTCCCAAGCTCGTGCCCGCCCTCCGCCGGTCTGTTGCGGGAAAGGTCTAGTCGGTTCTACCTCCGGCAATGAAGGCTTCCACGGCTTGGCGCGCCGCCTCGTCCCGCATCTGGTAAGGAGGCGACTTCATGAAGTAGGCGCTGGCCTCATACAGCGGCCCCGAGAGGCCCCGGTCGAGGCCCAGTTTGGCGCACCGGACAGCGTCGATCACCACTCCTGCCGAGTTGGGGCTGTCCCACACCTCCAACTTCACCTCGGCGGATAGCGGCGTGTCGCCGAACCCGGTCCCCTCCAGGCGGATGTGCGCCCATTTGCGGTCGGTCAGCCACGGAACGTGGTCCGAGGGCCCGATGTGGACGTCCTCCACCGGAGTGCGGGTCTCCAATTGGCTGGTCACCGCTTTGGTCTTCGACTCCTTTTTGGAGACCAACCGTTTCCGCTCCAGCATGTTCAGAAAGTCGGTGTTGCCCCCGAAGTTGAGCTGGTAGGTCCGATCCACCTTTACTCCCCGGTCTTGGAAGAGATTCACCAGGGTCCGGTGTAGGATGGTTGCGCCAACCTGTGACTTGATGTCGTCCCCCACGATGGGGACTCCCGCCTCCCGGAAGCGGTCGGCCCAGGAGGGAGTGCGGGCAATGAACACCGGGATGCAGTTGACGAAAGCGCACCCCGCTTCGAGGGCCTGCTGCGCGTAGTATTCGGTGGCCTTCTGCGAGCCGACCGGAAGGTAGGAGACCACCACATCCGCCCGGGCCCGGCGCAAAGCTTCGGCGACGTCGCACTCGGGGACCGCCGACTCCTCCACCAGGCCGGCCAGGTAAGAACCGATCCCGTCCAGGGTGGGCCCCCGTCCCACCGTAACGTCCAGGTGGGAGACGTCTGCGAACGCCACCGTGTTGTTGTGCCCGGCCGAGATCGCCTTGGACAGGTCCTGTCCCACTTTGGCGACATCCACGTCGAAAGCGGCCACGAACCGGATGTCCCCGACGTCGTATCCGCCCAGGGAGGGGTGCATCAGCCCGGGGATCATCTGGTCTGCCGGGGCGTCACGGTAAAACTCCACCCCCTGCACCAGCGAGGAGGCGCAGTTCCCCACGCCCACGATGGCCACTCTGATTTCTTTCACTGTTACATCCTCTGTATGTGGATCGCCAATAGTCTGCCCCACCGATGTTGATAAGTCAAATAGATGGTTTTATAATAAACCATAAGACTTTTCTATGGATGTGCCATCGCTCAACTTCACCAGCCTGCGCTGTCTCCAAGAGGTGGAGCGGCGCGGGTCCTTCACCGACGCGGCTGTCGAAATGGGCATCAGCCAGCCGGCCCTGTCCCACTCCCTGGCCGAGTTGTCCCGTCGCCTCGGGGCGCCGCTGTTCCGAAAGGCGGGGCGCCAGCGGGTCCTCACAGAGCCGGGAAGACGAGCGGCCCGCTATGCCGATGCCGTCCTCGGCCAGACCGCCGAACTCCTGCGCTGGATCCGGGGCTGGGAGAGAGGCGAGGTGGGGGCACTCCGGGTGGGGATGATAGACACGGTCGGTCTCTACACCCTTCCCTCGGGCCTGGCCCGGCTGCGGAGGGAGCACGCCGGCATCGACCTGCAACTGGTGGTGGACGACTCGGGTGCGTTGCTGGGAATGCTCGACGACTACCGGATCGACCTGGCCTTCGTGGTGGGCCCGGCCGGGGCGGCTTACCACTCGGCGTCGATAACCACCGAGGGCATGCATGTCTACTCCCCCCCGGGGCGGGCTCCCGACGGCTGGGCCCTCTACCCGTCCGGTTCCCGCACCCGGTTCCTGGTGGACCAAGGCCTCGCCCAGCAGGGCGTCCGCCCCCGGGTGGCGCTCGAGTCGGCCAACCCCACCGTGCTCCGCCAGATGGCGGTACTGGGCTATGCCCGCACGGTGCTTCCCCGCCAGGTCGCCGAACCCGGGGATGTTCTCTCCGAGGGTCCCCAGGTCGCACAGCGGCGGATCGTGGGAGTCTGGAGGGCCGACGGGGAGCTGGATCCCCGCGCCCGGAACCTCCTGAGACTGGTGACGGAGGGCTGATCCCTACAGCCGACGAACCCCGTCGATGTATGCGGCCATGCCGGCCCGCAGGAACCCCTCCATACCGGTTGCGACATAGCGCGCTCCACGCCCCACCCATTCGGCGGCGTCCTCGGGGGTGGCCGCGTACAGTCCCAGGATCTTGTCCGACTCCGCCACCGCACCGGCGACCCTGTCCATCGCCGCCACCAGGTCCGGATGGCCTTTCCGGCCCGCCAGCCCCATGGACTGGGAAAGGTCGGTGGGCCCCAGGAACAGAACGTCGAGGTCGTCCACCTCCAGGTACCCCTCGATGGCTTCCACCGCCGCGATGGTCTCGATGTGGATCACGGTGAGGGTCTCGCGGTTGGCCCGAGCCATGAACTCGTCCACGGGTTCGGTGAGCCCGTAGTCGCCGCTCCGGTTGCCGGCCAGGCCCCGCACGCCCCGGGGGTGGTACTTCACCGACCGGACCGCCGCCTCGGCCTCCCCCGGGCTGTTCACCCAGGGTACGTGGACCCCGTGGATGCCGGTGTCCAGGAACCTCAGGATGGTGTGGGGGAGGTTGGTGGGCACCCGGGCGATGGGGGTGACCCCATGGAGTTCGCAGGCCCTGGCAAGACCGGAGAGGTCCCCGGGCTCGATCGTCCCGTGCTCTCCGTCGAAGACCAAAAAGTCCCAGCCCTGCAACGCCAGGTACTCGGCGAGGTCCGCCTCGGCGTACTTGAGAAAGCATCCCACCACCGTCTCACCGGACAGAAGCTTCTCCTTGGTGAGGTTGCGGATCATCCCCTACCCCGCGAATCCGGGTTCGGGGAGCCCCCGGCACCCCGGATCGAACGCGAACAGGCCCCCGTCCAGGCCCGGACGGGCCGCATCCGGGCCCACCGCGCCCGAACCCATGGTGGTGACGTACATGGTGTCGAGTCCCGGTCCCCCGAAGGCCACCATGGTTGGGGCTCTCACCGGGAAGGAGACCACACGGTCCCTCTCTCCCCGGGGAGTAACCCGGACGATCTGTCCACCCCTGGCCAGGGCCACCCAGTAGCACCCCGATTCGTCCACCGCCGCACCGTCGGGACGCCCCTCCAGGTCATGGAACTCGGCGAACACCCGCCGTCTCGAGGGAACGCCCCCGTCGGGGTCGTAGTCGTAGGTCCACACCGTCTCCGCCCAGGTGTCGGCGTGGTACATGGTGCGACCGTCGGGAGAGAACGCCAGGCCGTTGGAGACCCCCAGGCCCTCTCCGAAGGTGCTCACCGAAAGGTCGTGGTCGAGCCGGTAGAGCCGTCCCGCCGCCACCTTGTCGGAGGTGGGGTCGTGCATGCTGCCCGCCCAGAATCGCCCCTGGCGGTCGCACCGGGAGTCGTTGAGGCGGTTGTGGGGGAGGTCGGGCTCGGGGTCGGGGGCCAACCGGCTGATCCTTCCCTGATCGGGATTGAAGGCCCAGAAGCCGTCGTCGGTGGCCAGCACCAGCCCGCCCCGTTCCCGGACCGCCAGGGCGGCCGGGGTGACAGAGACCGAGGTTTCCTCGTCCCGGTTCGAAACCGGGTCGTAGCGGTGAACCGCCCGCCCGCCGATGTCGACCCACCACAGCAACCCGGCCTCGGAGTCCCATACCGGGCTTTCCCCAAGACGGGCGTCGGCAGCCGCCACGCAGTCGATCCGAGGAGTGTCGCTCATCTGGCGCAATCTTACCCCCGGTAGTATCCGCCCGGAGGGGGACGATGACCGAAAGGGACCGCCGAATGGCCAAAGAGCCCCCCAACTACCTGGCCACCACCACCCTGGTGGTGGGGAGCGCCGCCCTGGCCGCCCGGGCCTTTTCCTACTTCGTCTCCCAGTTCACCTATTCGGAGTACCCGGTGTCCTTTATCCTGGGCGGCATCGCGGCGATCATGGGGTGGGTGGCCATCCGCCAACCCGAACGGCAGGTCCAGTCTCTCCTCGGCCTGATTTTCGGCGGCGTAGCTTTTTTCACGAGTTTCACACCCATCTCCTTTTAGCCGAAGGCTCACAGAGACGGCGTAGACCCGATGGAAAGTCGACGCTCCCACCGGCGATCGGGGAACCTGACCTACTCCCCCGACCGAGGACGCCCGGGGCCGGGCGGGCCGGCGTAGGCTTGGGCGATCTGCATCCATCGGCGGGCGAGTCCGCCCTGGATGACCAAACGGGTGTCGGCGTGATGCCGCCGCTGGGTAACCACCAGGCAAAAGTCGCGCAGAGGCCCGGTGATGTTGGCGTCGCACCCCTCGTTCCACACCCAGACCCGTCCCGACGATCCCCTCAGCACCACCCTAACCCGCTGCTCGGGCGCCGGGAGGCCCCGGTTGCGAAAGCTCCATGAGAAGGTCTTGATCCCCAGTTCCGCCACGTGATGGATCCGGTCGCCGGCGGGGTACTCCACCCCCAACGCGTCGGCCACGTCCTGGCCGTGCGCCCAGGTCTCCATCAGCCGAGCCTGCGCGGACGAATACGCTCTCATCGGCGGTCCGTACCAGGGGACCCGCTCGTCGGGATCGAGACCCCGCATCGCCGAATGCAGGCCCTGGCGGGACTCCCGCCACCATCCCAGCCGATCGGTCCCCGACATCGCCCTCCCCCGCGCCATGATCTCTTCCTCCAGTCCCCAGGGGTCGTCGGAGGCCATCAGCGCCGCCACCTCGGCGGCGAATCCCTCGGGGTCGGTCACCGACCGGGCGGCCTTTTCGTCGAAGTAGGCCAGATGGCTGATCTGGTCGGCCACGTTCCACCCCGCCGCCGGGGTGTCGACAGCCCACCCGGCGTCGTCCAGGCCGGCCACCAGGCGGTCCAGCGCTTCCTGCTCTCCGGCCAGGTCGGACACCACCTGCTCCATCGCGTCCGCCATCCCTACCGGACCCGCGACCCTACCTCGGCGCCCACGATGTGCTCGAGGGCTTTCACCAGCGCGTGATTGCCCTCCGCCCCCAGGCCGCGGCGCTGCAGGGCCCGGTAGAGCTGGAATACCAGGGCGGTCCCCGGAAGGGGCACGCCCAGTTCGTCGGCTGCCTCCAAGACCAGGCGCAGGTCCTTCTGTTGCAGGTCTATGGTAAACCCCGGCCGCCAGTCGCGCACGATCATCTGCGGTCCCCGGTTGGCAAGCATCCACGACCCGGCCGCGCCCCCGGTCACCGCCGACAGGGTGGCGTCGAGGTCGAGGTCCCCCACCTCGGCCATAAGCAGGGCTTCGGACACCGCCAGTTGGTTCACCACCACCAGAATCTGGTTGACCAGCTTCACCATCTGGCCCGATCCCACCGCACCGGTGTGGGTGATGCTTTTGCCCATCGCCTCGAGATAAGGCCGCACCCTCTCCAGATGAGAGGCCTCGCCGCCCACCATGATCGACAGGGTGCCGAGCGCCGCGCCCTCGCTACCGCCGCTGACCGGGCCGTCCAGCCACCCGGCGCCGGCCACCTCGGCCAATCCGGCCAGGCGCCGGGTCTCCGACGGGCTGATCGTGGAGTGATCCACCACCAATGAACCCGCCGCCAACCCGGCCAGGATCCCGTCGGAACCCTCGGTCACCGCCACCACGTCGGGAGTGTCGGAGACACAGATCATCACCACGGTGGACTGTTCCGCCACCTCCCGGGGAGATCCCGCCGCGGAGGCGCCCATCTCCACCAGCGGGTCCATCCGCGAAGCCGTCCGGTTCCAGACCGTCACCCGATGTCCGGCCCGCAGCAGGTTGGCCGCCATCCCCCCTCCCATAATCCCCAGCCCGATGAATCCAAGTTTTTCGCTCAACTGCGTCCTCCTTTCTCGCCTCTCATTCTGCCATGACCACCGGCGCCTGTCCACTATCCGCCTGCTCTACGCGGGCGACCAGCAGCCTCACAAAGGAGAGGGAACCTCGATTCGGAGGCGTGACTGGAGCCGGCGCATCCCCTGGAGCCACCGGTCGTAGTCGGTGGCCTTGTTAGCGAAGTACTCGCTCACCTCCGGATGGGGAAGTATCAGAAAACTCTCGGCGGCGAGGCCCTCACACACCGCCTCGGCCACCTGGTCGGGAGAGAGCCCCACCTGGCGGGCCATGGTCTTCATCCCGGCGGGCAGCAGGTCGTCCAGGAGTTCGGTGAAGACGAACTGGGGACATAGCGCCGAGACCCGCAGGCCCCGGTCGCCGTAGGTGATCTGCAGCCACTCGGCCAGGGCCACCACCGCGTGCTTGGTCACCGAGTAGGCCGCCGCGCCGAGGTTGGTCAAGAGCCCCGCCGCCGACGCGGTGTGGAGGAGGTAGCCCTCTCCCCGGGCCAGCATCCCTGGAAGCACCGCCCGCGCCGCGTACACATGCGACATGAAGTTGATCTCCCAGATCCGCTGCCAGTCGGAATCGGGGGTCTCCACACCCCCCTCCATCCCGATCCCGGCGTTGGCGCAGTACAGGTCGATCGGCCCCAGGCGATCCTCCACCTCGGCAACCACCGCCCGTGTGTCGGTCTCCGAAGCCACATCGGCGCCGTACCACAGCCCGCCGACCTCCCCGGCAACCCGCCGAGCGGCGTCTCGGTCCAGGTCCACCACCGCCACCGAGGCGCCTTGGGAGGAAAACCTCCGGCACATCGCCTCGCCGATCCCGTTTCCCCCGCCGGTCACCACCACCACCCGGTCCACCAGATCCATGTCCTGCTCGCTCCTCCGATCGTTCCTCGGTCCCCATTGTGGCAGATTCGCGCCTGCATCCGACCGTCCGCCGACCTAACCCCTCGGCGGGCGGGAGTCGGACAACCCTAAGATTGGGTCTCAACCAGCCGAAGGGGGACGAACATGGTACAGGTCAGGAAGCCAGCCGGGGAGAACAATCGCGTCCGTGATGACGGCCGGGACCAACAGAGGAGGGACTTTCCGCCCTTGCGAGAGAATTTGGGGTCCTCGGACGATCGCTGGATCTTGATACAAGAAGAAATGGCGCGTCACCAGGATGTCCTGGCTGAACTCGCCGACTCGTGAAGGAGCCGAACTGGGTATCGGACACCGAGGCCATAGCCCTTCATGATGAGGCCCTCCTCAATCATGGGGGATCTCCGGGAATTCGAGACCGGGGCCTTTTGGACTCGGCAATAGCCCGGCCTCGTCAGGTATTCGCCTACACCGCAAACGCCAACATTGTCGATCTGGCCGCGGCCTACACCGCCGGCATCGTGAGGAACCATCCCTTCGTGGACGGCAACAAACGAACCGGATACTCCGTAGCCGTGGCTTTCCTGATCCTGAACGGGTATCGCCTCGGGAACACCAGCAGGATGAAACAGGCCGTTGTTAGCCTTGCCGAGGGTTCCATGAGCGAGGAGGAGTTCGCCGCCCTCCTGGGATCCGCCGCCGAGCCTGCATAACCCCGTTCCGAGCCGGCGGTGCGCCACCCATCGAGGTGAAGCCCCGGTCGGCGCCGTAGCCGAGGCGACACCTCCCCGACGAACGACCCGGGGCTCCTCGTCGATTGCCCGGAAAACGCGGCTCGTCCCCATATCATTCGGCCCGGCAGCCAAAAGACGACCCCGAGGCCCAGTCCATGACACAGGCGCACCAGAACAAAGCTGTCCGCTACGAGCCGGACGAGTCCCCGCCCCTGCCGGTGGCGCTCGGCGTCGGCTTGCAGGCCGCGGCGGTGATCGTGGCGCCGGTGGTCCTCACCGTGGTGATAGTGGCCCGGCTCGCCGACCAAGCCGACACCTACACCACCTGGGCGGTGTTCGCAGCGCTTCTGATCAGCGGGCTCACCACCGCCCTCCAGGCCCGCAGGCTGGGACGTATCGGATCGGGGCACGTGCTGATCATGGGAACCTCGGGAGCCTTCATCGCGGTGTGCGTGGCCGCCCTGGTGAACGGTGGCCCCGCCACCCTGGCAAGCCTGGTGGTGGTGTCTTCGCTGTTCCAGTTCCTGATGGCGAACCGGCTGTCGTGGCTGCGCCGGGTGTTCACCCCGGTGGTGGCCGGCACGGTGATCATGCTGATCGCCGCCACGGTGATGCCGCTGATCTTCGAATCCCTGACGGACGTTCCCGCCGACACCTCGGAGGCCGCCGCGCCCCTAACAGCCCTGGCCACCCTGCTGGTGGTCGGAGGGCTGGTCCTCCGCGCTCCCACCGCCTTCCGGCTCTGGTCGCCCGTCATAGGGGTGGCGGTGGGTTGTTTCGTGGCCGCGCCCTTTGGCCTCTACGACTTGGAGTCGGTGCTCGATGCCTCCTGGATCGGAGCCCCGTTCACGTCTTGGCCCGGAATGGATCTGACCCCCGGCGGGGAGTTCTGGGAACTCCTGCCGGCGTTCGTGGTGGTCACCCTGGTGGGCGCGATCGAAACCCTGGGCGACGGGGTGGCCATCCAGCGGGTCTCCCACCGCGTCCCCCGGGCCACCGACTTCCGGGTGGTGCAGGGGGCTCTCAACGCCGACGGCGTCGGGAATCTCCTCTCCGGCCTGGCGGGCACCCTCCCCAACACGACCTATTCGACCAGCATCTCCCTCACCGAGGTCACAGGCGTCGCCTCTCGGCGGGTGGGCGTCGTCATCGGCGCCGTCTTCATGGGCGTCGCCTTCCTCCCCAAGGCCGCGGCCTTGCTGATCTCGATTCCGCCGCCGGTGGCCGCCGGTTATCTGCTGGTGCTGGTGGGGGTGCTGTTCGTCCAGGGCGCCAAGATCGTCGTCCAGGACGGCGTGGACCACCGAAAGGCCCTTTTGGTCGGGGTCTCCTTCTGGATGGGTGCGGGGTTCCAGAACCAGTGGATCTTTCCCGACCTCCTGGGTGAGGGATTCCTGGCGGTGCTGTTCGGAAACGGCATGACCGGCGGCGCAATAGTGGCCATAGTCATAATGGCCTTCATGGAGGCCACCGGTTCCAGGCGCAGGAAACTGGACCTCCCGCTGGACTGGGACGCCCTGCCCAAGCTGAAGGGCCTGCTCCGGGACATGGCCGCCAAGTCCCGCTGGGACCCCGCCCTGGAGGAGCGTCTGGTGCTGGTGGGCGAGGAAACCCTCTCGAGCCTCCTCGCCGAAGGGGACGGCGCCTCGGAACCCCGGCACCTGGTCGTCACGGCCCGACCCGCCGGCGGCGGTGTGGAGTTGGAGTTCCTGTGCGGGTCCGGTCGGGAGAACCTGGAGGACAGGCTGTCCTATGTAGGAGACGCCCCGGAGATAGCGGACGGGCGGGAGATATCCTTCCGGCTGCTGCGGCACTACGCCTCCTCGGTTCGCCACCATAAGTACCACGACGTCGACATCGTCACCGTCAACGTGGCGGGTCCCCGCTGACCCGACACACGCAGCGCCGGTCGAAACCGCGGGCCGGCGGATCTCTCTAAACAGCCGGGATCAACCCGTCGCCGCGCAACTCATGCTGCAGGCCGTCGTCAGATCGGCGAGGGTCCCCACACCGACGGCTGCATTAACACAACCGTCATTACATAAACCCCAGGTCAGAACAAAGAAATGTCGTTAACCCGTGAGTCCCGAGTCGGTCGGCTAGGGTAAGAGCAAAACCGAAGACACCCACCGAAAAAGCCGTAGAGAGGAGACGGTATGTACCCACCAGTATTCGAATACCAGGCGCCCGACACCTTGGAAGGCGCTCTGGCTGCCCTGGCGGAGTTGGGAGACGAAGGGAGGGTGCTGGCCGGAGGCCAGAGCCTGATCCCCATGATGAAGCTCCGCCTGGCCGCGCCGTCCCACCTGGTCGACATCAACCGGATCGGAGAACTCTCCTATGTGAGGAGGGAGAACGGCTCGCTCTGCATAGGCGCCCTGGCCCGCCACAACGACGTGGTGGGATCCGCCGAAGCCAAGGCCTCGGGCGTGGTGTCCTCCGCCGCTCCCTGGATCTCCGATCCTCTGGTTCGCAACCGAGGCACGGTGTGCGGGTCGGTGGCCCACTGCGACCCCGAGGGCGACTGGAACTCGGTGATGCTGGCCGCCCGAGCCGACGTCATCGCCCAGAGTTCGGCGGGCAGCCGGAGTATCGGGATCGACGATTTTATCGTCAGCTTCTTCACCAACGCCCTGGAGCCCGGCGAGATGGTCACCGGGGTGTGCATACCGATCCCTTCGGGGCCCTCCGGCGGGGCGTATATGAAGCTTGAGCGGAAGATCGGCGACTACGCCACAGTGGGAGTCGCCACCCAGTTGGAGTTGGCCTCAAACGGGACCATCGCCCAGGCCGGGATCGGCCTGACCGCGGTGAATTACCAGAACACCCGGGCCTCGGCCGCCGAGGACCTGCTCCGTGGCGAGACGCCGTCAGACGAGTTGTTCGCCGAGGCCGGAGCGGCCGCCGCCGCGGCTTCCGACCCCCAGACCGACGTGCGCGGAGACGCCGAGTGGAAACGCAACGTGGTGGCGGTCTACACCCGCCGGGGACTGGCAAAGGCCCTTGCGTCGGCCACGAGCTGAGGAGGACGACCATGCAAATCAACATCAACGTCAACGGATCCGACCACAGCCTGGATGTGGAGCCCCGTCGCCTGCTGGTCGACGCAATCCGCTCCGACCTGGGACTGAAAGGCACCCACATCGGCTGTGACACCACCAGTTGCGGCGCCTGCACGGTGCTGGTGGACGGGACGCCGGTCAAATCGTGCACCATGTTCGCAGTGCAGGCCGACGGCTCGTCAGTGACCACCGTGGAAGGCCTGAAGGGCGCCGACGGACTGAGCGCGGTCCAGCAGGGCTTCGCCGCCGAGCACGGCCTCCAGTGCGGTTTCTGTACCCCGGGGATGATGCTGGTCTCGACCGCTCTCCTCGAGGAGAACCCCGACCCGTCCGAGGATGACATCCGCTGGGCCATCTCCGGAAACATCTGCCGGTGCACCGGCTATGTAAACATCGTCAAAGCCGTGCAGTGGGCGGCGGCCGCCGCCCGGAACGGCGGGGAGGAAGGCTGAAGATGCAAACCACAACCCATCACCAACCCACCACTTCCCCGGAAATAGGGGGAGTCGGACACTCCATCCCCCGGGTCGAGGACGCCCGGTTCCTGCAGGGGGCGGGCAACTACGTCGACGACGTGAACCTCCCGGGGATGCTGCACATGGCCATTCTTCGTTCCCCGGTGGCGCATGCCAACCTGGTCTCGATCGACGACTCGGCCGCCATGGCCCTCGACGGCGTGCTGGCGGTGGTGACCGGCGAACTGATGGCACAACACAACCTGGCGTGGATGCCCACCCTCTCAGGGGACACCCAAGCGGTGCTGGCCACCGACAAGGTCCGCTACCAGGGCCAGGAGGTGGCGTGCGTGATCGCCACCGACCGCTACATCGCCGAGGACGCCCTGCGACTCATCGATGTGGAATACGAAGAGCTGGAGCCGATCACCAACCCTCAGCGGTCCCTGGAAGCCGACGCGCCCCTGATCCGCACCGACAAGGAGGACGCCACAGACAACGTGTCGTTCACCTGGGAGGCGGGCGACCAGGCCGCCACCGACGCGGCGTTCGAGAAGGCCTCGAAGGTGGTGACCCTTGAGACCCACTACCCGCGTTCCCACCCCTCTCCGCTGGAAACATGCGGGATCGTTGCGGACGTGAACCCGGCCACCGGCCAGGCCACCATCTACATGACGTCCCAGGCGCCCCACGCCCACCGCACCCTGTTCGCCCTGGTTGCCGGTTTGCCGGAGCAAAACATCCGGATCATCTCCCCCGACATCGGCGGGGGTTTCGGCAACAAGGTCCCCATCTACCCCGGGTACGTGGTAGCCACCGCTGCATCGCTCCTGATCGGCCTTCCGGTCAAGTGGGTGGAGAGCCGCACCGAGAATCTGATCTCGACGGGGTTCGGGCGTGACTACTACATGACGGGGTCTCTCGCTCTCGACGACGACGGGCGGATCCTGGGCCTGCGCACCGACCTGCTGGCCGACCAGGGCGCCTTCTACTCCGATGCCCAGCCCACCAAGTTCCGAGCCGGCCTGTTCCACATCGTGACCGGGTCCTACGACTTCGCGGCCGCGCACGTCACCGCCAAGGGGGCGTTCACCAACAAGGCGCCCGGGGGCGTGGCATACCGGTGCTCGTTCCGGGTGACCGAGGCTTCCTACCTGATCGAGCGGCTGATCCAGAACGCCGCCTATGAGATCGGGATGGACCCCGCCGAGTTCCGGCGGATCAATTTCATCCAGCCCGAACAGTTCCCCTACACCTCCCCCACCGGGTTCATCTACGACTCCGGCGACTACGAGACCGCCATGCAGAAGGCGATGGACATGGTCGGCTACGCGGAACTCCGCGCCGAGCAGGCCGCCGCCCGCGCCGAGGGGCGGTTGGTGGGGATCGGCATGGCCAGCTTCACCGAGGTGGTGGGGGCCGGACCGGCCCACACCTACGACATCGCCGGGCTGAAGATGTTCGACTCCGCCGAGTTGCGGGTCCACCCGACGGGCAAGGCGATCCTGAAGCTGGGGGTGAAGACCCAGGGTCAGGGCCATGAGACCACCTTCGCGCAGATCGTCGCCGAGGAACTTGGGATCCCCGCCACCGACATCGCAGTGATGCACGGGGACACCGACAACACCCCATACGGGCTGGGGACTTACGCGTCCCGCTCCACCCCGGTGGGAGGCGGCGCCACCGCCATGGTGGCCCGCAAGCTACGCGACAAGGCGCGGAGGATCGCCGCTCACCTGCTGGAGGCCTCCCCCGAGGACCTCGAGTGGGAGCCGGGGAAATTCTCGGTGAAGGGATCGCCCGACTCCGCAGTCACCATCCAGGACATCGCCTTCGCGGCCTACACCAACCACCCCGAGGACGAGGAAGCCGGTCTCGAGGGTGTCCACTACTACAACCCGCCGAACATGACCTACCCGTTCGGGACCTACATCGTGGTGGTGGACCTCGACGACGCCACCGGAGTGTGGAAGGTCAGGCGCATGGTGGCGGTGGACGACTGCGGTGTACGGATCAACCCCATGATCGTGGACGGGCAGATCCACGGCGGGCTGACCGAGGGCTTCGCCAAAGCCAACATGCAGTGGATCACCTTCGACGACGACGGCAACTGCATCGGGTCGAATTTCATGGACTACCTGGTGCCCACCGCCTGGGAAACCCCACGCTTCGAACTGGGCGAGACGGTCACCCCCTCTCCCCATCACCCGATCGGCGCCAAGGGAGTCGGAGAATCGGCCACGGTCGGTTCGCCGGCCGCCTTCGTGAACGCGGTGATCGACGCGGTGGCCCACCTGGGGGTCCGCAATATCGACATGCCGGTGCTTCCCGACCGTGTCTGGAAAGCCATACAGAACGCCTAGGCGTACCGTTGAGCAGCTCGTCCGTCTCTCCTGATGGACGAGCTGCTGGATCGGGCTGTATCCATGCGTTCGGAGGGGAGGCCCTTCGTGATGGCCACCGTGGTGTGGAGTTCGGGGCTCTCCTCGGGAAAGCAGGGCTCCCGGGCGATCATCTCCGAGGACGGGCGGATGGAGGGATGGCTGGGCGGCGCCTGCGCGGCCCCCACGCTGGTCCGCACCTCCCGAGAAGTGCTGTCGGAAGGTCGGGCGCGCCTGGTGGTGCTGGGGCCCGACCACGGGCTGGCCGGAGGCGACCGGGAAGGGGTGGAGACGGTCCCCATGGCCTGTGACTCGGAGGGGACGATGGAGGTGTACCTGGAGCCGGTGTTCCCACCCCCCCATCTGGTGGTGGTGGGAAACTCCCCCGCGGCAGGAGCCCTGACGGCCATGGCCCGGGCTCTTCGATGGCGCACCTCGGTGGTGGACGACGGAGGGCGCCGGGACGACCATCACCCCGACGACCGGGTGTTCCTGGACCTGGACCTAGCGGATGTGGGGGTGGACCGCCAGACCATGGTGGTGGTGGCGACCCAAGGCCACTACGACGAGGAGGCGCTGGCGGCCGCTCTGGCATCCCCGGCCCGGTATGTGGGGCTGGTGGCCTCCCGCAAGCGGTCGGGAGCCGTGGAGGAGTACCTCCGCGAGCGCGGGATCGGCGAAGCCGACCTGGCCCGGATCCGGGCGCCTGTCGGGCTGGACCTGGGGAGGGTGGGACACAGGGAGATGGCGGTGAGCATCCTGGCGGAACTTGTCGCGCTTCGCAGCGTTACGCCCCGGGTGGCCGAGTCCGAGGAGGATGGATCCGCCCCGGTCCGCCGGGGGCGGTGGGAGTCGAGTGAGTCGGAGGCCATCGACCCGGTGTGCGGAATGATGGTGATCACATCGCAGGCCCGTTTCAGGGTGGAGCACCAGGACAGCCCCTACTGGTTCTGCGCGGCGGGATGTGAGACTTCCTTCCGCCGTGACCCTGACCGTTACCTGAGTTCCGGGGAGTGAGCCGGCCGGGTACGATCGACCGAGCCGCCGAGGCCTTGTCGGGCGCCTCGCAGATCATGGTGTTCACCGGGGCAGGTGCCTCCACCGAGTCGGGTATCCCTGACTTTCGGGGGCCCGACGGACTTTGGACCAAGCTCGATCCAACCGACTTCCACATCGACAGATACTTGACGTCGCGGAGGGTGCGGGTCATGCGATGGAAGTTGCATCAGCAGAGCGGATGGCTGGGCGCCGACTCGCAGGTGAGACCCAACCGGGCCCATCTGGCCATCGTCGACCTGTGGGGGGCTGGGAGGTTGTCCGGATGCGTGACGCAGAACATAGACGGGCTTCACCAGGACTCGGGGCTGCCCGACGACCTGGTGGCGGAACTGCACGGCAATGTCCGGAAGAGCGGCTGCTTGAGCTGTCCCGCCCAGTGGCCCACCGCTGAGGTTATCGGGTGGGTGGAGGCCGGACAGGAGGATCCCCGCTGTCCCCATTGCGGGGGGATGGTCAAGGCCGCAACCGTCTCGTTCGGCCAGACGCTGCCCGCACAAGAAATCCAGAAAGCGCACTTCTTCTCGGCCATGGCCGATGGGATCCTGGTGATCGGCTCCACCCTCTCGGTGTATCCCGCCGCTGAGATCCCGGCGGCGGCCGCCCGCAGCGGCATCCCGATGGTGATCGTCAACCTGGGCGCCACCGACCACGACCATCTGGCCCGAGTGAAAGTCTCCCTCCCCGCTGGCGAAGCGGTCCCTGCTCTGGTCTCCACCCTGGTGGGCGAAGAAAGCGCTTTGTAGGATCCGCCACGACGTCCCGCCGGGGTTATCGCCGGGCTGCCAAGCTAGCTCCCAGGGCGATCGGAGCAGGGCGACGACCGCCACGGAGATCATCACCGCCCTGAGGGTTCGTGAGCTCATCCGTCCCCGGCTGAGCCGCCGGGCCTCAGAGACTGTCAAAAAACCGGCGTCCGCCGCTTGACTTTGTCACAAGGGGCATTTCACACTGAATGGAGCCAAACACCTAATGCGGTCCGTCCCGACGTCGTTCGGACCGCGTCGAGGGATCAGATCTTCATGGAACAAACCCTGGTTCCAGGCTGAGCCAAACCTGTTCAACCTGGCAGGAGGTGGTGGCGGGGGTGGGCCCTTCGGGCAGGTTTTTCGCGAGAAAGTCGCCCGACGGGAGTCCGGCTCCGATGACGCGGGGTTCCCCGTTCAGAGTCGTCGGAGGATCTCGTGGCGCACACCGGCCACGTAGGTGATAGTGGGGTTGACCACCTGGGTGGCGCGGGCTTCCAGAACCTGACTCAGGAGCAGCAGGGCTTCCTGCGGTTCGATCCCGTAATCGGCATGCAGCCATCGCATCAACTCCCCGGCGGCAATCCGAAGAGCTACCTCCGCCGGGCGGGCGGAGGCCACCGCCATTATGCGCTCCGGTGTGATGATCCGCGGCCAGGTCATCTCGTCGGGGCGGTCCATTAATTCAACGCGGAGGCGGATCACACCCGAGGTCTCGATGGCGGACCCCCCTATCTCCCCATCGCCCTGGAGGGCATGCACGTCACCGATGTGCAGGAGAGCGCCGGGGACGTTGACGGCCAGTCGCACACTGGCGCCGGGGGCGACCTCCTGGACGTCCATGTTGCCTCCCCACTCCCCCACCCGGAGGTTCGACTGCGACTCGTGGGCGGGGGCGACGCCCACCATGCCCACCATGGGCTGTACGGGGATGGCCAGCCTCTCGTTCCAGATGACATGGCCGTCCCGGATCGGGACCACCCGGGCGGCGCACAG
>VXSV01000076.1:29349-66219 GCA_009837815.1 Acidimicrobiia bacterium
GGTCGGGGCCTCGGCTCATGTGGGAGGCAACCTCGAATGTCTCGCCCGGTTCCACCCACAGCGTGGGCGGGTTGCGGGGGCCGGTTTCATAATAGAGGGGAGAAGGCCCCTGGCGCTGAAGCATCACCCCGCACCGTCCACACCGGACTTCAGGATCATCAACTGCTCTACCCGGAGACGCCGGCGAATTCTGATATCCACAATCCGGTCAACCTACCAGACGCGCCGCTGCAATTGCGCCCCTCAGCCGGTGTGGTTCGGGAAGAAGTGGCGAGCGATCTCCTCCTGGCGGGAGCGCCAGTATCCCTCCACCTGCTTGAACAAGCTCGGATCGCCCAGGCTCTCGGTGAGCCATGGGTCATCTGCCACGTCGTGGAGTGATCCCAGCGCCCGTACGATGTGATAGACGCTCTGATCGGTTCTTTGGAGTTGATACCGGCGGCAATACCACTCCAGCATCTGATAGACGTCCGCCTCTCCCTGCTCCTCGATGCACATGAGGTCGTAGTAATCCCGCAGTTCCCCCCGGTCCTCCACGACTTTCAGATTAGCGGCGGCGATGTCGGGAAAGGAACCCACCGGCATCTCCCCCACCCTCCTACCCGGGGCGATCCGGCTTTGCCCGATCGCGTGCAGGAATTGGAGTTTGACGTCTTCAAAAGCACAGTTGAGTGTGCCCTCTTCCACGAACTCGTCTTCGACCTTGCCCATCCGGCGGAGCCTCCGGAGCAGTTCCGGCGGGTCGAAAGGGCTGTGAACGAACAGATCCAGTTCTTCGGACTGACTGTGCTCCAAATAGATCGCCAACGCCGTCCCGCCCAGGAGCAGAGAGGAGGTAGGGGTCGCGGAGCCCACGACGTCCCACACCCTCTGGATCTCGGGAGTGAGGACGTTGTTAGCGACGGGCATTCAAAGCGTTGACGATCAAGTCCCTGGTCCGGGGCTTCGTGGAACGCAGAGTCAAGCAGTACTCGAGCGCGCTGTCGGGGAGATGCACCGACGCCCAGATGGCGGCGTCCGGCCAGGGACCGTTGAACATCCGCCCGGCGACGTAGTCGGCGTCTTGGGGCAGGCGAAGCGAAGCCGGATCGGGATGGTTCCAAAACGACTTCCAGAATCTCTCGGGAACGCCTGTCATACCACTACCCTCACTTGCCATTTTACCAGGTCCCGGGCCTTTGCCCTCGGGATGAGACCGGGTGCTCAGGGCAGGCTGTCAAACAGGATGAGACCGGCTCCGATCACTCCCGCCAGGGGTCCGCAGACACCTGCTGTGACCGGCGTTTCCCGCGCCCGGTCGGACCAGACAGACCGGCGGGCCACGTCTCCGATTCGCTCAATGAGCCCCGTGACGCCGGCCAGACCTCCCCCGACGATCACCAGCCCGGGGTCCAGGATGTCGACCAGGTTGGCCACCATGTGTCCCCACAACTCGATGCTCTGGTCCACCACCAGCCGGGCGGCGCCGCCCCTCTCCGCAGCGCGTTCGAACACCTGCTCGGCCGAAACGACTTGCCCGCTGAAGCGCTCATAGCGCTCTGAAATCCCCCGCCCGGAGGCCACGTCCTCCACACAACCGCCCACCAGAACGTTGCGTTCGACGTCGAGGACCTTCATCAGGGTCGAGCCCGACATGAGAGCTCGTCCGTGCCGGCCCTCGAAGGGACGGCCCTCGATCAGAAGGCAGTGGCTGATGCCCGTTCCGAGGTTGACATAGACCACCACCGGCTCATCGGCGGCGCCTCCCAGGCGAGCTTCGGCCAGCGCGGCGGCGCGGATGTCCGCCTCCACCCGGATCGGACCGTAGGCCGAGAACGCCTCCGCTACCCCTGCGTCTGTCCAGGCCACCACGGAGTCGGAGGTGATGCCACCGTCCTCCACCAACTCCGGCATGCCGATTCCCGTCCCCAGGATCTTCAGACCCTCCTGTTCGGCCATCGCCGCGACCGAGTCGGCGACCTCCGCCCCTCTCCGCAGAGACTCGGCGCCGGGCGCCCCGGTGGGGACGGTCCGCAGTGACCGAACCCTTCCCCGGCGGTCGACCAGCGCCGCGGCGATCTTGGTCCCTCCCACGTCCACGGCGAGAGCGACTTTCCGGCCCGCGATGCTTCAGTCCTCCCCCGGAAGGTAGGCGGGCGCCACGCCGAAGAGGATCTCCGACTCCGAGGAGTGGCCGAAGAGCCGGTAGCGGGCGCCCCGGGGCACATAGAAGCCGTCGCCGACGCCGAGTTCGAACCAACCGGGGGGCTCTGCGGCGTCGGGTAGGAATACGGCGATCTCACCGGAGAGGACCACGAAGGTCAGATCCCCTCCGTGACGTCTCACCAGGCTGCTCTGTCCCGGGAGGAGCCGGGCCCGCCCGGCGGTGAGGTGCTCGGTGCTGCACACCAGGCCCACCAGCAGGTCGTCCTCGGGATCGTCGACCCTCCACAGAAGATCGGACTCCCGGACCAGGTGGAAGGAGCGGGCGCTCTCCCGCTCGGCGCGGTCCATCGGCCAGCGCCCCAGCCAGCGGTCGTCGCCGTAGCGCCACTCGGACAGGTACGGCCGGGTGCGGGCATAGGCCGACGACGCTCCCGTAGAGGGGGGCGGGGCGAACAATTCCATCACCCGGAGCGGTCGGTCGTTGCTCCGGTTGACGGCGTGGTGCCAGGTGTCGCGGCGGAAGAACACCGACTCGCCCTCCCCCGCGAGGACCGCCTCTCCCGTCTCGGGGTTGACCAGGAGCATCTCACCCTCGGTCACATGGAGCACCTCATCGGCGGCGAAGATGGTGCGGTTGTCCTCGGAGTGGGCGAAGCGCGCCCGGGGCCGGAGGGAGAACTCGATAAGGTGGATAAGCGACGAAGACACATAGATGCGGTCTCCGACATGGCCCGACTCCCCGTCACCCCACAGGTGAAGGACCGCCTCGTCGTACCCGATGGCGGTGGCCCGGTGGTGCTCGGGCCGCGGGGAAGGTCGCCGACTCATCCCTCGGCCTCCCTGAGGTGCTCCTCGGTGCGGATGATCCGGCGGTCATGGACCGGAGCGACCCCCGACAGGTAGATCGAGTCGACATCGAATGCAATCGGGTCGAAGGTGCTGACGAGATCCTGGGTGGCGCCGGTGGCTGCCGCCCGGTCGGCGGCCAACATGATCTCCAGCACATGGAAGGCGTGGCGGGGTTGGATCAACTGGGTGGCGCCGCCCACCACGTCCAACAGGTGCTCGAGAGGCCCGGTCCAGTCCCAGCGGGGATCGATCTCCTCGTACACCGCCCAGGCGCCCAGATCGTTGGTCCACATCTCGTACCCTTCCGGCGCCCAGTCGTCTCCCAGCATCTGGATGGTCCCCTCGCTGCCGTACAACTCCAGGGCAGGGGAACGGTATCGCTCCATGGTGAAGCCGGTGGTGACCACCCCGAAGGCGGCGTCGCCGAAGTCCAGGAGTATCTGGTAGTTGTCGTACACCTCCACCTCGATCTCCTCGCCGTCCACCACCCGCCGGGGGTGGGCGATGCCCGCCATGGCGGTGACCCGCCGAACCGGCCCCAGCCATCCGGTGAGAGCGGTGATGTTGTAGACGGCCAGGTCGAAGACCGGCCCTCCGCCGGGTCGGTAGAACCATTGTCCCCAGTCGGGTCCCGACCACCCGTACCTACCCCGGGCAAGGTGGATCCTCCCTATCTCTCCCTGGTGGATCACCCGCTTCCAGATCGCCTGGAAGGTCGGGCTCAGCACCACCCCCGGCGCGCACATCAGCACCGAGTCGCGTTTTTCGGTCTCTTCCATGATGGCTTCGGCGCCGGCCATCTCCACCGACATGGGCTTCTCGACCAGGACGTGCTTTCCGGCCCGCAGCGCCTCGAGGGTGATCCGGCCGTGGGCAGGCATGGAGGTGAGGATCACCACCGCCTCCACCCGGGGGTCGGAGATCACGTCCGAGTAATCGGTGGAGAACGGCGCAGGTTCGGCGAGAAGCCTCTCACCCGCATCGGAGCGTTCGGGGTTTACGTCACAGGTGCGGACCACCCGGATCCGTCCCTCCGCCCGCAGGCGGCGCATCGACTCCGCGTAGGGCTCGAACACGCTCCCCAGGCCGATTACTCCTACCCGCAGTTCGTCAGTCACCGGACCTCCTTGTGCTTTTGTCTCTCATCCTTTGATCCCGAACATCCTCATACCCCGGACGAAGTACTTCTGGGCGATGGCGAACAGGATCACCAGGGGCGCGGTCATCAGGGTAGCCGCGGCCATCATCAGGTGCCACTCGGTGAGGCGTCGTCCCCGGAAGGCGTACAGGCCCAGGGAAAGGGGAAACTGGTCGGGATCGTTGAGATAGATCAGGGGCCTGAAGAAGTCGTGCCAGGTCCACACGAAGGTGAAAACCGCCATCACCACCAGCGCCGGCTTGACCAGGGGCAGCATGATCTGCCAGAAGATACGGAACTCCCCGGCGCCGTCCACCCGGGCGGCGTCGTCCAGTTCCTTGGGCAGCCCCCGAAAGAACTGGCGCATCATGAAAATGAAAAACGCCTCGGCGAAGAACGCCGGGGCGATGAGCGGTATGTAGGTTCCCAGCACTCCCAGGTTCTTGAACAACAGGAAAGTAGGGATGAAGGTCACAATGTAAGGGACCATCATGGTGGCCAGGGTGAGGCTGAACAGAATCCCCCGCCCGGGAAAGCGCAGGCGGGCGAAGCCGTATCCCACCAGCGCGCAAGACAGCACCGTCCCTATCGTCACCATCCCCGCATAGAAGAGGCTGTTGCCGAAGAACCGGAAGAACGGGTACCCCGGATAGTTGAGGACCTCAATGAAGTTACCCCACAGGAAGTCTTCGGGGAACCACTCGACGGGGATGGTGAAGATCTCCTCGTTCCTCTTGAGCGCGGAGCTGAGCATCCACAACAACGGCAGAGCGAACACCAACGAGAGCCCGCCGAGGATTACATGCCAGGCCGACTGGCGGAATATGCCCATCCGCCCGGCGTAGAACCCCTGGCGAGGCTCGGAATCGGTGGCCCGCTCCGTCTGGGAGAACGCCCCGGGGCGGAGAATTCTCATCGGGTCCCTCTATGTGCTCTCATCACACCCCCTCGTACACCCAGCGTCGGGTGGAGCCGAAGATGGCCCCGGTGACCGCCACGATCACCAGGAACAGCACCATGGCCTGCGCCGAGGCGTATCCCATGTCGAAGTAACCGAATGCGGTTCGGTAGATGTGAACCATGTACATCAGGGTGGACCCTCCCGGAACCCCGGAGGTGCCGCCCACGATCATGGCCGCGTCGAAGACCTGGAACGAGTAGATGACCCCGATCACCAGGTTGAACAGGATCACCGGAGTCAGCAGGGGAAGGGTCACGTTGGTGAACCGCCGCCACGCACCCGCGCCGTCGATCGACGCCGCTTCCAGGAGAGACTCGGGTATCTCCTGCAGCCCGGCCAGAAAGATCAGGGTGGCGGCGCCCACCCCCCACAGGCTCAGGATGATCAGCCCCCATTTGGCGAAGGCGGGATCCTGGAACCAGGCCGGTCCGTCGATGCCCACCGTCTCTATCGCGGTGTTGAGAGGTCCCGCCCGAGGCTCCAGCAGCAACAGGAACACGATGGTGCCCGCCACGGGAGGGACTACCGCCGGCATGTAGAAGAGGGTCCGGTGAATGCCGATACCCCGGACCGGGCGGTTGAGCAACAGCGCCAGGACCAAGGCCGCAGCCAACCCTATCGGTACCGACAAGAGAGCATAAAACAGGCTGTTGCCGGCCGCTTTCCACACGGTGGGGTCGTTCCAGAGCTTCACATAGTTGTCGAACCCCTGGAATTCGGGCGGATTGAAGATGTTGTAGTCGGAGAGCGACAGGTAGGTTGCGGCGACTATCGGATAGACGTGGAACACCACGAGAGCTATCAGCCAAGGGGACACGAACAGAAAGCCTGCCAGTGCCTCCCGGCGGCCAAGCGGTCGGGCCCGAAGCCGCCGCACCCTACCCATCAGAGGGGACCGAGTCGATCAGCCCGCCAGGACAGAGTCGAGTTCGGCTTGCGTAGCCTCCTGTGCCAGGGTCAGCGCTTCCTTGGGAGTCGCCTCCTTGAGCATCACCGAGCTGATCGCCGTATAGAGCTGATCGTGCATGTAGCTCTGCACCGGGCAGGTCCACATCGGCGCGGCGTCGTCCAACTGCGCCTTGAAGAACTGCGTTATGTCGGTGGCGAACTCGTCGCCCCGCTGGTCGGCGACCGACTGCGGAAACAGGTCGGTGGGCGCCAAGCGGTTGGTGGGGATGTCGGGCACTTGTCCGAACCAGGTGCTCATCCCATCCACTACCAGGTAGTCGAGCCACGCGAAGGCAGCCTCCGGATTGGCCGAGCCCCTGGGAATCGCGCACCAGTTGGGCCAGAATCCCGAGGCTGTCGAGGAACCGCTCGGGCCCACCGGGAACTTGGCCACGTTCCACCGTTCCCATCCGGTGAACTCCGAGCCGTACATGTCGGCGGCGAGCCAGAAACCGTTGACGACGGCCAAGTGATGACCGCTCTGGAACCCCGGAGGGCGTCCCAGTTCGTCCACGTAGCCGGCGCCCAGGTAGTTGCCGGAGGCGTCCAGAGCCACCCAGTCGCCCTTGTACTGCTCGTTCAGCCACTGCAGGCCGAAGTCCAGCATCTCGATGTTCTCGTCCGAGTCGAGACGAACCTGGCGGTTCTCGGGGTCGTACAGAGTGCCACCGTTGGTGGACGACCAGATCCAACTCTCCACCGCATCATAGGGAGGGATCATCCCGGCCGATATCAGCGTGTCTCCGTCCCACTGGACGAACTCGGCCGACAGGGCCTTGAGGTCGTCCCAGGTCTTGGGAAAGTCGTCGCGCCCCGAGGGGATGCCCTTGCTCTCCAGCAACTCTTCGTTGTAGAAGATGGCATAGGAACTGGCGGTGGCGGGAAGCCCGAATATCTGTCCGTCCCAGCGGCAGGAGGCAAGCACTCCCTCGGGCCAGTTCTCCAGCTTGGAGTTGGTGGAAGCGGCCATCAGGCCGTCTATCGGTTCCAGGGCCCCCAGGGAGGCAAACACAACAGGCGGGTCCCAGATTATGACCGCGTCGGGCGGCGTGCCGGCTGCCAGGTTGGCGAGCAGGCGCTCGTTGAAGTCCTCGTCGTCGGCCACCCCGCACAGGACTTCCCGGACATTTATCCCGGATCCCTCGGCGGCGAAGGCGTCGGCGACCAATTCAAAGCCCTGGCAGAACGGATCGGAGCCGCCCGGCAGCCAGAAGTCGATCTCGGTCGGCGCCGCGGTGGTGGGCGCCGCGGTGGTTGCGCTGGTCCCGGCTGCGGCGGTGGTTTGGGCTACTTCTTCCTCTCCGCCACAGGAACCCAGCAACACCGCCGCCCCGCTCATTCCCATCAACTGCAAGAACCTTCTTCGGCTCACCACCATCGGCGTTGGCCGTCTCAGGTCTGGTCTGGTTCTCATACTTCCCCTTTCTATTGAGAATCCCGGTTCTCGGAACCTTGCTTGGTCCGATGTTCGAGTGTTCAAGTCAAAGGGTCAGGCCGTCCACTCGAAATGTTGAGATCCTCGCTCTTGGTTATTACCTGCCAACATACAACGAAAACCTCCGGAACGACCGGAACTCCCCGATATTCTTGCGGCGAAGGCGCATACACTGGCCGTTAAGAGGCGCAGAAAAGCCACCCACCGCCCACAGGGAAGCTCCAAATGACATTCGACCTTGACGCCGACCTCCAGTGGCGGATAGCGGTTGCAATCCTTGCGGGGGTGGCGTCGTCTACCCGTCCTTGTTGAGAGCCGGGAGGTTCCGGTAGTGGAGGTCGCCCCACCAGGTCTCAAGGGACTGGTTGTGTCCGACACCGAACTGGGTGATGTCCGTGGCGACGAGGGCTATTTCCACTACCGCCAGCACGACGCCGTTCAACTGGCCAGAACCCGCCCGCTCGAGGACGTGTGGACCCTTCAGTTCGGCGGCGGCCTTCCCCCCGCCGTACCCAGGATCGATCCCGGTCCGATGCGAGAACTCCCCGCCGAAGCCGCCCGCGTGGTGGATGCGGCCAGCGCCAGGATGGAGGACCCCATGGCGGTGCTGAGAGTGGGATTGCTGGCGGTTGGGGCGGTGGAAGGCCGCGGCCCGCTCCTTGACCGGTCGGCGGCCCAACGCCGTGACGACGCGGTGCGGCTTGCGGCGGTGGTCCCCACCATTCTGGCCCGCCACCACCGCCGCCGGGGTGGGCTCGAGCCTGTTCCCCCCGATGCGGGAGTCTCCCATGCGGCCGACTACCTGCGGATGAGCACCGGTGGGACAGCCGCCGCCAGGGCTGTCCGGGCGGTGGAGCAGTACCTGGTCGTCACTCTCGACCACGGGTTCAACGTGTCAACCTTCGCCAGCCGGGTGGTGGCCAGCACCGGCGCCGACATGGCCGGAGCGCTTGTGGCCGGCCTGGGCGCCTTGACCGGTCCCCTCCACGGGGGAGCACCCAGCCGGGTGATCGAGATGATCGAGGACATCCACACCCCCGAGCGAGCCGCTGCATGGGTGTCGAAGCGCCTGGCCGAAGGGCACAAGATCATGGGATTCGGACACGCCGTGTACCGGGTGCGGGACCCTCGGGGGGTGGTGCTCCGCGCCGCTGCCGAGAGCCTTGGAGGAGACTTGGTAGAGCGCGCAGCCGGGATTGAAGAGGAGATACTGTCGGTGTTGGCCAAATGGAAACCCGGGGTGCGGATCCTCACCAACGTCGAATACTGGGCCTCGGTCGCCCTGGAGTTGGCCGGGGTCCCCCGCCGGATGTTCACCCCCACCTTCGCGGTCAGCCGCTCGATAGGCTGGGCCGCTCACGTGCTGGAACAGGCCGAGAAAGGAAAACTCCTGCGCCCCGCTGCCCGTTACGTGGGGCCCGAACCGGGCCGCTCATAGACCTCCACCCCTCCCCGCCAACCCGTGGGCCGGCTCTTTTCAAATCACTTATCGGGAACCCGCCAACCGATAGGGAATAGATGCCTCGACGAAGCCTTCGGGGGTGCGCTGGGGCTTGCCCTGCCGGTCGACGAAGGCCGCCTTGATCTCGAGGGTCGCCACCGGCACGGTACCCACCTGGGCTCTCTGGGACCATCGGGTGGAGGCCCGCCGCACCTCCCTGACGCGGGTGGTCACACTGACTTGGTCGCCGAGGCGGGCTGGTGCGTAATAGCGGACTCTTGCCTCCACCAGCACGATCTGGAGACCCATCTCCGCCAGGCGGGCCATCGAGAAGCCCATCTCCTCCAGGAGTTCCACCCGGGCCATCTCGAAGTAGCTCAGATAGCGGGCGTGGTTGACATGGTTGTAGGGGTCGAGGTCGGAAAAGCGGGCCCGCACCACACTCTTATGAGCCATACCGGAAGGCTAGTGAGGTGCTTTTTGACTAACTTCCCGACGTCTTTAGCCTTGGGGGTCAGTGGCAAGAATCGCCCGCTTCCCCCTGGTTCGCCTCGTCTATTTCATCCTGGGGCTGATCTGTCTTGGGTTCGTGTTCCTAAGTTGGCTGCCGGGCATCCCCACCGCCGACTTCGTGGTCCTGGCGCTGTTCTTCTTCGCCAGGTCTTCCCGGCGTTTCGAGATGTGGCTCCGCAACCATCCCGTGTTCGGGAAGATCATCAAGAGCTACCGGGGGGGCCTCACCGTCCGGGCGAAGGCGATCGCGCTGGTGGGCATCACGCTTTCGATCGGTGTCTCCGCGGTCCTCCTTACCGGCGACACCACCCTCCGGGTGATCCTGGTGGCCGTGGCGGCGGTGGCCTGGTGGTACGTTCTGACCCGCCCCACCAAACCGCTTCGAGTCGGCGCCTGATCACAGGCCCCGTCCCGAGACGGGAGCCCCGATCACCTCCGACGCAATCCTCTCCGCCGTCTCGTACTGTCCGGGACCGGGCTGAGTGATGGTGAACTCATTCGCGCCGGCCTCGGCGTATCGCCCCACCACCTCAGTGAAGGCCCCGTGGCTCGACCAGATGTCGGGAAGGCCCTGAGGGGCGGTGGTGAAGGCCTCGATGTGGACGGATCGGCTTATCTCGGTGGGGTCTCTGCCAATCCGATCGCATTCGGCGTCCAGGATCCGGTTCCGCTCGCCTATCTCCTCCACCGTCCCGAATGAGTTCCAGCGGTCACCAAACCGCGCACAGATGCGAAGCATCCGGCGACCGTGGGCAGCCACCGTGAACGGTGGGCGGGGCCGCTGCACGGGACGGGGACGGAGCCGGGCCTCCGACAACTCATAATGCCGACCATGATGGGAAACCGGCTCCCCCCGCAGCAAGCGGTCGATGATCACCATCGCCTCGGAGAACCGGTCCACCCGCACCCCCGGCTCAAAGAGGGGGATCCCGAACCGGCGGTGCTCCTCCTCGAACCACCCGCAACCGATTCCCACTTCCAGGCGGCCCTCGGAGATGTGGTCGACAGTGATGGCCTGCTGCGCCAGTAGCGCCGGATGCCGGAGGACGTTGCTGCTCACCAGGGTTCCCACCCGGATACGGGACGTCTCGGCGGCCAGGGCGGCCAGCAGGGTCCACCCCTCGAAGAGAGGAGCGGTCGGATCGAGGGAGCGGAGGAGATGGTCGCAGTGCCAGAGACTGTCGAACCCCAACTCCTCGAAGTACCGCCACTTCTCGGCCAGGACCGGGTAGGGATCCGACTGCACCACGGTGACCCCGAACCTCAGTCCTTCCATCACTCCCAAGCCTCCGATGGGGTCAATCCGGGCGGCCGCGCGGCGCTCCGGACGGTGGGATCAGGGAACCTCAGAGAACCTCCGAGGCGATCCGTTCGGCCGTCCGGTACTGCTCGGGCCGGGGTTGGTCGATTATGAACTCCTCCACTCCCGCTTCCCGGTAGGCGCCCGCCACCTCACAGAAGGCGTCGACGCTCGACCACGGGTTCGGAAAGCCCCCCGCTACCAGTTTGGGGACCGACACCCGCATAGAGCGGAGTATCTCTTTCGGATCGCGCCCTATCTTGTCGCAGGCCTCGTCGAGGAGCCGGTTCCGCTCGGCCATCTCCTCTGGCGTGCCGCTGGAGTTCCACCGGTCGGCGTAGCGGGCGCAGATCCGGATCATCCGGGGCTGGTGGGCCGCCAGGGTGAGGGGCGGGCGGGGCAACTGCACCGGGTAGGGGCGAAGCTTGGCCTCCGACAGCTGGTAGTGGTCCCCTTGGTAAGAGACCGTCTCGCCCCGGAGGAGCGGCTCGATGATCTCCATCGCCTCGGAGAAGCGGTCCACCCGCTCCCCGGGCTCGAAGAGGGGGATCCCGAACCGCTCATGTTCCTCCTCGAACCACCCGCAGCCGACCCCCACCTCCACGCGCCCCTGCGAAACATGGTCGACCGTGATCGCCTCCTGGGCCAGGAGGGCGGGATGGCGGAGCACATTGCTGCTCACCAGCACCCCCAAGCGAATCCGTGAGGTCTCGGCCGCCAGGGCGGAGAGAATGGTCCATCCCTCATAGAGGGGAACCGTCGAATCGCCGGTGAACAGAAGGTGGTCGCAGTGCCAGACGCTCTCGAACCCCAACTCCTCGAAGTACCGCCATTTCCGCACCAACACCGGGTACGGCTCGTACTGCATAGCGGAAATCCCGACTCTGAAACCTCTCATCACACCATCAACTCCACCCAATCATGGGCGCCTTACCGCTCGGCCCCGGAAACCGAGAGGCGATCCCCTCGACTGTCCCGTACCGGCCGGGGTGGGCTGCTTTCTCCTCGCATGCCTGCCCGGCGGGCGGTGGCCCCTCAACGGCTCTGCTCGATGACCTGGGAGGCGATCCGCTCGACCATCTTGTACTGATCGGGCCGGGGCTCCACGAACAGGAACTCTTTCACCCCCGCCTCGGCGTACCGCCCCACCACCTCGGAGAAGGCTTCGGGGCTCGACCACATGTCGGGCAGGCCCTGGGGCGCCAGGGTGGAGTTCCCACCCAGATAGGAGCGGACAATCTCTGCCGGGTTTCTGCCGATCCGCCGACATGCCTCGTCGACCAGTCGGTTGCGTCGGGCCAAGTCCTCCACCGTCCCGGTGGAATTCCAGGAATCGGCGTAGCGGGCGCAGATCCCCAGCATGCGGGGCTTGTGCCCGGCCAGCATGAAGGGCGGGCGGGGCGACTGGACGGGACGGGGGCGGAGCCGGGCCTCCGACAACTGGTAGTGGTCGCCCTCATAGGAGACGGTCTCCCCGCGCATCAGTGGGTCGATGATCTCCATCGCCTCGGAGAAGCGGTCCACCCGCTCCCTGGGTTCGTACAGAGGGATGTTGAACCACTCATGCTCCAACTCGTACCACCCCGCGCCCACCCCGAAGTCCAACCTTCCTTCGGAGATGTGATCGAGGGTGATGGCCTGCTGGGCGAGGAGCGCGGGGTGCCGGAAGGTGTTGCTGCTGACCAGCACCCCCACCCTGATCCGGGAGGTCTCGGCGGCCAGGGCGGCCAACACTGTCCATCCCTCGAAAAAGGGCTTGTCGGGATGGCCGGGGTTGTGAAAGTGGTCACAGGGCCAGATGCTGTCGAAGCCCAGTTCCTCGAAGTACCGCCAGTTGTCCAAAAGCACCTGGTACGGCTTCCACTGAGGGGTGTAAATGCCGAACCTCAATCCCTTCACAACGCCAAGACCTCGACTCTCATCTGCTAGCGACTGTCAGAGACTCAAACATAACACGGGCAGGCGCCCGACGTCCCGCAAAGGTCGGTCGACAAAACACCGGCCGGTCAGCAACGGGGCTCGATCACCTCCGAGGCGATCTTCTCGGCCATCTTGAGCTGCTCGGGGCGGGGCTGGTCCATGATGAACTCGTTTACGCCCGCCTCGGCGTAGCGCCCCACCACTTCACAAAACGCGTCGAGGCTCGACCAGGCGTCGGGCAGACCCTGGGCGGCCATGTTGGACGCCCACCCGTAGAAGGAGCGGATTATCTCGGTCGGGTCCCTCCCGATCCTCTCGCAGGCCTCGTCCAGTGCCCGGTTGCGCTCGGCCATCTCCGCCACCGTCCCGAAGGAGTTCCACCGGTCGGCGTAACGGGCGCAGATGGCCAGCATGCGGGGGCGGTGGGCGCCCAGGGTGAGCGGCGGGCGGGGAGACTGGACCGGACCCGGGCGGAGCCGGGCGCCCCGGAGTTGGTAGTACTCACCGTCGAAGGTGACCTCCTGGCCGCGGAGGAGGGAGTCGATGATCTCCACGGCCTCCGAGAAGCTCCGCACGAGCGTCGGCGGGTCGCCGAAGGGGATCCCGAACCGGTCGTGCTCCTCCACGAACCATCCGGCGCCCAAGCCGAGTTCCAGGCGGCCTTCGGAGATGTGGTCGATGGTGAGGGCCTCATGCGCCAGGAGGGCCGGGTGGCGGAAGGTGTTGCTGCCCACCAGGACCCCCACCCTGATCCGGGAGGTCACGGTGGCCAGCGCGGCCAGGAGAGTCCACCCCTCGAAGTATGGATCCGACGGATTGGAGGGTCGGAGGAAGTGGTCGCAGTCCCAGATGCTGTCGAAACCCAGTTCCTCGAAGTACCGCCACCGCTCCGCCAGGACCGGATACGGCTCGGCCTGATCGGTGCAGATCCCGTAGAGGATCCTCCCCTCCGCCATTACGTCACCGACAGCGCCATCCCCGGAGAGCTTACCCAAGCGGGTTGTAGTCAGATATTGGCCGACAGCACCACGAGAGCTATCACACCGGCGATGCCGAAGATGACATAGACCACTCGCGAGGCCACGTTGGTGTCGCCGAACTTTCCCGCGGTGGTGATGGCCGCCACCAGGTCGAGACCGAACAAGCCGATCAAGCCCCAGTTGATGGCGCCGATCGCCGCCACCACAATCGCCAGACCCTCCATCAACAACTCCTTCCTTGCTTCCAGGAGCCGTTCGGCCCCTGAACCAAAGCTAGTCCCACCGCTCAAGCGCTGCCTTGCGACCCCGGGCTTCGCCTTTCGATTGCGTCTCGGCGTCGGGGTCGTTACCGGGTGACCATGTGCGGAGACCATCATTAAGGAACCATGGGAGACCAACCCCCAACCGCCGGGCGCTCACTCCGCAGCCTGATCCTGTTCGGCGTCTCCGGTCCCCCGCCGCCCGACCAGGCCGAGGACGGGGCCTTCCTGGGCGACCTGGCTTCCCGGGGCATCCGGTCCTATGAACTCTCCTTCGTGAAGGGATTCCCATGGAAGGAGACCCGGTGCGCTCAGTTCGGCGCCGAGGCCTCGGCGAGGGGCTTTCGGCTGTCGGTCCACGCTCCCTACTTCGCAGTGCTGACCACCGAGGAGCCCGACAAGTCCCGGATGTGTCTCTCCGCACTGGAGCACACCATGAAGCTGGGGCGTGAACTGGGGGCGCCCCTGGTGGTCGCCCACCCCGGTCATCTGAGGGGACGGGCCCCCGGCCAGGTGATGGACCTGATTAGGCGCCGCTTGGACGCCCTGGCTACCAAGGTGGCCGACCTGGGCGTGGGCCTGGGGCTCGAGACCGCCGGACGCCAGGGGGCCTTCGGGACGCTGGGCGACATCGCTCTCCTGGCCGCCGAGTTTCCCTTTGTCAGGCCGGTGATCGACTGGGCTCACCTGCACGCCCTCTCGGGAGGAGGACTGGTGGACGCCGAGCGGTTCAAAACGGTGCTGTCCTTTCTGCGAGACTCCTTTCCGGCCTGGATGCTGTCTCCCCTCCACACTCACTTCACCGACAACCGGTTCGGACCTTCAGGCGAGATCAGCCATGTTCCCTACGGCGAGGGAACGCTTCGCGCCGAGCCGCTGGTGGAAGCTGCTTACGAGTCGGGCATCTCCATGGTGGTGATCTCCGAGGCCCGGGAGTGGGAGAGCCACTTGGCCATCGGACGGGAAGTCGCCACCACGGTCCGCCGCCTCGAACAGGTTCGGGAGAGGGGCGGCCCCAGGGCCGCCTCGGGGATGGTGTCCTTTCCCGACCCCGTGCCGGTGGTCCCCATAGAGGATCGCCACCGGCCCCGGGAGGCATCCCTCCCCATTCGCCTCTCCAACCTGGCAAAGCCCTTCTTTTCCGAGGGTTACACCAAGGGGGACCTGATCAGCTACTACGCCTCGGTGGCAGGGACGCTTCTCCCCCACCTCCGGGATCGGCCCCTGTCCATGTCCCGCTACCCCGACGGGATCGAGGGACCGTCCTTCTATGAAAAGCGGGCCCCCGGGCATCAGCCCGGTTGGATGAGAAAGCTCCCGGTGGATTCCCACTCCATGGGCGGGGAAATCGAGTTTCTCTGCGCGGATCATCCCGAGTCGCTGATGTGGTTCGCAAACATGGGCTGTGTGGAGACCCACCCCTTCCACTCCCGCTATCCCGACCTCGACCGTCCCGACTGGGCGGTGTTCGACTTCGACCCGGCCCCCGGCGCGTCGTGGTCGCAGGTGGTGGCGGGAGTCAGGCTGTGCGGGGTGGCGCTGGAGCGGCTCGGTCTGCGGTCCTACCCCAAGCTGTCGGGAAGCCGCGGCATGCACGTGTACGTGCCGCTCCGTCCGGTGCACAGCTATGGGAGGGTGCGGAGATTCGTGGAAGCGGTTGCCCGGCTGCTGGAGGCAGCCAACCCCGAGGACCTGACACTGGCCTGGGATAAGCCGAAGCGATCCGGGAAGGTGTTCATCGACTACAACCGCAACGCTTTCGGCCAGACCGTCTCCTCGGTCTATTCGGTCCGCCCCCTCCCCCAAGCGCCCGTCTCGGTACCCCTCCTGTGGGAAGAGGTGGGCCGATACCGCAACGGCGACATCCACATCGGCAACCTGTGGGACCGCCTGTCCCGCTACGGCGACCTGTTCCTGGGAGTGCTGGCCGGGGACCAGACCCTCGACTCGGCCGAGGAGTCCCTGGACATCCCCTCCTGAAAGCCCCGGAGCCCGCCGGCGAGGTAGGTCCGGCGGGTATCCTCTCACCCATGGACGTCTACGGACGCATCAACATTCTGGGGGGCAGGTCGGTCCGCCTCCCCGCCTTGGACGTGACCGAGGCGATCATCCTGGACAACGACCCTCTGAGCCGCGCCAAGATGTGGGCCGGCCAGGGCGCCGACTTTCTGCACGTGGTGGACCTGAACGCCGCCGCGCTGGGCGACTACCAGAACCGCGACCTCATAGACCGGATCGTGGCGGAACTGGACACGCCGGTGCAGGTGGCGGGAGGCGTCCGCTCCCCCATCGAGGCGGCGCGGCTGATCCGCAACGGCGCCTGGAGGGTGGTGATGGGCACCGCCGCCATCGAGGAGCAGATCATGATCTGGGACCTGTGCCGGGAGTATCCGGACAAGATCGCCGTCTCCCTGGACGTCCGTCCCGACCAGGAGATAGTGACTCAGGGATTCTCGGAGAGAAGCGGCCGCTACCTCGAGGAAGTGCTGTTGGAGATGTCGTCGGCAGGAGTTGCCGCCTTCCTGGTGGCCGAAGCCGGACGCGACTCCCTCACCCAACCGCTCGACCTGGACATCTACGCCGAATGCCTGGAATTGGTGCCCGAGCCGGTGATAGTGGCCGGTGGGGTGGGGTCGGTGGAGGACCTACGCGCTCTTTCCCGACTGTCGGTCTCGGGCCGCAAGCTGGGGGGAGTGATCGTGGGAAGGGAGGTCACCCATGGCCGGTTCAGCCTCCAGCAGGCCAAGCAGACCGTGACGGCCGGTGAGGAAGCGCCGCCGCTCGCCCCCCGGGGAGGGATGAGCATGGTCCTCCGAGTGGACGATCTCGAGAAGATGTCCGCCTTCTACTCCAAGATTCTCGATCTCAGCGAAGTAGTCGCCCCGGCGGTGGCGACCCGCGGCTATGCGTGGATGGAAATCGGCGGGGGGGCCTACCTCATACTCCGAAAGAGGCGGGAAGGCGAGCCGCCATCGGCAGGAACCGCCGAGATCGTGCTGTGGACCGAAGACACGAAACAGTGGGCGGACTACCTGGTCGGCCAGGGCTTGACGGTGATGAACACCTCTTCTGCCGAAACCGGATTGCCGGTCGACCTGACCGGGGTCGTCGACCCCGAGGGCAACACCGTCTGGGTGAGCAGGCGGCCCCAGACATCGTAGGGCGCCCGCCGGGATCCGGATCCCGCGGCGAACTCCCCCAAGGAGTGGCCGGTCCGAGCGGAATTGAGGCTGAGTGGGCCCGGACTAAACTGGGTCCCGTGGCGTCACCAGACGCTCATCCGGAGCGGTGGAGGGACAGGCCCGAAGAAACCGCGGCAACCGGTCGCAAGGCACGGTGCCAACGCCTGACCGATGAGTAAAGGAGAGTCGGTGACAAACAGTTCCTCGGACCCGCCCCTCGACCCGGCGGTAGCCGGCTTGCCGCGCACCGAGACGCGGTTCGTGCGCCTCGGGTCCTACACCACCCTGGGTGGGAAGACCATACCCGACGTCACCCTGGCCTATGAGATGTACGGGGAGCTGAACGAGGCCCGGGACAATGTCATCCTGGTGTTCCACGCCCTGACCGGGAGCCAACACGCCGCCGGGTTCAACCCCTCGGTGCCCGGGGTGGGCGCCCGGTGGACCGAGGAGATGCAGGTGGGATGGTGGGACGGGTTCATCGGACCGGGACGGGCTTTCGACACCGACAAGTACGCGGTGGTGTGCGTCAACTATCTGGGCGGGTGCTACGGATCCACGGGCCCGTCGTCGCCCGATCCCCGGACCGGACGGCCCTACGGGTCGGCGTTCCCGTCCCTGACCGTCACCGACATAGTCGACTCCCAGATGAAGCTCCTCGAGCACCTCGGAGTGGAGCGGATCCAGGCGTGCACGGGAGGCTCGGTGGGCGGTTTGATGGCTCTGGTGCTGGGCGTCCGCTATCCCGACCGGGTGAAGGTGGTGATCCCAATCGCCGCCGGACTCGGGGTGACCACCCTGCAGGTTATCCACAACTTCGAGCAGATGTTCGCCATCGTCACCGACCCGCATTTCCAAGGGGGGGACTTCTACGGGGGCCCCAGGCCGGACCTGGGACTGGCCCTTGCCCGGATGATCGGCCACAAGACCTTCGTTTCCCTCTCGGCCTTCCGGGAGCGGATCCGCCATGAGATTGTGGAACGCGAGGACCTGGGCGGATACCGGGTACAGCACCCCATGGAGTCCTACATGCTTCACCAGGGTCAGAAATTCGTGGAGAGATTCGACGCCAACACCTATCTGCGGGTGGTGCGGATCTGGCAGAAGTTCAACCTGGTGAAGGAGGTGGGGGGAGAAAGCGTCACCGATCTCCTGAGCCGCTGCCGAGACCAGCAGTGGCTGGTGTTCACCATCGATTCGGACGTGTGCTTCTATCCTGACGAGCAGGAGAGCATGGTCAGGACTCTAACCGAGGTGGGAGTGCCGGTTCTATGGCGCACGGTGCAATCGGACAAGGGCCACGACGCCTTCCTGTTGGAGCCCGAGAAGTTCAGACCGGGCATCCACGCCGTCCTAAGCTAGGGGTCAAACCAGTTCTATAGACGGCCGGCCCTCGAGCACCGCTCCGATGGTGGCGGCCGTAATCCCGTCCTCCTTCAGCTGGCCGATGAGTTCCTCGGCCACCGGCGGCGCAACCGCCACCAGGAGTCCCCCGCTGGTCTGGGCGTCGCACATCAGGCGCCGGGCGGCCTCGTCTCCTCCACCGAGCCTTCCACGGAAGGCCTCCAGATTGCGAAGGCTTCCCCCAGGGTAGAACCCCTCTGAAAGCAGGTCCTCTGTTCCCTTGAAGAGAGGAAGGCTGCCGACATCCACCCGGGCCGCCGCGCCGGAGGCTTCCAGCATGGAGAGGAGGTGTCCCGCCAAACCGTAACCGGTGACGTCTGTGGCGGCCGAGGCGCCTGCCGAGATCATCGCCCGAGAGGCGCGGTCGTTGAGAGAGACCATCGAGGCCACCGCCGCGGCGAGGATGTGGGGAGGGCAGCCGTCGGCCTTGTGGGCGGTGGTGATAATCCCCGTCCCAAGAGGCTTGGTGAGCACCAGCAGGTCCCCGGGCCGGGCTCCGGCATTGGTGGTGAGCCTCACCGCGGTCCCGGTCACTGCGAAGCCGTACTTGGGCTCGGGGTCGTCCACGGTGTGACCGCCCACCACCGTGCACCCCGCCCGGGCCATCACCTCCGACCCTCCTTGTATCACCGTGGTGAGGGTCTCGAGCCCCAGGGTCTCGGAGGGCCAGCACACCAACTGGAGGGCGGTGAGCGGCTCCCCGCCCATGGCGTATATGTCCGACAGCGCGTTGGCGGCGGCGATCCTCCCCCAGTCCGCCGGGTCGTCCACTACCGGGGTGAAGAAGTCGACTGTCTGGATTAGGACGCGTCCGTCCGGCAGGCGGTATGCGCCTGCGTCGTCTCGGGTCTCCACACCCACCATGAGTTGGGGGGAAGAGAAGGCGGGATGGTCCCTGAGGGGGCGCAGGACCTGCGCCAACTCGGCCGAGCCGAGCTTGCACCCTCAGCCGGCGCCGTGACTGAAGCGAGTCAGCTTGGTGTCCATCGGCCCAAAGCTACCAACTTGATATGCTCTCTGTTGTTGCGATGGAAACCCCGGCTACTTTTCTCACCCCCGACGCGCACCGACGTCTGATTTCGGAGTTGGAGGACCTGAAGGGTCCCAAGCGCATCGAGATCTCAGAGCGGATAGCCGAGGCTCGCTCGCACGGCGACATCCGGGAGAACGCCGACTATCAAGCCGCCAAGGACCATCAGGGCTTGATGGAGGCCCGGATCGCCCACCTGGAGGCGGTGTTGCGGGACGCGCAGGTGATGGAGGTCGACGACACCGGCCGGGTGGAGATCGGATCGATGGTGACCGTCGAGGATACGGACGGGGACCTGATGGAGTTTCTCCTGGCGCCTGCCGAGAACCGGGGATCGGCCGCCCTGGTGGTCTCTCCCACCAGCCCGCTGGGGCAGTCGGTGCTGGCCAAGGCGCCCGGGGACCTGGTCTCCTATGACGCGCCGGGCGGGACATTCGAGGTCAGGATCACCGCAGTCCGTCCCTTCGCACCCTGAGCGGACCTCCTTCTTTTCCGGGGTCCCCCCGGCTGAGGCGCCGCCGGTAGGAAGCACCACGGCCTAACCGGCGGTCTTGGCCGCCAATAGAGCCGTAATCTGTGGGCCACATGAAGCCTCGACCCCATCGGCACCGGGAACTGGCCCAGCGTCTTCGCCGGGATGCTCGATTGCGGCCAGGCGAGGTCGAGGAGTATCTGGGCGCCAACCCGGAGGTGTGGACCGCCCTGGCCGAGGCCTCTCCTCACGATGCGGCCGACATCCTGGAGTCGGTCTCGCCCGACACCGCCGGGGCACTGCTGAGCCCTCTCAACCGTGGCCAGCGGGCCCCCATCCTCGAGGAGTTGCGCGACGAACTGGCCGCCGAATTCCTGGAGGAACTTCCCCTCGGTGAAGCGGCCTCGGTACTTGAGGAGATGGCGGCCACCGAGGCCGTGGACATCCTGGAGAACATGGAGACCGAGACGGTCGAGGCGGTGATCGACCTGATGGCCGAACCGGCCGGCAGTGAGGTCAGCCGGCTGTTCCACTACCCGTCTGACACGGCCGGAGGGCTGATGACAACCGAGGTGGCGGTGCTGCCCATCGGCCTAAGCGCCGGGGAGGCGATCGAGCGGATCCGCAACATCCGAGAGATGGTGGATGACCTCACCTACGTGTACGTCACCGACGACTTCGGCGTGCTGCGGGGGGTGCTCTCCTTCCGGGACCTGGTGTTCGTCAGACCCTCGGTCGGCCTCGACGAGGCAATGGAAGCCAGCCCGGTGGCGGTCCACACGCTGGCGGACCGGGAAGAAGTTTCCGAGTTGATGCAGCGCTACCGCCTGATGGGTCTCCCGGTCGTGGACGACCTGGGACACCTCCAGGGAATGGTGACCTATGACGAGGTGATCGACGCAGTGCAGGCCGAGGCCTCCGAGGACTTCGCCACTTCGGTTGGCGCCGGTGCGGAGGAGACTATCTACACCGCGGTGCTCTCGTCGGTGAGAATGCGGCTTCCCTGGCTGACTCTGAACCTGCTGCTGGCAATGGTGGTTGCGTTCGTGGTGGAGCGCCAGACCGGAATCATCTCCGCCGAGCCGGTACTGGCCGCACTCATGCCGGTGGTGGCCCTCCTGGGAGGGAATGGGGGGGTGCAGAGCCTGGCGGTGGTGATCCGCTCCATGGCGGCCGGCGACCTTCCCCGGGCGCGGATCTGGGAGGTGCTGAGACGCCAGGTGAGCATCGGGCTCCTGAACGGCGCCTTTCTGGCGGTGGCCGCCATGGGCCTCACCGTGGCGCTTCTGTCGCTCGGGGTGTTCTCCTCCAACTACGGCGCCGCACAGGTGGCGCCGGTGGTGGGGGTGGCGGCTCTGGCCAATCTGACCATCGCCACCCTGGCGGGGGCAGGCATCCCCATGGTTCTTCGCCGGATGGGCTTCGACCCGGCGTTGGCGTCGAGCATCTTCCTCACCCTGATCACCGACGTGGTGGGCTTCGGCGGGTTTCTGATGGTGGCCGCCGCCCTTCTCTGATCCGCCGCCAAAGAGATTCCCCTCTCTGAAGTCGGTCGGCTCGGGGTGCGCCGGAATACAGGATCCGCCCCGTACGGCGTCAAACGGAGGTGTGAATGAACCGTGCCACCATCCAAGTCCATCGAATCGCAGACAGCGACTTCGGTTGGGCGTTCAGGCAGTGCCCTGATCGGCAACAAGGTTCATCGTGGAGGCTGGGGAGGTCCGACAAAGTGAAAGAGAGTTAAAAAGTGAGAGAAAGTGAAAGAAAGTGACAAAGGAGGAGGCTACAATGTGGGCTCGACCCCAAAGCCCGGGAGCCCTCCCATTCCAAGCAATCCGTTTCATCCGACGTTTGGAACATCGCCACCTCTCCTCGCCGGAAGGGACCGCGAGGTAATTCGGATAGCCCGGGCCTTCGACCACGGACCAAGACATCCCGACTATACGTTGCTAATTACCGGACCACGCGGATCCGGCAAGACCGTGCTGCTGAACGAAGCCGAGGACGCGGCCCTTGCTCTCGGTTGGCGCGTCATCTCGGTATCCGCCTCGGTATCCGACCTGCCATCGAGAATCAGAGCAGCTGCGTGGGAGCATCTGTACGAGATGGATGCGGGTAAGCCGGCGCGGCGGATATCCTCGGTGCAGGTTCTCGGCCTCGGAGTCTCTTGGGAAGAACGCCCGGTCGCCAGGAGCGGACTCCGGCCGGATCTACGCGGGGTTCTCACTGCTGTTGCGGAGCGGCTGGCGCCTAGCGGGATGGGTCTGCTGCTCACTGTAGACGAACTGCAAGGCCTACAACTCCCCGAGGCCAGAGAGCTGACCGCGGCAGTGCAGCATATCACCCGACGGGAACTGTTGCCCATGGCCTTGGTCGGTGCCGCCTTGCCCGAGATAGAAGCCACCATCCTGAGCGATCGCGGCATGACCTTCTTCCAACGTTGCGCCCGTATCCGCCTTCGTCCGTTGGAACCCTTCGATACCGAACTGGCGCTCCGCAGGCCCATAACAGATGCAGGGGAAGCAATCGAGAACGAAGCCCTGCAAGTCATGGTGAAAGCATCTCGGGGACACCCCTTCACCATTCAACTCCTGGGTTATCACGGCTGGGAGGAAGCCTTCGGGGGCCGGCGGGCGTCTCGGATCAAGGTGGAACATGCCCGGTCGGCGGCCTACGAGGCAGGGTGGGCCGAACTCGAACAGATCGTCAAGCCTATATGGGCCGGTTTATCCGAGATGGATCGTTCTTTTTTGGTCGCCATGGCTCGAGACGATGGGCCATCGTCCGTCGGAGAAATCGCCCGCAGGCTGGATCGCTCTGCGAACTATGCACAGAACTACCGGCGGCGGCTCATCGCGGCAGGGATGATCACCAGCGCCGGTCGGGGAAAGGTGCGATTTCTCCATCACGGCACCGCCGAGTGGCTGACGACCCTTGATTACCACCCGGGCGGTTGATCTTGTTATACAAGGCCACAGGGGCGGCGCATCCGAAAACGACATCAAACCAGCAGCTGAGGGGTTGTGAAAAAAACAGACGCAAGATCATAGAAAAACGTCCCACTCTGTGTGCAGATTGATAGGAACAAACACCCGACCGGTCCGGACCGGTTGGATCAGCACCAAGTCTCGTTCACCGGCGGGCGGCCTACGGGCAACGCCCCAAAGGTGGGGAGCGCCAGCCGACGACCAAGAATCCTCGGTTCGGGTAGGCCTGCGCCCGCCCGAATAATTTCGACCGGAACGGCGGAGGCGGGTCGGGAGGGAAATTCCCAAGAATTAAAGCAACCCGGGGGTGGAGGGCGGCGCTGAAACAGCTAGGAGCCTACGATGTATCCCTCCAGGTTGGCGAAGGGGCCCTGGAATCGGAGGATCGATCCCTCTAGGAAACTAACCAGATAGTGGGTCTCCAGCAGGGCCTTTTGTTCGGGGGTGCGTTCGGAGTCGGGAGTGAGGAGAGCCGCGACCGCCTCGGGGTTGTCGAAGACGTGCAGCTCGTATAGGTTCTCTCGCTCCTCGTACATCGACAGCACCAGGTTCTCGAGGTCCACATCGGTGTAGTCGCCCGGAGGGACTTCCAGGTGCAGAACGCTTCCGTCCCTGGTGGATTCCTGCCGGACCACCCGGAAGGAGATCTCGCCGCCCTGTTGGCCCCCCGTGGTCGAAGGAGATTCCGTCGCCGACCCCGGCTCGTCAGCGGTGGTGGTGGTGATGATGGGATCGGGCTCGGTCGTTGTGGTGGGCTCGGGCTGGGTGGTCGGGGCGGCGGTGGTCACCACCCGGGAGGTGGTGGTCACCAGGGCGGGATCGTCTCCGCCGCAGGACGTGGCCATCGCCAGGACTGCCAGTCCCGCCAGGACGCCGACCAGGCGACCATTCACCGTCCCTGACATGTCAAGAAACCGGGGACATCCAATCGGTTCCGCAGGACTCGGGAGGAACCACTCCCTCAGGCTTCATCGATGGACTGTCTGACGCGTCGCACGAAGGCCTCTCTCAGGCGCTTGGTGACCGGTCCCCATTGGTACTTTTGCTCCCCGACCGCAACCACGGGCGTCACTTCCCGGGTGGTTCCGATCACCATTACCTCTTCGGCTTCCAAGAGCCGGTCGAGGCTGAAACGTCCCTCCCGCATGGGCACGTCGGAGTCCGACACGAGTTCCAGCACCACCCGCCGGGTTATCGAGTCGAGGATCAACAGGTCCAGCGACGGTGTCTCCCACACTCCTTCATGGACCCAGGCCACCGAGAAGACCGGACCCTCCAGAACAGTCCGGTCGTCAGAGACCAGGAGAGCCTCGTCAAACCCCTCCTTCACCGCGTGACGAGTGGCGGCCATGTTGGGGGCGTAGGACAGGGTCTTTCCCCCGGCGAGATCCCAGGGCCGACCGGCCGAATGCCATGGAGCGATCAGCGGGAAGAGCGTCATCGTATCAGGACGGGCGGGAACGGGATGCCAGGTCACTACACACTTCTCAGCGCCGGGCTCTGCTCCCCGGCCCAGGATCACCCTGATCAACCCCTCCGGGCCGTAGGCCGCCACCTGCTTCACCCACGAGTCGAGATCGGCGCGTGGGGGAGCCTGGAGATCCATCATGGCGGCCGACCGCCCCAAGCGGTCGAGATGGGCATCGCACTCGAAGGCGACCCCCCCGTAGACGCGCATCACCTCGAAACAACCGTCGCCTCTGGTAATGGTGGGACTGTTCATGTCGAAGACCAGCGGCCCCGAGGGCTTGCCGTCGACCAGGATGGCATGCCCACTCATCGCAGGTTCCAACCGCTGGTGATGGGACGCCGCCTCTCACGTCCGAGGGACTTGGTAGTGACCTTGGGACCCGGCGCCGACTGGCGCCTCTTGTACTCCGACCCCTCCACCAGCCCGACCACCCGGCGCACCAAAGCCGGATCGAAGCCTGCAGCAGCTATCTCTTCCATAGAACGTTCCGAGTCGATGTACATGGCCAGGATGGAGTCCAAAACATCATAGGGTGGAAGCGAGTCGGTGTCCAACTGGTCGGGACGGAGTTCTGCGGAGGGTGGCTTGGTGAGAATCTCGACGGGGATGACCGTTTCCTGGCGGTTTCTCCACTCCGCCAGACGGTACACCAGGGTCTTGTAGACATCCTTCAGGGGTGCGAAAGCGCCCACCATGTCACCGTAGAGGGTGGCGTAGCCCACCGACAACTCCGACTTGTTGCCGGTAGCCAGCACCAGCCCTCCGTGCCGGTTGGAGAGGGCCATGAGGATCGATCCCCGCGCCCGGGCCTGAAGGTTCTCCCCGGCGACGCCCCACTCGGCGTTTCCCATCACCGGAGACAGTGTGTCCACGAAGGCGGCGTGGGCCCGCTCGATGGGAACCATGTCGAAGCGGATACCCAGGTTGGACGAGAGCCGCTTGGCGTCGGTCTTGGAATGCTCGGAGCTGTAGACGCTCGGCATGGAGACCCCCCAAACCCGGTCGGGGCCGAGCGCGTCGGCGGCGAGGCAGGCAGTGACCGCCGAGTCGATCCCACCCGACAGGCCCACAACCGCCTCACCGAAGCGGTTCTTGCCCAAGTAGTCGCGAACAGCCAGCTTCAGGGCCTCCCAGACCTCTTCCTCGGCCCCCATCCACTCCCGCTGAGGCCGCGCCGCGGCAGCCTCGGCTCCGGCCGGAGGAAGATCGAGGAGGAAACGCTCCTCGGTGAACTGGGCGGCGCGATAGAGGATGGCGCCGTCGGATCCGGCCACCAACGAGGCGCCGTCGAACACCAATTCGTCCTGGCCTCCCACCAGATTGAGGTACACCACCGCCGCTCCCGCCTCCCGGGCGCGGCGGGAGACCAGCGCCTCCCGCTCGGCTGCCTTGCCCAGGTGGTAGGGGGATGCGTTGATGTTGACGATCACCCCGGCGCCTGCTCCGGCCAGCAACCGCCAGGGACCTTCGTCCATCCAGAGATCTTCACAGACCGAGACCCCTACCCGCGTGGGCCCCACCGGCCAGGTGCGGACGGTGTTGCGGCCCGGGTAGAACCAACGCCGCTCGTCGAAGACCCCGTAGTTGGGCAGGTGCTCCTTGTGATAGACCCCCAGGATGCGGCCCGACCCCAGAATGGCGGCGGCGTTGGCCACCCGGCGGGGCGCGGCGTCGTCCTCCCCGGCGTCGGAGGGGGAGGAGTCAAGACACCCGACCACGGTGACGGTCCGGTCCGACCGCTCCGCAAGCCGCTCCAGCACGGCCCGGTCGGCGCTTAGGAAATCGGCCCGGAGCGCCAGATCCTCGGGCGGATACCCGCTGGTGGCCAACTCGGGAAGAACCAGGAGATCGGCTTTTTCGCCGGAAGCCCAGGCCATGGCGTCGAGGATCCGACGACAATTTCCCTCCAGGTCTCCCACTTTGAAGTTGAGTTGGGCGCCGGCTATTCGCATAGCCAACAAGGATACGTAACCAGGTGTGACGGCCATGCCGGTTAACACCGCGATACGCTGATCTTCGATGACCCCGACGCCCGGCAGCCCTGCAACGGCTATCGCGGTGTTCTGCGGAGGGTCGTTGGGAGCCCTGGCCCGCTACGGGCTCGGCGAGTGGCTGGACCCGGTGGGGCAGGTCCTGACCGCCACAGTGGTCGCCAACCTGCTGGGGTCGGCGATTCTCGGAGTCCTGGCCGGGATGACGGCGCGGCGGGGGGAGCGAGGGGTGGCTTGGTCGCTCCTGGGCGTCGGGTTCTCCGGGGCGCTCACCACCTTTTCGACCCTTGCGGTGGAGGCCATAACCATCTTCGACGAAGGAGGCCCGGCCGCCGCGGCGGTCTACGTGGGCGGCAGCGTGCTCGCCGGCCTGTGGGTGGCAACGACGGCGCGGAGGAGGAGCCTGGCATGGTGATCCTGGGCGTGGCCCTGGCAGGCGGCGTCGGGGCGGTCATCCGGTGGATCCTTACCTCGTGGCTGGATAACCGGAGCAGACGGGGCGCCGGCACAGGGGTGGCCAATCTGGCAGGCGCCTTCGCCCTCGGTCTTCTGGTCACCCTGACCGACGCCGGAAGGATCGACCCGTTCTGGGCAACGGTGCTGGGAACCGGTTTCCTGGGGGCCCTCACCACCTTTTCCACGTGGATGATCGAGACCCTGGAGGAGTCCCGCCGCGGAGCGGGGAGCATCTGGATAAGGGTCCTGCCCCTCACCCTGGCGGGAATTGCCCTGGCGTGGATCGGGATGCTGACCGGGGGCGGCGTCTAGAGCTCAGTCTCCCAGGAGACGGAATCCCTCCGCTCTCAGGGCGCGGCGAAGGCTGTTTGATTCTTCAGGCCGGACCGAGAGGGTGAGCACACCTCCGCCGCCGTGGGTGGCGTGGCGAAGTTGGAGGTCCCGCAGGTCCACGCCGCTCTCGGACAGCGCATGGCCCACCCGGGCGATCTCTCCCGGTCGGTCCTCCAGCAGCACCCCCAGCCCCTCTCCGGGCGGCGCAAAGGCGGTCCGGGCCCGTCTCGCCGAGTCCAGAAGCTCGCCAACCCACTGGTCTTCGAGCTCATCCAAATGCCTCGCCCAGTCCTCCAATCCGGCTGACATCTCCCGCAGCACCGAGGAGAGGGACATCCGGTTGGACACCAGCAGGTCAGCCCACCAGTCCGAACTCGACAGAGCGATCCTGGTTAGGTCGCGGAACCCCCCTGCTACCAGCGCGTCGGCGGCGGGGCCTTCCCGGGACAGCCGCTCGACCAGGGACGCTGCCAGCACCATGGGAAGGTGGCTGACCAGGGCCACGATGCGATCGTGACGGGCGGCGGCCATCTCCACGGGGAGGGCCTCGAGTGTCCGGGCGACCTCGGCCACCGCCAGAATGTCCCGGGGATCCGCATGATCGGTGGTGATCACCCAAGTTGCGCCGCGGAACAGCCCCCCGCTCGCCCCCAAAGGACCGGAGACTTCCCGGCCCGCCATGGGATGGCCTCCCACGAAGCGGGCGAGACCCGAGGCAGCCTCCACCACCGGCTGTTTGATGCCTGCCACGTCGGTCACCAGCGCATCGGTTCGAAGCTCGGTGAGCATGGAGATCGTAGCCTTGGGAGACGATGCCAGGATCACCAGTTCGGCGCCTTCGACCGCTTCATCCAAGCTCTCCGCCTGCTTGGAGACCGCTCCCACGAAAGCCGCCTGAGCCAGGTGCTCGGGGTTGGTGTCCCAACCACACACCTCCCATCCGGCGACGGAGAGCCCGATCCCGATCGAAGCACCGATCAGCCCGGTGCCGACAACCGAGACCGAAGGCATCTAGAGGGGGATGCCCATCGCTCGGGCCATCACTTTGATGCTCCTCATCAACTCGGCGAACTCCTCGGGCAGTATCGCCTGGGCGCCGTCGACCAGGGCCGTGTCCGGGGCGGGATGGACATCAACCATCAACCCGTCGGCTCCCACTGCCAGCCCCGCCCTGGCCAGCGGCGGCACCAAATGCCTCTTTCCGGAGGCGTGAGAAGGGTCGACTATCACCGGGAGATGAGAAAGTTCCTTGAGCAGGGGAACGGCAGTGATGTCCAAGGTGTTGCGGGAGGCCGTCTCGAAGGTGCGGATACCCCGCTCCACCAAGATGATCTCCTGGTTCCCCTCTTTGTAGATGTACTCGGCGGCGTTCAACCACTCTTCCAGGGTGGCGGTGAATCCTCGCTTGAGCATCACAGGGGTCTTAGTCCGGCCCACCTCGGTCAACAGGGCGAAATTGGACATGTTGCGCGTGCCGATGCGAAGGATGTCGGCATAGCCCGCCACCAACTCCACGTCCCGGGGGTCCAGCACTTCTGCCACGAAGGGCATGTCGAACTCCTCGCGGGCCTCGGCCAGGAGAATCAAGGCCTTCTCCTTGAGACCCTGAAAGGAAAACGGCGAGGTGCGGGGCTTGAAAGCGTCTCCCCGCAGCACCGTGGCTCCGGCCGCCCGGACCGCCTCGGCGGTCTCGAACAAGACATCGCGGGACTCCACCGCGCACGGTCCGGCGACCGGTGTGAAAGATCCGTCACCGATGTGCACCCCCCGCACCTCGATTACCGTGCCGAAATCCTGGAACTCGCGGCTGACCAGCTTGTAGGACCTCATCACCGGCACTGCGCGCTCCACTCCGGCCAGCGCCTCCAGTGGCAGCTGCAGGATCTGGTTGCGGTCGCCCACCGCTCCGATGACGGTACGGAAGCGGCCCACCGAGACATGCGCCTCACAATCTATCGACTCGAGGCGGTTCACCACCGTCTCTATCTGGTTCCGGGTGGCGTCTTTTCTCATAACGATGATCATCGAGGTCCTCAGGGTCGACCGTATAGATGTTACGGCTTTGCAACCGGCCGATGTTCGCCCTTTCCATGGCCGGCAAACCCCGCGAAACATCTGCTTGCCGGACAGAACTTGTCGATCCGAGGTGCCGGTAATCTCTTGCCGGTATGCCGATCGACATCGCCGGATTCATCCACAACGTGAAAGAGCACGCAATCAAACACGGCTTTCACATTCACGACGAGCGCCATTTCGTGGAGACCTACTCTCTCCGCCAGTCCTGGGAGGTCGATCTCCATCCCGCCGAGTCATGCAGCCAACCGATCGATCTCCATCTGTCGCTGGATGTGGAACCCCGGGCGCTTCTGGCCCTGATCGATCGCCTGGACGAGATGGAAGACGACTTCGAGGAGCCCGAGGACATCTACCAGATGCACATGTATTTCAACTGGTCGGTCCCTCCTCTCACCAACCCGCCCGACCTGCTGGTGCTGGCCACGGACCTGGCGGGGGTGGGGGAACTATCCCTCCCCATCGAGGTGCAGGCCATCGACTCCTACGCGCCTCTTGGCGAATCCACCCAGCGCCGCCTGATGATCACCGGCACCGTGCACATCTCCCTGGTCGACATGGTGATGGGCCGCGAGCAGTTGTGCGAGACCCTGGAACTGGCCAAGGAGGTCAGCGTCTACCTGGCCGACCGGATAGAAGCCTGGGTCTAGGCTATTCGGCCGTTGGCGGCCCCCGTAGAACCAACCTGGCAAAAAATCCATCCGGCGGCGGAAGAATTCCAGGCCGAGTGGTTGACTCTGTCACAGTCATCCACCCATATTGACACCAGGTCACAAACACCTAGCGGTCTGATCCGACGCGTCAGCCGGGCCGCCTCAGGGTTCATCTCTCGCAACTGCGCCCCTTGGGTGCAGCGCGTTTTGACCTATGGAACGGTGGTGGCGGGGGTGGGCCCAATCAATTAAGAGGCAGGGGCGATTTTCGCGACTTCAGTTGCCTACAACTCGGGGGCTGCTCAGGGGTATGCGACCTGAGGTTGGAGACCCACCACCCGGGGCCGGCCCTGCTCCATCTCCAGGAACACCAGCCAGGTAGACCAGTCGAGTCCCCCGAACTCCTCGTTGTCGCCGGGATCATGGATGGCAACCCACGGGAAGTTGGCGAACGCCGAGGAGATGGCTGATCCCGGCAGGACCGCGTTGGCGCCCAACGTGAGACCTCCCACCTCGATCTCTACCTCCTCATCGAGATAGTCGGCCAGGAAGGGGTCGGCGATCACCTGCTTCCAGGTGCCGACGGTGGCGTCGCCCTCCTGATCGGCTGAGGCTCCGGTGTTGGACCACCGCAGTTCTGTGTCGTCATCCCCCAGGCCGGAGAGCTCGTCTGGTTCCCAGCGGCGCAGGTTCTGGTCGTAGTAGATAACGAAGAGGCCTCTCCAGGACACCGTGTCCGCCAGGCCGTTGCCCAGCACCAGTGCGTTGGCGAAGTTGTCCAGAGCCGCCTTCCACTCCCATTCGGCCTCGACCTCCTCGGGCGACCAGATCTCGGTGAGGTAGTAACCGTAGGCCCATCCCGAGGTGTCCTGGGTTATCAATTCATGCCACACCCGCCCATTCACCACTTCAAGGGCGCCGGTGGGGGCCAGTCCGGCCTGGGCCGGGAGGAGTTCACCCACAACGGGATTGTCGGTGCCGGGTCCCTCCCTGAAGTTCAGGCTGTTGTCCGCCTGGTCGGGGGCGAGAAGCACTACTCCCAAGCGGCGTCCGGGTGGAAGGGTGGTGGTAGTGGTGGTCGGCGGCGGCAGAGTGGAGGTGGTCACCACGTCCGGCCCGGTCCCCTCGGCGCTGGCCGCAGTGGCTTGAGTCCCCGACTCCTCGCCGCCCGCGGCGGCTTCTCCCTCCGCTACGGTCTCTCCGCCATCTGGTTCGGCTTCATCGTCCCCGCCGCAGGCCGCCCCCAACAAAGACAACGCCAGAACCGTCCAGAGCAACAGTCGATGGGGGTACCTGAGCTTGGCTCCAAACATGCGTGCCCAGAATAGTAACAATCCACCAGAGGCAGCACCATGCACCACCCGGCGGCGGCGCAGGCTCGGCTAGGGCCGCTCTCCCCTTCCCAGCCGAAGGTTGACGTCATCCACAACCCCCAACAACTCCAACGGCTCATCGATCACATAGTGGGCCCCCGCATCCCACAGGATCCGTCGGGCGCCTGCCAGGCGTTCGGAGACTTCCTCGGGTGACCAGGACCGGGCCTCTGACAGGCTGTGGGCGTTCATGTAGTTGCCGTATCGGGCGATCCCGACCGACCAACACCCGGCCTCCAGCCCCTCCTCGATCCCCGAGGTGGTGTCGTCCACCTTCACCACCGCCTGGATGGGATGGACATCCAGGAGATCGAGGTTGCGGTAGAGCATGAAAGGACGGGGCCGGGCGCCGTGCGTCACCTCGTCCCCGGCCACCGTGCAGTCAGGGTGAAACCCCTGGCTGCGGGCCCTCACCAATAAGACGTCCACCATCGAACGGACGAACCCGGTGGTCACGCCGATCTTGACGCCGTAGTCGCCCTGCAAACTGGCCGCCATCTCCACCACCCCCGGCAGCAACTCCGCATGCTCGGGAAGACACTCGATCGTGAGGGGGACGAAGTCCTCGAACATCCCGCGGGCGGCGGCCTGGTCGGGGTCCCGCCCATGGACGGCCCGCCAGCGCTCTCGTATGGCGGGCATCTCGAGCAGGCGTCGGATGTGAAGGTCCTTGGTCAAGCCCATCGGGCCCCGGGCTTCCGACATGGTGATCTCCACCCCCCTCCTCCTGAACACCTCAACGAACACCCGGGCCGGAGCCAGCACATAGGCGTCCACCAAGGTACCGCTCCAGTCGAGAATCACCCCTCGAACCGGACCACGGTAGGACCACTCGACACGCCGGTTTTTATCGGACATCACCCCTTACAGTCTGGCAGGTTCGCCCACCCGATCCGTAGTAATGTCTCAAACCATGTCCGAGACCGTCCAGTTGTTCGTGACCTGCATCATCGACGCGGTCTTTCCCCAGGTAGGACGGGATGTGGTGGAGGAACTGGAGCGGAACGGAGCGGAGGTGGAGTTTCCGGCCGACCAGACCTGCTGCGGACAGCCCGCCTACAACGCAGGCCACCACCGGGAGTCGACGGAGGTGCTGGCGCACAACCTGGAGGTGCTGGACCGGACCGGCGGCCCGATAGTGATCCCGTCGGGGTCCTGCGCCGACTTTCTCATCCATCACGGCCCGCGTCTGGCGTCCGGAGACCCGGAGAAGGCCGCCATGGCCGAACGGGTTGCGGCGCGGATCCGGGAGTTCACCTCATTCGTCGCCGAACAGCGGGAGCGGGCCTCGGCGGAGGAGACCGAAACCCAAGACCGCTCCCCCGCCCGCCGGGCCTTCTATCACCCCTCATGCCACGCCCTGCGCGGCCTGGGCCTGCGACGGGAGGGGGAGTCGCTTCTGGAATCGGTGCGGGGGGTGGAACGGGTTGAGATCGAGGGCGCCGAGGAGTGCTGTGGGTTCGGCGGCCTGTTCGCCCTGGAGATGCCCGAGGTCTCCACCGGGATTATGAACACCAAGCTGGACCGGCTGGAAGAAGCCGGCGTGGAGATGCTGGTGGGAGGGGATGCGGCTTGTCTGATCCACCTGGAGGGGGGACTCCGGCGGCGTGAGAACCCCATGCAGGTGGTCCATATCGCCTCGGCGATCGCCCCCCGCCGCGAAAACCTCCGATGAACCGGCCGGTTACCTTCCGCCGCCGGGCCGTCGGGGAGATGGACACCCCCAAACCGGCGGCAGTGGGACGGGCGGCCCGGAGGTTCATGGGTAAGCGCCAGTGGGCGGTAGACGACTTCACACCCATGGAGGAGACCCGAGATCGGGCCCGGATGATCCGACTCCACACCCTGGCCAACCTCCATACCTATCTCGACCAGTTCGCCGACTCGGTGGAGCGCAACGGGGGCCAAGTGCTCTGGGCGGCCGACGCGGCGGAGGCCAACCGGCTCATCTCCGAGGTGATCGGGAGGAAGGAGGGCTCCCTGGTGATCAAGTCCAAGTCGATGGTCACCGAAGAACTCGACCTCAACGCCCACCTGCAGGCCGAGGGGCACACGGTGGTGGAGACCGACCTGGGGGAGTTCATCGTTCAGTTGGCGGAGGACCACCCATCTCACATCATCGCCCCGGTGATGCACCTCACCCGCCAGGACATCGGGGAGTTGTTTCACAAGCGGCTGGAAATTCCCTACACCGACGATCCTGAGGAACTCAACGCGGTGGCCCGCCGCCACCTGCGCCGTTTCTTTCTCTCCGCGGACGTGGGCATCTCGGGAGTGAACACCGGAGTCGCCGAGACCGGGTCGATCATCACCGTAACCAACGAGGGCAACGGATGGCTGACCACCGCCGCCCCCCGCACCCACATCGCCGTCATGGGCATGGAAAGACTGGTCCCCACCTTCGCCGACGCGGCCACCATCGTGGAGGTGCTGGCCCGCTCCGCCACCGGCCAGCGGCTCAGCGTGTACACCAACGTGGTGTCCGGGCCGAGAAGGCCCGGCGATCCGGACGGACCCGACGAGTTGGTGGTGGTGATCGTGGACAACGGACGCAGCCGAGTCCTATCCAGCGACGCCTCCGAGATCCTGGCCTGCATCCGCTGCGGGGCGTGCCTGAACGTCTGCCCGGTGTTCCGGGAGGTGGGCGGCCATGCCTACGGGCAGGTCTACTCGGGTCCCGTCGGGTCGGTGCTGGCCCCCGGGCTGGCGGATTTCACCGAGGCGGTGGACCTGCCCTTCGCCTCCAGTTTGTGCGGCGCCTGCCGGGAGGTGTGCCCGGTGCGGATCGACATTCCCAAGCTGCTGGTCCACCAGCGGGTGCGGGCAACCAGGGAGAACGACCCCTTCCGGTGGCTGGGACCCGGGCTGGGGCTCTATGCACAGGCAGCCAAACGCCCGGCGGCGTGGAAGACGCTTCTAGCCGCCACCCGGATGGCGGGACGGCTGAAGGGGGACGGATGGTTTCATCGACTTCCCTTACACGCCAAGGGGTGGACTCAGAGCCGGGACTTCCCCCCACCGGCCCGAGAGTCCTTCCGACAGTGGTGGAAGGCGAACCGCAGTGGAACGTAGCCGGTTTCTCAGCCGGGTCGAAGAGGCGGTGGGCGCAGCCACCCTTCCAGGTTTACCCGCGCCACATCCCGGCGATGCGGTTCCCGACCTGGCCGAGGTGGATCTGACCCCCCACTTCGTCGAGGCCTTCGAGCTGCTGGACGGGGTGGTGCACCACCGGCCGCCCTTGGAGGTGATCTCTCAGGTCATGGAGGAGCGGGGCGCCCAGGAATTCCTGGCCTGGGACCAGGAGCACCTCCCCGCCGACGGACTGCTGGCCGCGCTGGCCGAGAGCGGATACCGGCGGGCGTCGACTTGCCTGCCGTCCGACCCCGAGGGCCGGGTCGCTCATCAGATGGGCTACATGCACGCGGTGGTGGGGGTTTCGGCGGCGCTTGCGGCCTTTGCGGAGTCCGGCTCGGTCGTCGTCGGCTCCGGGCGAGGACGCTCCCGCCTGGCCTCGGTAATCCCGGCTGTGCATGTGGTGCTGGTTCCCACCGACCGGATCTTTCGCTCCCTCTCCCACTGGGCGGCCCAGGCCGACTCGCCGGGCAGTCTCGCCAACCTGGTGTTCGTCACCGGCCCGAGCCGCACCGGCGACATAGAGTTGACCCTCACCAAAGGCGTGCACGGTCCCGGCGAGATCCACGCCGTGCTGCTGTGACCGTCGCCAGCCGTCTGCGGCCGTTCGGGAACACCATCTTCACCGAGATATCCCATCGGGCCCGCCGGCGCGGGGCGATCGATCTCGGGCAGGGCTTCCCCGACTTCGAGGGTCCGGACTTCGTGAAGAAGGCCGCCAAGTCGGGGATCGACGCCGAGTCCAACCAGTACCCGCCTTCCATGGGCCTTCCGGTCCTGCGGGAGCGGATCGCCGCCGGATTCGGCGCCCAAACCGGGATCGGAGTGGACCCGGACAGCAACGTGACCGTCACATCCGGGTGCACCGAGGCGCTGGCGGCCTCCTTCCTGGGGCTCGTGGAACCGGGCGAGCGGGTAATCCTCCTCGAGCCCTGGTACGACGCCTACCCGGTGGGCTGCGCCCTGGCCGGGGCTCTCCCCCGGTTCGTGACACTCCGCCCTCCCGACTTCCGGCTGCCCGAGGCCGAGTTGCGGGCGGCGTTCGCCGAGGGCGCCCGAGCGATCGTGTTCAACACGCCCCACAACCCGACCGGGCGGGTCTTCGATCACGATGAGATGGCGCTGGTGGCCGAACTGTGCGTCTCCCACGACGTCATCGCCTTCACCGACGAGGTGTACGAACACATCCGATTCGACGGGAAACCCCACCTCTCCCTGGCGTCCTACCCGGGGATGTGGGAGAGGACCGTAACCATGTCATCGGTGGGCAAAAGCTTCTCTTTGACCGGATGGAAGACCGGCTGGGCGGTGGCCCCCGAGGACCTCACCGCGGGAGTGAGAGCCGCCCACCAGTTCCTCACCTTCACCACTCCCAACCCCATGCAGCACGGGACAGCCGTCGCCCTGGCTGCCCCCCGGGAGTACTTCAAGGAGTTACGGGCCCTGTACACCTCCCGGAGAGACCTTCTGGCGGAGGGACTTGACCGCCTGGGCTTCGGCGTCTACACCCCCGAGGGCACCTACTTCCTGCTGGCCGACCACCGCCCGTTCGGCTTCTCCGACGACGTGGCCTTCGTCAACCACGTCATCGAGCATCTGGGGGTGGCGGCCATCCCGCCGTCGGTGTTCTACAACGATCCGGCGGACGGCGCCGAACTGGTGCGCTTCGCCTTCTGCAAGAGCGACGACACCCTGCGCTCGGCCCTCCGGCGGTTGGAGGGCATCAGGGGATGAGGATCACCTTTCCGGTGGTCTCCCTGCCTTCCAGCATCCGGTGGGCGCGGGCGGCTTCCCGCATGGGGAGGCTGTGACCGATCCGCAGGCCCAACTCGCCGCTGATCACCATCTCGAACAGCGATGATGCTCTCCCCAGCAACTCGGCGCGGGTGGACACGTAGTCGGCCCCCGTGGGGCGGGTCAGGAACAGCGACCCCTCCTGGGTGAGGCGCAGCGGCGCCACGGGAGGAACCGGCCCGCTGGCGTTCCCGAAGGTGACCATCATCCCCCGGGGGCGAAGCACCGACAGTCCCCGGTCGAAGGTGGCCGCGCCCACTCCGTCATAGACGACGTCGATCGGGCGGGGACCGGCGATCTCCTCAACCGCCTCGGCGAAGTCGGTCTCCCGGTAACAGATGACATGGTCGGCCCCGGCGCTCTCGGCCAACCGGGCCTTCTCGGCGCTCCCCACCGTGGTGAACACCTCCGCCCCGCGGCGTTTGGCCAGTTGGATCAGGAGCAGCCCCACTCCTCCCGCCCCGGCATGCACCAGCGCCCGGTCGCCCTCCGAAAGCGGGAAGGTGTCGTTGGCCAGGAAGTGGGCGGTTATCCCCTGCAGCAGCAACCCGGCCGCCGACTCGATCTCCACGCCAGGAGGCACCGGGACCATCCTGTCGGCCGGCCCCACCACCTGCTCGGCATAGGAG
>VXSV01000023.1 GCA_009837815.1 Acidimicrobiia bacterium
GGGGAAGGGGCGCACCCTAGTCCCCGCCGCCCGGACTTCCCCCAACCCTCCGGCACTCCCTTGGAGACCTTGGAAAGCTGCCACCTGTTCCACGGGATCGCCGGGACGAGCATCTAACCTAGCCCAACATGGCGAACACCACAGCAGAATCCACCTCACCCCTCTACCCGGTCTGGTTCGAGCGCGTCAACTGGCCTGGGATGGACAGGGTAAGCAATTCAGGAATAAAGGTCCTTGGTCCGGGCGATCCCGACGATCCTTACCGAGGCATCGAAGAGGCCACCGCCGTGCTGGCCGGACACAACCGATACGACGGAACGGTGATGGACAGGATACCGAATCTGGCGATCATCGCCCGCACCGGAATCGGATACGACGCCATCGTGGTGGAGGACGCCACGGAGCGGGGAATCTGTGTTTGCAACTTTCCCGAGGGTCCCACCATCCCGGCCGCCGAGCAGACCATCGCACTGATGCTGTCCGTCGCCAAGCGTCTCCCCATCCTCCAGCGGGAACTGCGACAGGGCGATCTGGCCGCTATCAAAACCCATACCGCGGTGGAGCTGAACCAAAAGCTCCTGGCGCTGGTTGGATTTGGGCGGATAGCTCGCCGGGTGGCGACCATCGCCCGAGCGATCGGAATGGAGATAACCGCGTTCGACCCCTACCTGACCGACGAGCAATTCGGGTCCGTGACCCGGGCGACCGATCTGGAGGGGATGGTCGCCTCGGCCGACGTCGTCTCCATCCATGTGCCCCTCACTCCCGATTCCCGGGATCTGTTCGACCGGAGGATGCTCGGTTTGATGAAACCGGACGCCGTCTTGGTCAACACCTCCCGGGGACCGGTGGTCAACACCGACGCTTTGGTGGAAGCGGTCTCCTCGGGCCACCTACGCGCCGTCGGCCTGGATGTCACCGATCCCGAGCCCCTCCCGGTTGGCCATCCGTTGCTCGGCTTCGAGAACGTGCTGGTCTCTCCCCATGTGGCGGCCTGGACGAAGGAGGCCAAGGGACGGATGCTTGCAGAGGCCATAGACCAGGTCCTCTCGGTTATGGCGGGGCGCCGCCCGAGCTATCTGATCAACCCCGAGGTCCTGGAACGGGCAGGTCTCCGCGCCGGGGATTGAGCGTTGTCGCACAGAACGGCCGCGATGATATGAGCAGAACAGTCCCGGGGATCGGGCTGATCGGATTCGGATGGATGGGCCAGTCCCACAGCCGCGCCTACCGGAACATCGAGGTGTATTTTCCCCAGAGCGACGTCCACCCCAGGCTGGTGGCGATGGCGGATCCGGTCTCCACACGAGTTGAGACCGCGGTTGAGGATTTCGGATATGAAAGAGGTGGCGCGGACTGGAGGGAGGTGGTTCACCACCCCGAAGTGACCATCGTCGACATAACCGCTCCCAACGCCATGCACCGGGTTATTGCCGAGGAAGCGGCAGCCGCCGGCAAGATCGTGTTTTGTGAGAAGCCGGTGGGTGAGCACCCGGAAGACACCGTAGCCATCGCCCGCGCCGTCGCAGCCGCCGGGGTGCTGTCCGGATGCGGCTACAACTACCGGTGGGCGCCGCTGGTCCAGCACGTGAACACCCTCATCCAGGAGGGCCGGCTCGGAAAACTCACCCACTACAGGGGAAGGTTCTTCTCCATGTACGGACGGGATCCGCTCTCTCTGCTCACCTGGCGATTCACCGAGAAGTCTCGCTACGGGACCCTTACCGACATCATGTCCCACGCCATCGACATGGCCCTTTTCCTGTGCGGTCCCATCCGGGCGGTGGTGGCTACCCGGGAAACCTTCATAACCCATCGTCCCATTCCCGTGCCCGGAAAGGGAACTCACTATGACGTGGGCTCGGTCTCCGATCGCACCGGACCGGTCACCAACGAAGACTACGTGGGCGCCCTGGTGGAGTTCGAGAACGGAGCGCGTGGGACCCTTGAGTCCGACCGAACCATCGTCGGTCCGCAGAGCGACATGGCCTTCGAGCTGAACGGAACGAAGGGGGCCGCTTCCTGGACGCACGAAAAGCTCAACGCCCTGGAGCTTTACCTGCCCGGGGAACAGCCCGTGGACGGGTTCGTCCAGGTCCTGGCAGGAGACTGGCTACCCCATCAGGGCAACATCGTCCCCGGTCACGGAAATTCACTCGGTTACGAAGCTCTGATACTCATCGAGTTGTATGAATTTCTCCGGGCAGTCGGATCGGGAGCGACGTTCTCACCCGACTTCGAAGCGGCGGCGCGGGTGGCCGAGGTCCAAGCAGCCATGGCCCGATCCTGGGAGTCGGGCGCTTGGGAGAGCGTCGAGACCCTCTGAACATCAGAGAGCCCGCCCCGAGAACAAACGGTCTCCGAACAGGAGGGCGAGCCCAAATGAGCCGAGTATCATCCCGCGTGACCCGATTCGTCTGGATCGGGCGCCCTGGAGGAGAAGGCGTCTTCCCCTGCCGACCCCGGACGGCGCTGCCGGGGGAGACTCCCAGGGAACACAACCAAGGAGACGACTGAGCATGGAGACGGTCCGGCTTACCATGGCGCAAGCCGTGGTCAGATGGCTGATTGCCCAAAAGACCGTGATCGATGGCGAGACGGTACCGCTGTTCCCCGGAGTCTTCGCCATTTTCGGGCACGGCAACGTCAGCTGTCTGGGGGAGGCCCTCCAACCGGTCTCCGAACAACTTCCCACCTGGCGGGGACAGAACGAGCAGGGCATGGCCCTGGCGGCCATGGCCTTCGCCAAAGCCCGACGCCGCCGACAGATCATGGTTGCGACCGCTTCGATCGGCCCGGGCTGCACCAACATGATCACCGCCGCGGCGGCGGCGCATGCCAACCGGCTCCCCATACTGCTGCTGGCGGGCGACACCTTCACTCACCGGATAGTGGATCCGGTGCTGCAGCAGGTAGAGAACTTCGATGATCCCACCACAACGGTTTGTGACGCCTTCCGGCCGGTGTCTCGTTACTGGGACCGCATCACCCGCCCGGAGCAGATCGTCCGGTCGCTCCCCCAGGCGCTGGGAGTCATGCTGGACCCCGCCGACTGCGGACCGGCGTTCATCGCCCTCCCACAGGATGTCCAGTCGGAGGCCTACAACTACCCGAGCGCCTTCTTCGCCGAGCGGGTCCACCACATCCGAAGGCCCGTCCCTGATCCCCGGGACACGACAGCCGCCGCCGCCCTGATCAAACAGGCCCGACAGCCCCTGATCATCGCCGGTGGGGGCGTCCACTACTCCGGCGCCGGCCGGGAACTGACCGACTTCGCGGTGCGGAGGGGCATACCGGTGGTGGAGACGGTGGCCGGCAAAGCCGTGATGGAGCACAGCCACCCCAACTACGCAGGCGCCGTCGGAGTAATCGGAGGAGCATCGGCCAACTATCTGGCCGCCCGGGCCGACCTGGTGATCGCGGTCGGCGCCCGGCTCCAGGACTTCACCACCGGATCGTGGACCGCTTTCCAACACCCGGAGGTGCGTTTCGTCACAGTCAACGCCGCCCGTTGGGACGCGCTAAAGCAGCACTCCCAAGCGGTGATCGGCGACGCCCGGGTGAGCCTGGAAGCGATCGACGACCTGCTGGGCGGCTACCAGGCCCCGGCGGAGTGGATGGACACCAGCCGGGCGCAGATGGACAAGTGGAACACCTACCTGGACAGTTGGTTGAACCGTTCCGACACTCCCCCCGCCTACCAGTCGGTGATCCAGACCATCTGGCAGGTCAGCGATCCCGACGACTACTGCCTCTCCGCGGCAGGAGGGCTGCCCGGCGAGCTCAACATGGGGTGGAGGTCGAAGCGGGCCGAAACCTTCGACTGCGAGTTCGGCTACTCCACCATGGGATACGAAATCGCCGGCGCCTGGGGCGCCAAGATGGCTCTCGGCGATCGGGACGTGGTGACCTGGGTGGGAGACGGTTCATACCTGATGATGAACTCAGACATCTACTCCACCGTGTTCAGCGGCCACAAGCTGATCGTGATGGTATGCGACAACGGGGGATTCGCGGTCATCAACCGGCTGCAGGTCAGCGTGGGAGGAGAGGAGTTCAACAACCTGCTCTCTTCTTCCCGCCACCAGCGGATGGCCCGGGTCGACTTCGTCGAGCACGCCCGCTCCATGGGCGCCTTGGCCGAACGGGTTGCACGACTCGATCAATTGCCCGCTGCCTACCGGCGCGCCAAACAGGCGGACCGGACCTACGTGATCGTGATCGAGACCCATCCCTATCAGTGGGGCGAGGGAGGCGCCTGGTGGGAGGTGGGCATACCCGAGGTGAGCGAGCGGGAACTGGTGAGGATTGCCAGGGGGCAGTCCGAAGCCGAACGGAAACAACAGCGAGTCGGGGTGTAGGAGCCCTGCGAACAGAACCATGCAACCTTTCGCGGGAAAGACAGCCATCATCACCGGCAGCACCTCCGGCATGGGGGAAGCCACCGCCCGATTGATGGCGGCGCGGGGCGCCGAAGCCATCCTGGTGACCGGGCGCAGCCGCAACCGGGGCGAGGCGGTTGCCCGTTCTCTCGGCGACCACGGTGGCGTGGAGGTCGTGTTCGTGGAGGCCGACCTTGCGCTTCCAACGGCATACCGCCGAATAACCGAAACCGCCGACCGATGCTTCGGACGCATCGACATCCTGGTCAACAGCGCGGGGAGCACCGCCCGGGGGTCCATCGAAACCACCGCCCTCCATCAATGGGACGAGATCATGGCCATCAATCTCCGGTCTCCCTTTTTCCTGATGCAGGAGACGGTGCGGATAATGAGACGGGAAGGACAAGGCGGAACAATCGTCAACGTGGGATCGGTGGCCGCCCACGGCGGATCCCCCCACATCACCCCGTATTCGGCCTCCAAGGCGGCGCTGGCCGCTTTGTCCCGCAATGTCGCCTATTCGGTTATGCGGGACCGGATCAGGGTCAACTGCCTCCAACCCGGTTGGGCCGACACTCCGGCCGAACACAAAACCCAAGCCCGCAACGGGGCGGGAGATGACTGGTTGGCCAGGGCAGAGGCCCGCTCGCCCTTCGGGAGACTCCTGCAAGCGGGCGAGATAGCGGAAGCAATTGCCTTCCTGGCCTCCGACGCTTCAGGGCTGATGACCGGAGCCGTGATCGACTACGACCAGTCGGTTCAGGGAGCGGGCAGCCCACCCCAACCCCCACCGCCACCGGGCGCCGGTTCATGATCCCGCTGGCGGACCGCATCGCCGGGGCGCCCATCAGCTGGGGTGTGGACGGATCTCCGGGATGGGGACATTTGCTCTCCAGCGACCGCGTGCTGGAAGAAATGGCGCACATCGGCCTCTCCGCCACGGAGTTGGGCCCTGATGGCTTCCTGGGTGACACCCCCGAAGAAGCGCGGGAACGGGCGTCATCGGTCGGCCTGTCGGTGGTGGGAGGCTTTGTGCCGCTGCTGCTCCACCTGGCAGAGACCCGGCGCCAGGCTGCCTACGCAAGCCGCGCGATCAAAACCCTGTCCGCCTGCGGATCCCAGGTCTTGGTGCTGGGGGCGGTCCTGGACCGGCGGGGCTATGACCGATCCGCAAGCTTGAGCGACGCCCACTGGGAGACCTTCGATCGCAACCTCAAGCGGCTGGTGGCTCAAGCCGGGGAAGAGGGCCTGGAGGTGGCGCTTCATCAACACTGGGGCATGGCTGTGGAAAAACCTCAGCACCTGGAGCGCGTATTGGCCAACACCGACGTCTCCCTCTGCCTGGACACCGGGCACATGTTTCTTGCGGGAATCGATCCATTGGAGGTGGCCCGCTCGGTACCCGACCGCGTCGCCCATGTCCACCTGAAGGATGTCGAGGATTCGGCTGCCTCGCGGGTGCGAGCCGGAGAGGTCCCCTTCCGAGAAGCCGTGAAATCAGGCCTGTTCCAGCCCCTGGGCGCGGGGGATGTTGACATCCGCGGAGTGGTCACCGCCCTGGAAAACGCCGGTTATCAGGGTTGGTACGTGATCGAGCAGGACAAGGTTCTCCTGCAGTCGCCTCCTCTCGGCAGGGGACCGGTGGAGGATGCGTCGATCAGCGTCGCGTTCCTGCGGGATCTGGCCCGGCTGGTCGAAGACCCGTCGGAGACGAACGGTTCGCCAACAAATTGATTGTCACGCCCAGCCTTTATAATCAAAAAGCTGTCATCCGCTGTGATGACCGGAGATCGTCCGGCCGGCACAGACGGACTGCAATGCACAACCGTAAATGAAAGGAGACGAATCCTTATGAGAAGCAAATACCTGTTGGCTGTTTTAGCGGCCATGGCCCTGATCGTGGCGGCCTGCGGCGGAGACGACGCCGCTGAGACCACTGCTGCACCGGAGACCACGGCAGCCGAGGCAGCCGCTCCTGAGACCACCGCGGCCCCGGCGGAGGCGGTGGCCCAGCGCGACCTCAGCTTCATCGTGGTGTCCCACGGACAGTCCTCCGACCCCTTCTGGTCGGTGGCCGCCAACGGCGTGAAGGCAGCCGAAGAAGACATGGGCGTGTCGGTGGTGTACCAGGCGCCCGGAACCTTCGACATGGCCGAGATGGCCCAGATCATCGACGCAGCGGTGGCCTCCCAGCCCGACGGGCTGGTGGTGACCATTCCCGACGCCGACGCCCTCGGGCCGAGCATCCGCGCCGCCGTGGAGGCCGGCATCCCGGTGATTTCCATGAACTCCGGATCCGATGTCTTCGCCGATCTCGGCGTGATGGTCCACGTCGGCCAGACCGAGTACGAGGCGGGCCTGATCGCAGGTCAGGAAATGGGAGCCATGGGAGTTTCCAACGCGCTGTGCATCAACCAGGAAGTCGGGAACGCAGCCCTCGACTCACGTTGCCAGGGCTTCGAAGACGGGCTGGGCGGCAGCGTGGAAGTGATCCCCGTGGATCTGGCCGACCCCACCGGCGCACAGGCAGCCATAGAGGGCGCCCTGTCCTCCCGCAACCCCGACGGCGTCCTGGCTCTCGGGCCGACCGGCGCCATCCCGGCGTTGAACGCCATGGAGAACGTGGGCATGCTGGGCCAAGTGGAACTTGCCACCTTCGACCTCGGTCCCGAGGTGTTGGAGGCGATCGGGGCCGGCGACATGGCCTTCGCCATCGACCAGTACCAGTACGCACAGGGTTACCTGCCCATCGTGCTGCTGACGATGTTCCATGAGACCGGCGGCCTGCCCCTCGGTTCCGTGGACAGGGTGGTCCTGACCGGTCCGCAGCTGGTCACAGCCGACAACTCGGCCGACGTGATCTCCTTCTCGGAGCAAGGACTGCGCTAGACAGCCAAACCGAAACCGATTGAAAGGGAGGCCGGTTTACCGGCCTCCCTTTCCTTTTGCCTGCTAGGTTTTTACCAAACGGAGACCAAGGAGACGAGACCTAAGGAGGTTGTCCTATGACGGACGAACGGGTAAGGCAAGTGAGCCTCGCCAATCGGCTGCTGACAAGACCCGAGTTCGGGGCGTTTCTGGCCCTGGTGGTGGTCTGGGTGTTCTTCGCCATCGTGGCCTTCGACAACAACTTCGTGTCGTGGGTGACAACCGCCGCGATCCTCAACCGCGCCGCGCCGCTGGGCATCCTTGCAGTGGCGGTGGCGCTTTTGATGATCGCCGGTGAGTTCGACCTCTCGATCGGCTCGATCGTGGGATTTGCCGGGATGGCGATCATGCTGCTCATCACCCCTGCCGAGGCCGGTGGATTCGGGCTTCCCGTCTGGATGGCGGTGCTGATCGCTTTGATCATCACCCTGCTGACCGGCTTCTTCAACGGAGTGCTGGTGATGGCCACCAGATTGCCGTCCTTCATCATCACCCTGGGGTCGTTGTTCATCTTCCGGGGCTTGGCGGTAGCCATTCCTCGACTGATGACCAACCGGACCCAGTTGGGTGGATTCGAGGACTACGACTCGGGCGGATGGGCCGCCGCCTTCGCCACCAAGATAGAGGTGGGCGGGGCCAGGTTCGACATCGCCATCATCTGGTGGATTGTCATTGCGGCCATAGCGACCATAGTTCTGTTGAAGACTCACATCGGCAACTGGATATTCGGAACGGGGGGCGACGCCAACGCCGCCCGCAACGTCGGCGTCCCTGTGGCGAAGCTGAAGATCGCACTCTTCATGGTTACTGCCCTCGCTGCGTTCACGGTGGCCCTCATCCAAGCAACCCAGCTCAACAGCGCCGACTCCCTGCGGGGCACTCTCAAGGAGTTCGAGGCCATCATCGCGGTAGTGGTGGGCGGAACTCTCCTGACCGGCGGTTACGGGTCGGTGCTCGGGCCGGTGTTCGGCGCATTGATCTTCGCCATGGTGCAGCAGGGCATCATCATCACCGGCGTTGACGGGGACTGGTTCCGCGTGTTCGTGGGCGGCATCCTCGTACTGGCCGTGATCTTCAACAACTTCATACGACAGAGAGCGAGCAAACGATGAGCGACAAAATCCTGGAAATCCAAGGCGTATCCAAGTTTTTCGGCAGCGTCATCGCGCTCCAGAACGTGTCCATGTTCGTTCGCCCCGGTGAAGTCACCTGTCTTCTGGGCGACAACGGAGCGGGAAAGTCGACCCTGATCAAGACCCTGGCCGGTGTCCACAAGCCCAGTGAGGGCAAGTACTTCTTCGAAGGCTCCGAGACCCTGTTCGAGTCGCCCCGGGAAGCCTTGAACGCCGGCATCGCCACCGTCTATCAGGACCTGGCGATGATCCCGCTGATGTCCATCTGGCGGAACTTCTTCCTGGGTTCGGAACCTCTCAAGGCGGGACCGATCTTCGACATCGAGAACGCCAAGCGCATCACCCGCGAGGAGATGGCGAAGATGGGGATCGACATCCGCGATCCCGACCAGCCGGTCGGCACCCTCTCGGGCGGCGAGCGGCAGTCGGTGGCCATCGCCCGGGCGGTGTACTTCGGCGCCAAGGTGCTGATCCTGGACGAGCCCACCGCCGCCCTGGGAGTGAAACAGGCCGGGGTGGTTCTCCGCTACATCGTGGAGGCGCGGAACCGGGGCATCGGGGTGATCTTCATCACCCACAACCCCCACCATGCCTACCCGGTGGGAGATCACTTCGTGATCCTCAAGCGGGGCCAGATCTTCGGCGACTACGCCAAGGAAGAGGTGCCGATCGACCATCTGATCCAGATGATGGCCGGCGGCGCGGACCTTGAACAGCTGCAGCACGAGTTGGCGGAAGCAACTGGACGGAGCTAATCGTTCCTGAGGGGTGGAGGTGGCGTCATGGGCCTCCACCCCAATCCCTCACCGTCGCCACGGCCTCGGTGCTCAGAGGAATCCGGTAATGCCAGGCCGGCCGGTCGAGCACCAGCCGCACCACCGTCTCGGC
>VXSV01000055.1 GCA_009837815.1 Acidimicrobiia bacterium
TTGGCGGTGGCCACCTCCGGGGCCTAAACCGGCGGAGTAGCAACCCAGTCCCCGCCCAGCTCGGCCGTGATCGGCAAGGCGTCGCGGCCGGTGCTGTCGGGAGGGGAGGTCCTGGGGTGGGAAAGTCCCGACCTGTTGGGGACGCTGGAATCCCACCGGTGGTTCTTCATATCCGATCTGGCCGGGCTTGCAAAAGGGCTGACCGTGGATGTCTCCTGGGCCGTGATAGTGGCGGTGGCTCTGGTTCCGGCGACTTGGTGGTTCCTGTGGAAGACGCCGCTGGGATTGAGGATGCGATCGGTGGGCGAGCACCCGGTCGCCGCCGAGTCCCTGGGAGTGAACGTCTACCGGATGAAATATCTTGGCGTGATGCTGTCAGGCGGCATGGCCGGCCTGGGCGGCGCCATCCTGGTGACCGAGTTCGCCCGCATCTACCGGGAGGGCCAGACCGGGGGGAGAGGATTCATCGGGCTGGCCTCGATGATCATGGGCAACTGGCGCCCTGGAGGCGCGGCCGCGGCCGGAGGCTTGTTCGGGTTCACATTCGCCTTGGAGTTGAGAGACGAACCCGCAGTCCATGCTCTGTTGCTGATGATCGCCCTGACCGGGGTCGCCTTCGGAGTTTGGATGGGATACCGGCGCCGCTGGGCGCCTGCCGTGTGGCTGGTCGGAACCGGGATAGCGGCACTGGCTGTGTTCCTGGCCACCGACTCCATTCCCCGGGAGTTCGTGTTCATCGCTCCTTACGTGACCACCCTGGTAGTAATGTCCCTGGCTTCCCAGCACCTGAGAATGCCGGAGGCCGACGGGCGCCCCTACCGGCGGGGCCAGCAACTTTGACAGCCGGATTCGATCCCTACCATCCCGACTTCGTCTCGAACCCCTATCCGGTCTATGCCCGATTGAGGCGCTCCCATCCGGTCTTCTACGACGAGAACTGGAACATCACCTTCTTCAGCCGCCACTCCGACGTGCACCAGATTCTGCGGGATCGCCGCTTCGGACGGGACATCCGCCAGGCGCCGGAAGCCGCCGCCCGGGTGGATCCGGAGGTTTACCAGCGGATCTATCCACCGCAGTATCCGATGTGGACCCGGATGATCAGGGATTCGTTCATCGATCTGGAGCCGCCGAGACACACCCGTATCCGCCGGCTCGTGCAGTGGGCTTTCAGTCGCCGCGCCTCACAGAGTTATCGCCGGAGAATGGAAGTCGAGGCGAACCGGCGGCTTGACGCGGTGGCCGGGACAGGCCGAATGGAGGCCATCTCCCAGTATGCCACCCCCATTCCGCTGGTGATGATCGGAGAACTGATGGGAGTGCCTCCGGCCGATCAACCTCGCCTGGTGGAGTGGTCACATTTGATTGTGAGACTCTTCGACCAGGGCTGCACGCCTGCCGAGGGAGAAGCGGCCGAGCAGGCCGTCATCAACTTCTGCGCCTACATGAAGGAGCTGATCGCCGAGCATCGAGGCGGGGAGGCCGACAACCTGCTCTCACATCTGATCCGATCCGAGCACGAGGGTGACGTCCTCAGTGAGGAGGAACTGATCTCCACTGCAATCCTGGTGCTGAACGCCGGACACGAGGCGACCGTTCAGGCGATCGGCAACGGGCTCCTGGCTTTGGCCGCCCATCCCGACCAGTGGCGGCGATGGCGATCCGATCCCGGGATGAGCGGGACCGCGGTGGAGGAGTTGCTCCGGTACGACACGCCGCTGCAGATGTTCGAGCGGTGGGTGACCGAGGACCTCGAATGGGGAGGGACGCAGTTGGAGGGGGGATCGAAGGTGGGTCTGCTGCTCGCCTCGGCAAATCATGACGAAGAGGTGTTCTTCCAACCCGACCGCCTCGACCTGGGACGCACCCCCAACCCGCATGTCTCGTTCGGCGGCGGCGTGCATTATTGCGTGGGAGTGGCCCTCGCCCGGGAAGAGTTGAAAGTCGCCTTCGACGTGCTGGTGGACCGGGTTCGCTCATTCGAGGTGGACGATCGCCCCGGCCGGCGCGTCCCCAGCCTGGTGTTCAGGGGGGTGCCGACGCTGCCGCTCAGACTGGAGTTCGTCTAGGAGACGGCCGTGGTGGTCGTTTCCGAACTGAGGGGCGCCGCCGGATAGCCGATGACGTTGATGCCCTCCACTGCCAACTCCTTGTACACCGTGCCGTTGCGGACTTCCGCGTCATACACGGTGGTTATGGTCAGAGCGAGCTGGTTGGTCCGCATAACGGCCAAGTCGATGATCTGGGATCCGAGGCGGTCCACCAAGTTCAAGGGAATGGCCACGCCGCTATCGCTTCCCGCCTCCATGGTCCTCACCCTGAAGTTCTGGTAGAAGCGGTCCTCGTCACTGACGTTGACCCACTCCAGGCGGCGGATGGTGATTGGCTGCTCGAAGACCAGGCTGATGGTGACCTGCGTTCCCGGGGTGATGTCCGTCCACCTTATCTGCCACTCGCCGGTCTTTCCATTGATGAGGTTGTCACAGGAGTAGATGGCCCCCAGTCCCTCCGGGGAACACTCCACGCTCAACACCCCCTGGGTGGTGGGGATAGGTGGTGGAGCAGTGGTAGTCGTGGTGTCCTCAACAGCCACCGCCTCCTCGGGAGGCTCTCCGTCCTCTTCGGATCCTCCGGTGAAGAGGTTGAAGAGCAAGGCGAACACCGCCACGGCGAAAATCGTCGTCCCGGTGGCGATGACCGCTCTCACCCGGGCATTTGTCCCGATGGTGGGCCGGGGCGCCAGAGGCATGTCCGCTTGGTTGAGTCTTATGTGGCATTGCTCGCAACTCTGCCGGGAAGGAGGGTTGAGGTGGCCGCACAAGGAGCATGCCACCATGTTGTGGGGGGGCGGGTAAGCAACCGAGGAGTCCTCCGGGGGAGGGTCTTCGGTCGACGTAGAAGGGATAGGCCTCTCAAGAAGAGCCCCGCACGAGGAGCAAAAGTCCGCGTCTCCGACATCAGCGCCGCATCGACCGCAGATCTGTCTCATAGCCAGCCTATTTTGGCACAATCCCCGAGTTGGGAGGTTGATTTCACTTGTGGCGCCAGGCTACCCTGACCGGTCCGTTCAGTTTGCACAGTCACAGGTGATGATACATGGCCAAGCGGGGCGGCCTTGTTGCTAGCCTCAAAGCTGTGGCGGGAGACCGAACAACCCAAAAAGTGGTGGAGAGACTGTTCTCGCACTTTCCCATCCGGGACGGGTTGGAAAGGATACTCCAGGCCAGGGAGGGAGCGTTGGTTGTGCTCGGCTCGAACCCGGACCTGCAAGACATCAGCGTCGATGGACTGCAAATAGCGTCTAGGGGCTTTGACGCTGCTCGTCTGTCGGAGGTGGCGAAGATGGACGGAGCGATAATCCTTGACAACTCATGGAAGAGCATCCTCACCGCCAACGCCCATCTCTCCCCACCGGTTGATTTACCCACCACCGAATCCGGTTCCCGGCATCGCACCGCCCAGCGGACCGCTTCATTGACCGCCCTGCCGGTTGTCACCGTCAGCCAGGACCGAGCCGTGGTAACCCTCTATTTCAATTCCGAACAGGTGGACCTCACGCCCCGTTGGACAATCCGCAGGCGGATACTTCACCATCTTCAATTCCTCGTGGTAATGCGAAAGCGGTTCGACGAAGCAGAAGAACACCTGCTGCGGATGGAAATGCTGGGCCTGGTGACCCGAAGGGACGTGGCGCACACCCTCGGGTTGGGTGAGTTGGTGGTCAGAGCCGCATCCGGCATCGAGGCCATGGTGGTCGATTCCGCCCAGGACCCCGACACCACCGCGGCTGTGGTGGCGGATCGAGTCTTCGAAGTGGAAAAACTGTTGCAATTGACCCTGAGGGACTACCTGGATGACCAAGGGGACGAAGCCCGCATGGCGCTGGCCGGTGTGCCGGGACACCACCTCGCCCACACCTGGGCGGTGGAGACCGAGATCGGACTGTCCGATGTGGAAGGAGAGCTCGTCCCGCGGGGTCACCGACTCCTGTACCGGACCGGCGTTGTCACCAAACGGCTGCGAGAGATCCTCCTGGAGGATTTCTCAGACGCCCAGGCTCTGCTGCATGCGCCCGTGGAGCGTTTCATGGAGGTGAAAGGAGTGGGCCACAAGACAGCCACCAAGTTGAGGCGCTACTTCGATCGGCTGCTGGCCGCGGTTCACCCCATAGGACAACGCGTTCTCACAGACCGGCGTGAATCGTATAATCGTCTTCCATGACCCCCAGGGCCCCCACCTCAGCGAAGAAGCCCGCCGAGAGCGGTAACCGGTCAGCCGGGACGAAGAGCGAAACGGCGGGAATCGCAGCCGCTCCGCCCGTTCCGGCGCCGGCTCGCAGGAGGAAGGTCAAGTCTCCTCCGAGACATGCCCGGAGGGCGGCGGCCGCTTCGTCCACACCCGAGCAGGCTCCGAAGTATAAAAAAGGCGACTACGTGGTTCATATCCAGCATGGCGTTGCGCACATCTCCGACATACAGACCAAGAGCGACTTCGGGGAGACTCAAGAGTACTTCATTTTGAACTTCCCCACCGAGGAGATGGTTATCAGCGTCCCGACCGACAAGACCCTTTACACCATCCGGCCCCTGATCAACAAGACGGAGGCCGCCCGGGTGGTACAGAAGCTCAAGGAGGATCCACAGGAGTCGGGCGCCAACTGGAGCCGCTGGTACAAAGTGCTTCAGGAGAAGATGTACTCGGGGGACATCTTCCAGGTGGCGGAGGTTGTCAGAGACCTCAACTACTCCAACCAGACCAAGGGCATCTCTCCTGCGCTCAAGAAGATGCTCAATCGCGCCCGGGACGCCTTGATCACCGAGGTTCGCTTTTCTCTGGGCCTGGACGCCGAGGTCGCCGAGACCAAAATCAACCGGGCGCTGCCTGCTTTCGAGCCCATCGCTCGTAAGAAGTGACCGGATCTCGCCCGGATTGGCGAGTGGGATGGGGACTGGATGTTCACCGCCTGGGAGGAAAACCCCCCTTGCTGCTGGCCGGTGTGGAGGTTGACCGTGAGAGGGGGCTGATAGCCACCTCGGACGGGGATGTGGTGGCCCATGCCGTGGCCGACGCTCTGTTGGGCGCCACCGCCCTGGGAGACCTGGGCACCTTCTTCCCATCCTCGGATCCACAGTGGGAAAACGCCGACAGCATGGTTTTGCTGCGCCGGGTGGTGGAGATGGCGGACGGCGTCAAGTGGCGGCCGTCATTCTGCGATGTGACCGCAGTGTCCCAATCGGTAAGGGTCGCTCCTCATCGGGAGGAGGTCCGCACAGCCCTGGCGGGCGCCCTGGGTTTGAGCGTCGGGCAGGTCTCGGTGAAGGCCACCACCACCGATGGCCTGGGATGGGTGGGTCGCGACCTGGGAATTGCGGCGGTTGCCGCGGTGACAGTGGTCCGGTAAGGATTACGCCAACCCTCGGCCGCCGCGTTCGGGAGGATTTTCCTGTAAAATCGGCGTCGGTTTGATGATCTTCAACACCCTGGACAGGGTGATGACACCGGTGGCTCCGGTTGACCCCCCGACAATCGGGATGTACGTCTGCGGACCCACGGTCCAATCTCCGCCCCATGTGGGGCACGGGCGTTCCGCCGTGGTCTTCGACGTGGTGCGCCGCTATTTGTCATGGAAGGGCTGGGATGTCCGGTTCGTGCGAAACATCACCGACGTGGACGACAAGATCATCGCCACTGCCCGACAGGAGGGAGTCCCACCCCGAGAGCATGCGGTCCGGGTCGCGGAGAAGTTCGACCGCGGATACCGGACCCTGGGAGTGCAGACCCCCGACATAGAACCCAAAGCAACCGAACACATCCCGGACATGATCGACCTGATCAACCGGCTGATCCGAAAGGGTCATGCCTATGCCCGGGGTGGAGACGTTTACTTTGTGGTGCGGTCCCTGCCCGGGTACGGGAAACTCTCCGGTCAAGGGCTGGATGACCTTATAGCGGGCGCCCGAGTGGAGGTTTCCGACCAGAAGGACGATCCCCTGGACTTCGCTCTCTGGAAGGAGGCCAAACCGGGTGAACCATGGTGGGATTCGCCCTGGGGTCCGGGCCGACCCGGATGGCACATCGAGTGCTCCGCCATGGCGGCCCGTTACCTGGGTGAGACCTTTGACATCCACGGCGGGGGAAACGACTTGATCTTCCCTCACCACGAAAACGAGATAGCCCAGTCCGAGGGGGCGAACGGAGCGCCGTTCGCCCGGATCTGGATGCACAACGGCATGCTCAACCTGAGTGGGGAGAAGATGTCGAAGTCCACCGGTCATCTGGTTGACTTGAACGAGGCGAACGAGCGATTCGGAGGACTGGCGGTCCGTCTGTTCTACCTCCAGGCCCATTACCGCTCTCCACAGGAGTTCTCCAACGACCTCTTGGAGGACGCCCAGACTGCACTGGCCCGGCTTCACCGCCTACTGGAAAAGACCATCGATGTGAACAAACAGCCCCACCCGGGGACGATGGCCGGCTTCGAGGAGGCCATGGACGACGACTTCTCCACTCCCCGGGCGCTCGGCCTGCTGTTCGACGCGGTGCGGGAGGCCAACCGCCGGTTGGAACGCACCGGTTCGGCCGGCGCCCCTGCAGCCGCCGCCTGGGAGATGGCCCGGGTCCTGGGATTGGACGACCTCTCGGGAGCCTCCTCCTTCCACTCCCAGGCTCAACAAACCGACCAACTCCAGGATGCGGTGGAACAAATGGCCTCCCGGGAGGGCGCCGACGCGGCGGGAGACACCGCCGACATTGTGGAAGGCCTGCTTGCAAAACGCTCAACAGCCCGCGCCGAAGGCGATTACGCGACGGCCGATCGAATCAGGGACGACCTGGCCGCCCTGGGGATCGTAGTGGAGGATTCCCGAGATGGCACTCGCTGGATACGGCGCTAGGGTCGAAGGAGTCCCGGCGGTCGAGGCTGCCCTCCAAGCGGGCCGGGTCCAGAAGCTTCGAGTCGAAAGCCGCTCCGCCTCCAGTCCCCGCATGGCCGAACTGCTGAACTCGGCCCGAGGCGGGGGAGTGGAGATAGAGATGGTGAACAGCCTGGCCGGCGTAGCAGTCACCTCCTCCCCCCAAGGCGTGCTGGCAGAATGCCGGCCGCTTCAGGCGGTGAAGCTCACACAACTGGCCAAAGAAGCGACGCCCGCCGCGGTGCTGGTGGTCGATCGTATCTCCGATCCCCGCAACCTGGGTGCGATCGCCCGAAGCGCGGTGGCGGCGGGAACTCCCCGGTTGATAATTCCCCGGCGGAGGGGATCCCCACTCACTCCCACAGCCTTCAAGGCCGCCGCGGGAGCCCTGGAACGGACCCGGGTGTGCATGGTCTCCTCCATAGCTGAAACGCTCACCCGACTCTCCCGCATGGGCATCTGGACAATCGGCCTGGCAGCCGACGCACCGACGTCTCTTCTGGGTTTGGAGTTGCTGGAGGAACCCGCCGCACTGGTGGTCGGCGCCGAGCACCAGGGCCTGTCGAGGCTGGTGGCTCAACGGGTGGACCAACTGGCTTCAATCCCCATGGTCGGAGACACCGAGAGCCTGAACGCGTCGGTAGCGGCCGGTCTGGCGCTCTTCGAACTGGCCCGGGTCCGCGGGTATCTTCAGAAACCGTGATCAGGGCTTGGCGTCGAAATGGTACGATCCCGAACTCAACCAGCTGGCGTAGCTCAGACGGCCAGAGCAGCTGATTTGTAATCAGCAGGTCGTGGGTTCGAGTCCCACCGCCAGCTCCCCGCAGGTCCCTTCCTAAATGTGCCAACTTAGCAAAAGACTGCGATAACCTACTGTTGGGATGTCGAATCTTGTGTCCCCATTCACCCAAACCGGCGAGGCGCATGAGTTGCTGTGTGCCGGCCCCGCGTCGGCAGGTCGACAGTGAGGGGCCGACACGCCGCGGGAGGCTGGTCACCCTTTTGGCGGGACATAATCCTGAGAACCGTCCTGGCTCTGCTGCTGGTTGCGATGATCATTTTCATATGGTGGCTCTTCTCCGACGACGACCTGTTTACGGAAGCGGTCCCCACAACTTCTGTCGCCGAGACCACCCCAACCTCTGAGGCGGTGACCAATGTGACCGAGCCCGAGGCGGGCACCTCTACCACCACCCGCCCCGCTACAACCGCGGCCATAGAAGCCGACACCACCACTTCTACAACTGCGCCGGTCGCCACTACCTCCACCACCACCACGACCACTGTCCCTCCGCCTCTCGACCCGGCCCAGTTGGTGGTTCGGGTTCTCAACGCCAACGGCGTCCAGGGCGTGGCCGGGAGGTTGTCCGGACGGCTGGAGGAGGCCGGGTACGGGGTAACCGCGCCGGACAATCATGCTCAACGCCTGGATGTCTCACGGGTGTGGCACCGGGACGGTCTCTCCAGGGAGGCCGCACTCCTAAGGGATGAACTGGTTCCCGACGCGCTGGTGGAAGGGATCCCGCTGGAACAGGAAGGGATCGACATCGTGGTTGTCCTGGGACGCTCATTCGAGGAGTGACCCAACCGGAGCGCCTCCTGGTACAAAAGAGGGGAGCTTGGGGGCTCATCGCCGGGGTCTTGGCCGTTCTCGCGGTGGGGGTGGCGATCCGAGTCCTGTCACCGGCGATCTTCTTGGACGTCGGCGCCCTGTGGCCGATCGGGGCGGCTCTCCTGGCTTTGGGCTGGGTGACACGGAGGATCTGGTCCGGCGCCCGCCTTGTTCAAGCCCCGGTTACGCCACTGGTGATTTTCACCTGGCTGGTGTTCTCTGTCTCTCTTCACTTCACCGATATCGGGGCTCTACCTTCCCGAAGCGCTGACCTGAGGGGACCGCCGGTGGAGCGGGTGGATTCTGTGACTCTTGCGGTGCAAATGAGAGAAGGACGTTTGACTGTCTTGACCGGGAGCGGTCCATTCGCCTACCAGGTGGAGATGACCCGACGGGGAGGGGGGGCCGGGATCCCACTGGCGGTCGAGAG
>VXSV01000037.1 GCA_009837815.1 Acidimicrobiia bacterium
CATCAACGAGAAGCGCCAGTTGAACATGGAGCCCGAGGACATCGGGATCATCTGGGACACCATCGACCCCTCCTTTACCTGGGAGGACCAGGAAGCAGTGTGGGACCTGAACCTGCCGAGCTACCACCCCGAGACGGTGTTCAGGACCCAGATCGAGGCTCTGAAGGCCAAGGGCGTTCTGTCCGAGACCTATAACACCGAAGCCGGGTTGGAGAAGTTCCTGCTGGCCCAGGAGTTCTATTACGACATGAAGGGCATGCAGGACCGTTCAGACGCCCTGTTCGCCCGGGCTGCAGAGTTGGATCTCTCCGACAGCCAGGCCGACTTGGTCGAGCAGGCGCAGTTCCACTACGACATCTACAACTTCTACGACGCCGAACGCTTCTTGGAGGCCGCCCTCATCGGGTAAAGCTTCCGTTAGTGTTTGCCTAGTAGGCAGATAACACGCCAAGCGCGGGACCGGACGGGTTTTTCCCTCCGGTCCCGCGCTTCGGCTTTAACCCCGGCGCCGGAGACCGCGCCCAGGGCGGCGGGCCGGGAATAGTCAGCTTGGTTCCTTACTTGTGATTTAAGCTGTTTTGTGATGGTGACCGGCATCATCTTCGGGTTCATCACCGCGGTGACATTGGGGATCAACAGCCTGCTCACCGCAGTAGTGGTGCGACGTTTCGGCGTGCTGCGCTCTGTCTCGGTCACGGTGACCCTGGCCTGTTTGGTGATGATGGCCTGGGCGGCGTTGATCGGCGTCCGGGTCGAGATGGAGGCCGATCACCTGCTGCTTCTGATCTTCATGGGTTCTTGCATCGGGGCGGCCTTTCTTTGCGGCTACATGGCTCTCCGGCTGGGCCCGATCTCGGTGGTGAGCCCGATCGGCGCTCTGGGGGGCGCCATGACGGTGGTCTACTCGTTCTGGCTGCTCGGAGAGAGGCCGGGTGAGCTGCAGTGGGCGGGAATACCGGTGGCGGTATTGGGCGCGGTGCTGGCGTCGGTGGTGATCCAGCGGGGAGCCAAGATACGGCTGATCACCCTGGGGCCCGTTTTCGCTCTCACCGGCGTGCTGGTCGGGTCGTTCTCCAACGCCGGACTCAAGATCCCCATAAGGGACGGAGTCGATCCCAACGTGACCGTCATCACCCAACGAGTGTTCACGGTGGTCGTCATCCTCCTGGTGTTCGTGGTCTTCTCCCGGGTGACCGTGCAAGGGCGTCTGAGGGGAGACGCCCGGTCCGAGAGGAGCACACCGGTTAAGATCACCTGGAGGACAGGATGGCTGATGGGCTTGGTGGGAATCATCGACGGCGGTTCCTTCATATGCTTCGGCTACGCATTGGCCCATGCACCCGCCTGGCTGATCTCGATCATCTCCCAGACCGGCCGGGTGATCGCCGTGGTCGGCGGGGTGATCTTCTTCAACGAACGACTTCACAGCCTGCAGTGGACGGGAGTGGCTCTGATAACCGTGGGAGTGGTGATGTCCCTGGTCGGCTAGGACGGGCCGGGTATATTCCCAAGGGTGCGGGTCGGTTGACTGTTAGGCGTAGCGCCTGGCAGACGGCCGGCCGGCCGACGAGCAAGCGAGGGGGAGGAGAGCGCAACGAGGAAACTCACCCTACCCATAGCCCTGGTGGCTGCCGGGGCGTTGTTGGTCGCCGGCTGCGGCGATGGCGCGGGTACGCCTGCTCCGGAGGCGACTGCAACTCCGACTCAAGCCCTTGAGGCTGTGGTCGACGCCGTCGATGTCGACGCTGATGAGACCCGGCAGGCTCCGCAAGAGCCGATGGCGGCGGGGACCCCTGAGATCCGGGCAGCCGAGGTCGCCATGGGCTTCAACGCCTGCTGCGCGGACACCGCCTTTTGGAACATTCCCCTGGAGTTGGGGTGGTGGGACGACCTGAACATCACCATTGTTCCCAACACGCCCACCTACCGTTTCATCTCCGGCGCCGAAGCCATTGCCTGGTTGCGGAGCGGGGAAGGCAACGTGGTCCTCGGGTGGGTGCCGGGGTTGTTCGGGACGTTGGAGACCTATGCTCAACAGACGCCTCCCATACTGTTGGCGGACATCTATGTGGGCTATGCGGTCCTGGTGGCGCCCGACAGCCCTTCGAAGACTGTCATGGAACTGGTTGACGAAGGGATGGACTTCCCGGATGCCGCCAAGGCTGCTGTCCAGCAGCTGGTTGGCGCGGACATCCACATTTCGCCCGGCAGCATCGAGCAGAATCAGTACCTGGATGCCTTCTTTGCCTATCTGGACGAGTGGTGGGAGTCCTATCAGCAGGAGATTCCCGCTCTGGACGAGGAGGGCAACCCCCAGGTGCTGTTGGGCCGTGACGGAGAGCCGTTGTTGGATGACGACGGCAACGTTCAGCCGATCCGGCTAACCACCAATGACTGGCGTAACTACGCCAATCCGCAATACCTGCATGATTCCACGATCGTGGAGTTTTCAGCTGTTCCGGGCCGGATCGAGTACGCCGTGCCTTATAGCGCTCCGGTCCTGGTGCAGATGATGCGCAACGGCTGGGATCCGCTGATCAACTTCGGGATGATGATCGAGAACGATCCATTCTCCCAGCAGACGGCCATCGCCAAATCCACTGTCGGCGGGGTCGGCCTCTTGGCCAACCGCGATTGGGTTGACAACAACAAGGACCTGGTATACCGGATTCTTTCCGCCGCTTTTCGCACCTTCGAGTTCCTTGATGATCCCCAGACCCGGTACCAGGGTTGGGAGATCGAGGCCAATCTCATCAACAGCCATCGCCGGCTGAGCCTGACGCCTGAGGACATCGGGACCATCTGGGAGCAGATCGACCCCTCCTTCGGCTGGGAGGACCAGGAAGCCTTGTGGGACTTGGACCTGCCGGGCTACCACCCCGAGATTGTGTTCGCCACTCAGATCGAGAGGCTCAAGGTCAAAGGGGTGTTGGCCGGGGATTATGACACCGGGGCAGGGCTTGAAGAGTTCCTCCTGGCCCGGGATCTCTATTACGAGATGAAGGAACTCGAGGCCCGCTCCGACGAACTGTTCGAGAGCGCTTCGGGAATGGATCTGTCCCCCGGCCAGGCCGATTTGATCGCCCGGGCCCGGCGCCACTATGACACATTCAACTTCTACGACGCTCTTCGTTTCTTGGAGGCTGCCCTATCCGGGTAGTTCTCCGGTTGCGATTCCTTACCAATAAAAGAGGCGTGAGGATGCCCGCGGGATGTTGACCGGCGTCATGTTCGGGTTCGTCACCGCGGTGACGCTGGGGATCAACCGTCTGCTCACCGCGGTGGTGGCTCGGCGCTTCGGCGTGTTGCGCTCGGCTGCTGTCACGTTGACTGTGGCCCTTTTGGTGATGGTCGCCTGGGCGCTCCTCATCGACGTGCCGATCGAGATGACCACCGACCACCTGATCCTCTTGACATTTCTGGGCACCTGCGTCGGCGCCTCCTTCTTGGGCTCCTACATGGCCCTCCGGCTGGGTCCGATTTCGGTGGTTACGCCGATCGGCTCCCTGGGGACCGCCATGACGGTGGTCTACTCCTTTTGGCTGCTGGGGGAGAGGCCCGGCGCCGTACAGTGGGCAGGAATACCGATCGCCGTGCTGGGAGCAGTCCTGGTGTCGCTGGTGATCGAACGCGGCGCCGGCATTCGACTGGTCACCTGGGGACCGGTCTTCGCCTTGATCGGCGTCTTCGTGGGATCGCTGTCCAACGCCGGCCTGAAGATCCCCATCAGGGACGGTGTCGACTCCAGCCTGACCGTCATAACCCAGCGGGTCTTCACTGTGGCCTTCGTCCTGTTGGTGCTGGTGGTCTTCTCCCGGCTGGGACTGCGGCGGCGGCAAGGAGGAGACGACTCACAATCCCCGGTGAAGATCACCTGGAGGACAGGATGGCTCTTGGGCCTGGTGGGACTGATCGACGGCGTCTCTTTCATATCGTTCGGATACGGACTGGCCTACGCACCGGCTTGGCTGATCGCAATCATCTCCCAAAGCGGAAAGGTGCTATCGGTCGTCGGCGGTGTGATCTTCTTCAGTGAACGGCTCCACCGGCTTCAATGGGCAGGCGTGGGGCTGATTCTGGTCGGCGTGATGATGTCCCTCCTTGGCTAATGACGATGCCATGCCCGTGGGAGGTTGGCGCTCAGTCTTCGGGGAAGGTGTATTGGAACACGCCGCCGGTGCGCCTCATTTCGGCGGCGATGGCGTCGGCGTGTTGGATGAAGCGGTTGAGCATGGCGTTGATCTGGTCCGGCGCCACCCGGAGGGCGCTGTGCCCGGCGCCGACCGGCTTGCCGATCACCACCTGCGGGCACAGTTCCCGGACCACATCCAGGTCGATGTACGGCTGGCCGCAGTCCACATACAGGTAGGGGCACTTCACCCCGGCCAGCACCGAAGCGGGATCGAAGGCGCTCATCCCGTGCCAGTCGTTGAGGATCACATTGTCGTCGAGGCCGGCCAGGAACTCGGCGGTCTCCTTGGCGCGGTTCGGGTTATCGGTCGGCAGGTGGGAGGCGCTGAGAAATTGTTCCAGAGCCTTCCGGAAGTCTTGGTCTCTTTGTATCAGGTGATCGTAGGGACCGTGAACGCGGGCGGTCCAGCCGGGCACGTTGCTGGGCGAGTCAAGGCTGGCGACCGCTCCCACCAGGTCGGGATGGCGGGCGGCGGTGGATATCACCACCTGTCCCCCCATGCTCTGTCCGACCAGGACGGGTTTTTGCAAGCCCAGTTGCCGGATGAGTTCACCCATGTCGTCGCCGTGGTCCGCCATGGTCCAGGTTTCCGGCTTGTCGCTTTCGCCGTGGCCGCGCAGGTCGACCTGGATGCAGCGGTGATTGGGGGAGAAGTACTCCTCTTGGAGGTCGAAGCCGCCCCGGCCTCCGAAACCGCCGTGAACGAAGATGATGGCCGGGTCGCCGGCGCCCACCTGGTCGTAGGCGATGCGAGTGCCGTCGGAAGTAGTGATCCATTCAGTCATCCGCCAGAGCCTACCCGGCCAACCGGCGCGTGGTACAGGGCCAAAGGTGATCGCGCGTCGGCGGACGTGCGGGCCGGGCCCGGGGCGCTCAGTTCTCGGGGAAGGTGTATTGGAACACTCCGCCGGTGCGCTTCATTTCGGCGGCGATGGCGTCGGCGTGTTGGATGAAGCGGTTGAGCATGGCGTTGATCTGGTCCGGCGCCACCCGGAGGGCGCCATGCCCGGCGCCGACCGGCTTGCCGACCACCACCTGGGGGCACAGCTCACGGAGCAGGTCAAGGTCGAGGCGAGGCTGGCCGCAGTCGACATAAAGATACGGGCACTTCACCCCGGCCAGCACCGGCCCGGCGTCGAAGGCCATCATCCCTCTCCAGCCGTTGAGAATCCTCTTGTCGCCGAGGCGGGCCAACCGCTCGGAGGTGTTCTTGGCGCGGTTCGGGTCATCGGTGGGCAGGTGGGCGGCGCTCAAGAACAGCTCCAGCGCCTTGCGGATGTCTTGGCCCTCTCGCATCAGATGGTCGAAGGGTCCGTGATGGTAGGCGTGCCATCCGGGGATGTTGCTGGGCGAGTCAAGGCTGGCGATCGCCCCGACCAGGTCGGGATGGCGGGCGGCGGCCGAGATAATCACCTGTCCTCCCATGCTCTGTCCGACCAGGACGGGCTTTTGCAGGCCCAGTTGGCGGATGAACTCGGCCACGTCGTCGCCGTGTTTTTCCATGGTGTAGATCTGGTCTGGTATGTCGCTTTCGCCGTGGCCGCGCAGGTCGACGGAGATGCACCGGTGATTAGGGGCAAAGTACTCCTCCTGGAAGCCGAACCCGCTCCTATCGCCGAAGCCGCCGTGGATGAAGATGATGGCCGGGTCGCCGGCGCCCATCTCGTGGTAGGCGAGACGGACCCCGTCGGAGGTGGTTATCCATTCAGTCATGCCACTCAGCTTAGGTTCTCGTGCCTGACCGGGAAGCCGGCCGAGCAGGTTTCGGCGTTCGGGTCGGAGCGAGACGCCTGCCTGGTCTTCCGAGTCTGGTCCTATCTCTCCGGGAGGGTGTATTGGAACACTCCGCCGGTTCGTACCATTTCGGCAGCGATGGCGTCGGCGTGTTGGATGAAGCGGTTGAGCATGGCGTTGACCTGGTCCGGCACGTCCTGCAGGGCCCGATGCCCGGCGCCCACGGTTTTGCCGACCACCACTTGAGGGCACAGTTCCCGGAGCAGGTCGAAGTCGAGGTCCGGCTGGCCGCAGTCTATGTACAGGTAGGGGCACTTCACGGCTCGCAGGGTGGATGTGGGATCGTAATCGATCTTCCCCCGCCAGGTGTTGAGGATCAGATCCTCGGACACTTCAGCGAGGCGCTCGGGCATGGCGCCCACCCGGGAAGGATCGTCGGTGGGCAGGTAAGCGACCCGTAGGAACTTATAGAGCGCATCCCGGAGACCGGGCCCGCGCTGGTTCATCAGATGGGCGTAGGGCCCGTGATGGGCCTGGTGCCATCCGGGGATGTTGCTGGGCGAGTCGAGGCTGGCGACGGCCCCCACCAACTCGGGATGGCGGGCGGCCGTGGAGATCACCACCTGTCCTCCCGCGCTCTGGCCCACCATCACTGGTCGGTTCAGCCCAAGTTGGCGGATGAGGTCTCCCATGTCGTCGCCGTGTTGTTCCATGGTGTAAGGCTCGTCGGGTTTGTCGCTGTCGCCGTGGCCCCGCAGGTCGACCGAGATGCACCGGTGACCGGGACAGAAGTAGTCCTCCTGAAAGTTGAAGCCTCCCCGTTTTCCGTAGGCCCCGTGGATGAAAATGATTGCGGGGTCGCCTGCGCCCACTTCGTGGTAGGCGATGCGCACCCCGTCGGAGGTTGTGATCCATTGAGTCATGCCACCGAGGTTAGGCTGTCCCGATCCGGCTCGGATCCCAGGACCACCACCGGATCCCGCGCAGAAGGTTGGGAAAATTATCGAGCCCGCGGGGTTGACTGTTGTCCCACCCACCCTTCATATTGATAGGAACCAAACACCTGCAAGGTTCGTTCCGGCGTCGCGCGGACCGCATACGGGGATCAAGTCCCCTTGTTCAACAAGGCTTGCTCCGATCTGGGCAAGCGCGTTCAACCCATGGAGGCGGTGGCGGGGGAGGGAACCCAAAAGGGCACCGATTTTCGCGACTTTTCACTGCGGATCGAGGTCGGCCGATAGCGCAAAGGCTCAGCCTGATGCTCCCAGTCCGGGAAGGGGATCCTCGCCGATGCTGTCTCGGAAAGGTGATTCCTCTCCCGGCCACCGTCTTGACACGTCGGGGAGACCCAACGACCGAATCGGCTCCTCGCTTCGTTGGGTGTCGAGTAGCCAGGCAAGAATACCGGCAGGTATGGCCAAGGCCTCGTTATCTCGAAGGTCCAACTGGCTTCGGGTAGCCACGATGCCCGTCCAAGGTGAGGCCTTGAACATACGACCCTCCGCAGATCGCCAGGGACCGTCATCCACATACTTGGATTCGATTGCCACGCCACCGAAGTCCGGCCCGACAAAGTCGATTTCCCTTTGGCTTTTGGTTCGATGGTACAGAACGCCATCGGAGTGGACGTAGGATCCCGGTTTCTCCCTTTCAAGGCTGCGGAGAAGAGCTACACCCAACTGCTGTTCAGACAAGACAGAAAGATCCACTCGCCGCGGCGTCAAAAGTCCGTAGACCGGATCGGTGAAGTAGATCTTCTTCTGTGCTTTGAGTCTGGGCTTCAGGCCCTCCTCCCGGTAGCATGTCCATACGACGAACGCCTCACGAAGATTGTCTATCCGCTGTTGAGCAGTGAGTGGCGCAACATCCGTTTCTCTCGCGATGCGAGCGACATTGACGGGAGATCCCAGACTTCGAACCAGCCGTTCCAGCATTGTCCTGGTCTGAAGATCCGACTGCCGCGCCTTTCGGAAGGCGTCTCCACTTATGACTTCCCAGAGTCCGGCCCACAGGGCAGGATCGACTTGGCGGTCCCGGAGATATCCCGACACAGCCAAAGGGAAACCTCCCACCCACAGGTAAGTTTCCCAGGCGTTTACCAGGATTCCCAGCCAGGGCACAAGGGCGAAAGTCGCCTCTAGTAGGTGTTCGGAGAGGTCGGCGATGGGAAAGGGTCCGATGTCGTGAGGGAGCGTCTCCTCTACCACAAGCGACGCGAATTGCCGGAATCCCATCGGCAACAAGACCCGATCCGGCGCATTGACGGCGCCTCGTCGCCCTGCCAGCACACCCATTGCCTCCCGTAGGTCTGCCGAGGAGGAACCGGTGAGAACCACCGTATCTGTTTGAAAACGCCGATCGTTGTCGCGTAGCCACTTGATCCTTTCCGGCCAGCTTCCCACAACGCCGGATATCTCGTCGAGAAACCAGTAACGGGGCCCATCCAGAGTCAGCTGTTGAGCTATGCCGACAAATCGGGCGAGGTGTCGGGCATCCCAGCCCTCCATTGACATGTGGACTATACGACGGGGGTGGACGCCGGAGGAAAGCAGGCTCGCTATGGTGTGTTTTATCTCCACCGACTTGCCCACCCGACGGGGCCCGCGCATCACATACAACCCTCCCGGCGTGAGTTCGGTGAGCACCCCGGCCGTGTAGCGAAACGGCGCTTTGGAAGCGTTGCGCAAGTCCGGATCCTGACTGGTCCACCCTTTATGATCCATCCACCATCGGTTGGTGGTCGTCAGGCTCTGGTATATGTCCCCTGATCTCATATCTTGGCTCCCGTGGTTTTTATGTAATCATATTACAAAAGATAATGATTATTATAT
>VXSV01000111.1 GCA_009837815.1 Acidimicrobiia bacterium
GAGGAGAGGCGGGGGAGGCGGCGGGCAACGACCAACAACAGGGCGCCCACCGCCAGCATGGCGAAGAAGATCACTCCGAAGTACCAGTAGGGGAGCAACCTCCCGTTGTAAAGCTTCCACCGTTCGTCTAAGAACAGTTCGGGGAACCGGTTGGTGAGGCGGATGGGCAGGGGGTAGTAGACGATGGGGGCCACCGTGGTTATCAGGAGGGGCACTATCTTCCAGGTCTCTCCGATTCGCCAGGCGCGGCGCAGCGACCAGACCAAGCCGGCCAGGGACAGCGGGAGCAGCACCCAAATCTCCACCGGGAAGAATTCTCGCCACCTGGTGAGGGGGCTCCAGGCCAGATCGGAACTGTAGGCCAGGTTGGCAAGGAAAGGGACGGACCAGAAGCCGGTGAGAGCGAAAGCCCACGCCGAGGCGGCTATCAGCGGACGGCGAGCTTTCCTCAGCAACAGGAAACCCAGCGTCCCGATCACCAGCAGCAAGGTGGTCAGCAGATGGCAGAGCACCGTCACGCAGAACACCGCCGCAGTGGCCGGAAGAAGGCGCGACTCGCCCTCTATCACCCGGATCAGAAGACCCAGGTAGATGAAACCCAGACTGAACGACCAGCTGTAGGTGAACTCGCCGGCCAGAGTGGAGGCCACGTTCCCGCCGTAGATGCTGAAACTTTCCATCAGGGCGTACACCGTCCCCCCGGCCGCGGTGGTCAAGGCGATCAGCCGGGAGAAGTCCAGGGCGCGGGTCAAAAAGTAGACCGCCGGAGGAAGGAGTAGGAGACCTCCCACCGTCACCAGCTTGAAAGCCACCCCGTAGGGCAGGAAAACGTCCAGCAGCACAATGACCATCGACGGAAGGGGGAAGTAGAAGTAGTAGAGAGGGAATCCGGCGAACCAGGCATTGGACCAGCCCAGCAGGCGTCCGGAGGGCAGCAGCACATCGCGCATGGCCGCTGGTCCCAGGACATGGGCGCCCATGTCGCCGCCGGAGGGAGTGTTCTCCACGAAGAGCAGATGGGGGCTGAGCACAGCCAGGACCATCAGGGAGAGGACCGCCAGCACCCAACCGGGGTACCAAAACCTGGAGAGACGGATCATCGAGGATGCGGAGGGCGTCGGCCCGGCGCGCCGCTCCTCAGGCGACTCCCGTTTCCTTGGAGGACTGGAACATCTCGGTGACGTTGCGACGGTCGAATAGCGTCCATTTTAATGGAGGAGTTAGCCGGTCGGCATGGTGCCGGCAGACGGCCGAGAGCACACCCTCCCGGGTGGAGAATCCAAGGTCCCAAAGCCAAACCCGCCGGTTCCGATAGTCGATCGCCATCCACGACGCGGCCGCTTTTCCACACCGATAGCAACTGGGGCCCATAACCTCCCCCACTTTAAGGCGTTAGTGCAGGTTAACAAAGGACCTCCACCGTTGGAGCAGTCGCACAGGGGGCATCCCTTCCCAGATGAGGGCGTCTCCGCTTGCATTCACCGCGGCCGTGGTGGGCACGCGGTCGACCATGTGGGTCACGAAGAGATCGGGGTGCTCGGTCCATTTGATCTCCCGGAACCCCTCGGGTCCCAGCACTTCGATCAGGCGTGACCGGACCGGATCGCACCCTGGGCACCGTTCTGAAGTGAACAGAGAGACCCCGGGGTCGAGGCCTTTCATCAACCGTCGTCGGGGACGGCGGCGTTCCAGAATTCTGGCGACCAGAGCGATGGAGGCGCTCACCGCCAAGGCTGCGAGGGGCAACCAAAGCTGCAGCATTTCCTCCACAGATATCAGCCCTCGCCGATCATCACCGCGGCCGGCACCCGGTCGGACAGCTCCTGCAGCCCGGGACTGCGGACCACCGGATAGGGCTCTGGATCCACCAAGTCCGAGCACTCGGCCCGCAGGCGGGCCATGTCTGCTCGCCGCCTGGCCCGGGCCGCCTGGAGGTTTTCTTCTCCGGAGAGCTTTCGGTGTCTCCAAGCGTCTTCAAGCAGGGGCTCGGGAGCATCCTCTTCTTTCCGGTCGGGCGTCTCTTCCGCCAGGGTCACCATGTCCCCGTGGGCGTAACCGCTGTCTCCGTAGAGTCGCCACAGGCTCTTGCGGCCGGGTGGGGCTGCCTTAGCCGGGTCATCGGTGCGTTTGAAGGCATGTCTCCAGCGATGATCCTGGCGGACCGCCGTCAACTTGAACACCCCGTCGAGGTACGGCGCGCCTTCCGAGGTCGCCAACCGGCTTCCCACTCCGAACACCAGCCGGCCGATGATCCGGTCGGGATCGTCGGCGTCGCGGGCCAGTTTTTCGGTGAGCCGGGAGATGGATATTTCGTCCAGCCGGTCGGACAGGACGATGGGCACGTCCCCGAAACCGGCTTTGTCAAGCATCCGGGCGGCGGCCGGGGCCAATGACGCCGGGTCCCCGGAGTCCAATCGAATCCCCGCTGGCCGGCGCCCCCCGGCGCGTAGCTCTTCGAACACCCTGATGGCATTGGGAACGCCCGACTCCAGGGTGTCTATGGTGTCCACCAAGAGCACGCAGTCATCGGGATAGATCCGCGCATAAGCCCGGAAGGCGTCCAATTCGGCGCCACCCAGCGCTATGAATGCCTGGACCAGAGAGTGTGCGTGGGTGCCTTTGGCGGGCAGGCCGACCTTGTGGGACGCCCCCACATTGGAGGAAAAGTCCGCGCCTCCCACCAGGGCGGACTCGGTGGCCAGGTTGGCGCCCAATCCCGCCGCGCGGCGCATCCCGAACTCCAGGACGGTCCCCGACCGGGCGGCCTGTTTGACCCTTGAAGCCTTGGTGGCCACCAGAGTTGCGAAGTTGCGATGGTTCAGCAGGGGGGTCTCCACCAACTGGGCCAGGGCCAACGGTCCTTCCACCACGGTGATCGGGGTATGGGGATGGACCAGCCGTCCGTCGGGTACAGCCCGAAGGGTCAGTCGGCGGAAGTCCCCGTTGGCGCCCAGCCAGTCCAGAAAGTCCTTTCCGAAGAGGGGGGCGCCCGATACCGAGCGCATGTGAGCCAGGGCGGCCAGCTCTTGGTCCCCGTAGCGGTATCTCTCCAAACGGGACGCCAGAGGCCCGAGGCCCGCCGAGACGCAATATCCCGCCCGATGAGCCCCGTATGAGGGGTAAGTTCGGAAATAGTGCTCGAAGCGGGCCTCGTTGTCAGCGATCCCGTGGCTGAAGTACACCTGGGCCATGGTCAACTGGTAGAGGTCGGTGAACAGGACCCCGTGCTGGAGAGGAGTGGTCATCTCTCATGTCAGATTACGCCTCTCGCGGGAGAAAGACTTCCACCCGGTATGCAGGTCTGAGCGGCTTTCGTCCGGCTACCTTTGACTCCATGGGAAAGTCCTTGCTGTCTCTGGTCGACGGCCTGGTGTTCGATGGAGTCTCTCGAGGCCCGGCGGAGCACCCGGTGCACATCGACCGAGGAGTGGTGGTGGGGCTTGACGGCTCGCCACCGGATGGGGCCCGCGTGATCCATGTCGGCGGTCGTCTGATCACCCCGGGCCTGATCGACGCCCACTTCCATGCCTACGGAGTCGACTTCGAGATGATGAAGCTGGAGAGCCTCCCGATGAGCTACGTGGCTCAGAAGGCGGCCCGGCGGCTCGATGCGGCCCTCCGGAGAGGGTTTACAACCGTCCGGGATCCGTCAGGAGGCGACATAGGCCTCCGTATGGCGCTCGAGGAGGGACTCATGAGCGGGCCGCGTTATTTGTACACCGGCCCGGGGCTCACCCAGACCGGAGGTCACGGCGATCCCCGCCCTGCTCACATCTTTGCCGAGCACACCTGCGGCTATCTGAGTGAGGTGGTGGACGGCCCCGACAATCTTCGCCGGGCGGTGCGGGAAAGGATCCGTACCGGCGCCCACGCCATCAAGATCTTCGCATCGGGCGGCGTGATGTCCCCCACCGACCCGATTCGCCAGGTCCAGTACGACGCAGAAGAGGTTCGCGCAGTCTGCGCAGAGGCGGCCAGGCTCGACTCGTATGTGGCTGCCCACGCCTACTCACCCGAAGCCATCACTCACGCGGTGGCAAACGGGGTGAGAACCATCGAACACGGCAACCTGCTGGACGCCGAGGCCTCCGCGCTGATGGCGGAACGGGGCGCCTATCTGGTGCCCACCCTGATCTGCTACGAAGCCATGAAACGAAGAGGAGAGGACCTGGGCCAACCTCTTGAGTCGCAACGCAAGAACCTGGAAGTGGTTGAAGCGGGCATCGCATCCTTGGAGATCGCCCGGAATGCCGGAGTCCGGGTGGGGATGGGCACAGACCTGATCGGAGACCTCGAGGACGAACAACTCTTCGATTTCCGCGTCCGTTCCGAGGTCATGGAGGTGGGGGAGATGCTCCGCGCCGCCTCCTCCGTGAACGCCGAGATAATCCGCCGCCCCGACCTGGGGGTCATAGAGGTTGGCGCCACCGCCGACCTGGTGGTGTTGGCGGGAAACCCGTTCGAGAGACCGGACGTGCTCTGGGATCCCCACAGGATGGTCATACAGTCGGGGACCGTGGTAAAGAGTTGATCTAGGTGTCCTGTCCAGGGAGGTGGGTGGCCGTCTTGTCCCGTTGAGAAAGTGGCTACCGAGAATCAGCCTGCTTTCCAGCCACGAACCTCTTCGAATTTGTTTATTTGAATTGTGCTGAGAGCATCGAGAAGTTCTCGGAGCGTGGCTGGTCTGCGGCGGTTGGCTTGAGCTTGGCGTTCGAGTTCTTCGATCACGAGATCCGGCGCGAGGTCTAGTAGGTCCAGGAGAAAGTCGTCTGGATGTATTACCTCTATTTCATAGGGTTTGAGGGCTGTGTCAGGAAAGTCTGAGAGGTTGAAAGTTACGATGGCCCCGGCTTTGCCACGTACTGCTGCCGCTAGTACATGTCGATCCTTGGGGTGACATGCCATCGACTCGATAAGGTCCTCGTAACCATCGACTTGTGCTTCCGGGAACGCTCCTCGCATTTCCCCAAGAAGGCGTTCCAAAGCTACTGTGTCGATTTGGGCTGTGCTCTCCAAGTTGGATGACAGTTCGCGAAGGATGTGGCAAGACCAAAGAGGCTGGTACAGGCCAAGTTCGGCTAATCGCAAAAAAGTGTCCCGCAGATGGGCTGGATACAACGTGCATGTGTCCAGAAAAACTGCGAACCCCACTCGGTCACCTCATTTTGCCGGGGGGACTTGTAGTGCGTTCGTACATACCGCTTTCCTCTGCAACCTCAACCATGCGGTCCAGAGCCTTGCGGCGATTCGCGGAACGCCGCCGGCGATAGGCGAGTACATCAGTAAGGAGCACACGGCGGTGGCGGCCGGGTTGCTCGTACGCGATCTCTCCAGAACTCAGAAGCTTGACGAAGGTCGGTCTGCTGATTCCTAGCAGGTCAGCGGCTTGCTGGGTGGTAAGGCGCTGCCGTATAGGAGCCACTATGACGGCTTGGCCGGCCGCCATTGCTTCGACTACGTTGTTCAACACCTCAAAGATCTCACGTGGTAGAACCAAATGGGGTCCGTCGGGACTTGACAGCGTGATGGGCCCTGGGTGATTGCGAAGAAGGGCAGTGAGATCGTCTAGGGATTCCTTAGGTGGCAAGACTGTTCTCTCGCGTTCCAGCAGTGCGGGCATTCGGGTTCCTCTCTTCCGTAAAGGCCTATCGTACAATAAATCGAAAAAATCGCAAGCAAGGGTTTGTTTACGCTCTGGAACTTGATGTGGGTGACGCACGGCCCATGTGTCAACACCATCCCTTACCTTGAAAGATAGGGACCGTATCGAGATCGGAGTGATCTCGACTTCGACTTGTGGAGTGGGAGGATGGCCGCTACCCGAACCGGCCGCCTACACCGGTTTCAGGGCGCCTGGTCGGCGGAGGAGTGGTACGCTACCGGTTGGATCATGAGTGGGACTTCAGTAGGGACCGCCCTGGTGGTGGTGGATGTCCAGAACGACTTCGCCGACCCGAAGGGCTCCCTGTTTGTCCGGGGGGCCGGGAAGGTGGTGAAGGTGGTTAACGGGCTGGTGGAGAGGGCGCGGTCAGAGGGTTGGCCGGTCTTCTACACCCAGGACTGGCATCCGGAGACGACTCCCCACTTCGCCAAGGACGGGGGGATTTGGCCGGTGCACTGCGTGGGCGGGTCCCGGGGGGCGGATTTCCATCCCGATCTGATGGTCGAGGGGGTGTCGGTGAAGAAAGGCGGCGCCGGGGAGGACGGCTATTCGGGGTTCACCATGCGGGACCTGGTAGAAGGAAAGGACCGGCCCACCGAGTTGCATTCCCTTCTGCAGGAAAGGAACATCGCCAGGGTGGTGGTGGTGGGGCTGGCCCTCGACTACTGCGTGAAGGACACCGCCCTGGACGCGGTTCGTCTGGGTTATCAGGTAGAGGTGCCTCTGGACGCCACCGCCGCGGTCAATCTCTCCCCTGACGACGGGGACAAGTCGATCGCCGCTCTGCGGGCAGCGGGGGTCTCAGTCAGCTGAGATCTGCAAAACGACGGGCCAACAGGCGGCGGTAAGTCCTCCACAGGGGGTTCTGGGTGGGTCGCAGCGTGGGGAAGAGGATCACGTCGCGGATGTGGCTCCGGCCGGTCAACAGCATCACCAGCCTGTCCACCCCCAGGCCCAGGCCTCCGGTCGGCGGCATCCCATATGCCAGAGCCAGCACGAATTCCTCGTCCACCGGGTGAAGTTCGGGGTCGCCCGCTCCAAGAAGGGAAGCCTGGCTGTCGAATCGAGACAGCTGGTCGACCGGGTCGTTCAGCTCGGAGAATGCGTTGGCGAATTCCACTCCGGCGATGAACAACTCGAAACGCTCGGTGAGCCGGGGTTCTTGCCGGTGGCGACGGGCGAGCGGGGAGACTTCCAGGGGATAGTCGACCACGAAGGTGGGTTTCCACAGCCTCGGGGCAAAAAGCCGGTCGAATAGTTCGTAGATGATCCGACCGGCCCCCCATTCCTCCCGGGTCTCGACTCCCCGGCTTGCCGCCATCTCACCCAAGATCCGCGGATCGGTGTCGAGGGTGACCTCCTCTCCCATCTCCCCGCTTACCAGGTCGAGCATCGAGACCTTGCGGAAGGGAGGCTCAAGGGAGATGGGAGCGGCGGGTCCGTCGGCGGTCTCCCGGCCCACCAGGGTGGCGCCGGTCGCCGCCCTGGCCACCGCGGGGATCACTTCTTCGACCAGGTCCATGACGTCGCGGTAGTCGGCAAAAGCCTGGTATGACTCCAGCATGGTGAACTCGGGATTGTGGGAGGAGTCCACACCCTCGTTGCGGAAGATACGCCCGACCTCGAATACCCGCTCGAACCCCCCGACTATGAGGCGCTTCAGGTACAGTTCGGTGGCGATTCGCATATAGAGCTCTATGTCCAGGGCGTTGTGGTGGGTCCGGAAGGGACGGGCGGCAGCCCCCGCGGCCCGGGAGGTGAGGATGGGAGTGTCCACTTCCAAGAAGCCCCGTTGGTGGAATTGGCTGCGAAGTTCTGCAACGACGGCGGAGCGGATCTCGAAGGTCTGCCGACTGTCCGTGTTGACCACCAGGTCCAGGTGCCGGTGCCGGGAGCGCTGCTCGATGTCCCGAAGGCCCTTCCACTTCTCGGGAAGCGGAGCAAGGCACTTGGCCAAAAGGGTGAGTCGGTCCACACCGACGGAGAGTTCACCCCGCCGGGTGGTGATCACCTCTCCGGCGGCGCCCACCCAATCACCCAGATCCAGGTGGGACACCAACTCGGCGGATTCGGCCGCCATGTCGTTCCTGGAGACGAAGAGTTGGAGGTCGCCGGTTTGATCCGAAAGGGTGATGAACACCAGCCGTCCGAAGTCGCGGACCAGCCGTATCCGTCCTGCCACCGCAGCCGTCTGTCCGGTCCTGGCGTCAGCTTCGAGGTGTCCGTAGGACTCCCTGATCTCCCGGGTCGAATGGGTGCGTTCGAACCTTGCGGGCCAGACGTCCACTTTCCGATCCGACAAGCTGTCCAGGTCGGCGAGGCGCTTGCGCACCACCTTCTCCCACAGGCCCGCCGATTCCGCATTCGGATGTCTGGTTACCTCATTGTCCATCGAGCATCAACCTAGTAGACCATCGAGCATCAACCTAGTAGACAAAGACCCGAAAGCGAGAGAGGTTTGGCGCGAATCGCGAAAAGCAACTATGATCCTCTGGTCCGGTCCCTGAGTCGCTAAGGAGCGCCCCCCCCCCGCAAATGAATCCTACGTGGGTGAGGTCCGCGGCAACGCTGATGGCCCTCACGTTTTTCTTCGGACTGAGTGGAGATCAGACCGGTAGCTCAGCCGTCTCGGCTTCTACTTTTTCGACCTTCTTCAGTTCCGAATCCTCCGGAACTGTGGAACGTCAGGTGGCGGAGAACCAGCCTGCCGGAACTGCTGTCGGCGCGCCGGTGACGCCTGCCAATCCCGTCGGCGCAGTTGCCTACTCGCTGGGCGGTTCGGATGCCGCCGGTTTCAGTATCGACAGCGCCAGCGGCCGGCTGCGAACCACCGGACCGCTGGATTATGAAACTCGCAAACGCTACGCGGTGACGGTGACCGCGACGGACGACAACGGCTCCA
>VXSV01000040.1:0-5593 GCA_009837815.1 Acidimicrobiia bacterium
CCCACCGACCGCTCAGCCCTTCCCTGGCCCCTCTGGTAAAGACCTCCCAACCCGGCTGCTGCCGGGCGGGACCGGGAGGTACGACAGTCCCGGCCCCCGACTGTGTCACATCCAGGATCTAATCTATGCCCAAATGATTAGACCTCCCACCAACAAAGCCCGAATCGCGGTCGTCGACACCGAAACCACCGGCTTGTCCCGTATTGATCGGATCGTGGAGTTCGCGTGTGTGACAATCGTGGACGGACAAGTCGTGGAAGAGTATGAAACCCTCCTTCAGCCCAATCGGGATCCGGGGCCTGTTTACATTCACGGCATCACACCTTCGATGCTGGAGGCCGCGCCCGAGTTCGAATCCGTGGCCGGAGACATCGCCGCTCGCTTGGACGGGGCGGTGCTGGTGGCTCACAACATCGGCTTCGACCTGAGGATGCTGCGCCAAGAGATGGGGCGGATTCCCACCATGACCTTCGATCCGGGGGTGGGAGTCTGCACCTATCGCCTGACGAATGAAAAGCTATCGGTGGCGGCCCGGCAGGCGGGTGTCGACCAACCGGATCACACTGCTCTGGGTGATGCGAGGGTTGCCGCACAGCTCTTGTTGGCTCGATCAAGCCAATGGGAAGATGGAATCCTCTCTTCTGCAAGCTGCCGGTCGAACATCGACGCCACCGGTTTGACCGTCAGACGACCTGATGCTCCCCCTCGGAGAGGAGCGCTGAGCATGCTGGCGCTCCGGACGGCTTGGCCACGCACCACCACCGAGGCGGAGGTGTTGTACTTGGACACCCTCGACCGCTGCCTCGACGACGGCGAGCTAGCTCACGAGGAGCGTATTTGGCTCACCTCCACCGCACAGGCGCTGCAATTGGGCCAAGAGCATCGGGAGGAAATGCACCACAGGTACTACGAGCGACTGGTTGCACAAATCCTGGCCGACGGGGTTGTCACCAAAGAGGAGCGGGCCCTGCACGACAAGGTGGCTGCCGCATTGGGGATCGATGGTGATGGCAGGCTCGGTGAGGAGAGCGAGACCGATGAGATCAAGTCTGTCAGGCTGACGCCTGGCATGGCCGTTTGCTTTACCGGGGTAGCCATGGTGGACGGTGACTTCATGCCAAGGCCCACCTTGGAGAACCTGGCGCGACAACTAGGCCTCCACCCCGTGAATTCGGTGACCAAGCACTGCGGTCTGGTGGTTGCGGGTGACGTCCGCTCCCGCTCCGGCAAGGCTCGCAAGGCCCGCCGGCTGGGGGTGCCGATAGTCGACGCCACTCACTTCATCACCCTCATCGCCAAAGGGAAAGCGTGATGAGGTCAGGAGGTCTCCGGTGGCGACTCTTCAACATGGGCACGCGGGTAGGACGCGCCTCGGAGGCCGCGTCGGGGGTGATAGTCATCTTGGCTCTGGTCACTTTGGTGTTGCACACCGTGGTGACGGAGGGAACCGCGGTCGATGTTTGGTTGGGCCGCGCCGAGATTGGCTTCTGGGGACTGTTCACTGTCGAGTATGCGATGCGCATTTATTCCTCCGACCACCCCACCAAATACCTGCGGTCGTTCTATGGGATCGTCGATCTGCTGGCTGTGGTGGCCGGTCTGTCGGCAATAGAGATCCTGGGAGCCGGCAAACCGCTACGTCTGTTACGGGCCCTGAGAGTGTTGAAACTGGCTCGCTACAGCTCGGCGGTTGACCGATTCTCAGAAGCCTTCGACGACATCAAGGACGAGCTGGCGCTCTTCTCCGGGGTGACGGCGGTCATGACCTTCATCGCCGCATATGGGATCTGGGAGTTCGAACACGAAACCAACGAAGCCTACGGGAACCTCTTCGACTGCGTCTACTGGTCGGTGGCCTCCCTGACGATGGGTGCGGAGGGGATCGCACCCACCACGGTGGCGGGCAAAGTTCTGGCGATGCTGTTGGTCCTGATAGGTCTGGGCATTGTCGCGGTGCCTTCCGGCCTCTTCGCTTCGGCATTGTCGAAGACGGGTGACCCGAGTCCGTAGGGTCCCGTCGCTCCCACGCCGTGTTTAGGGCCACGACCTGGCGAAAAGAAAAACCCAGCCCCTCTACTGGATGGCCGCCAGCGCGGAGTCGACGCCTTGTCGCAGTTCGGGAGACAGGTCAGGATCGATGAGCACCGCCTCCAGGGACGGCACGTGACGCATCAACTCGGCCGCCACCACTGCCGCGTCCTCGGTGCGGGTCGCCCTGGTGATCTCTGCGGTCTCCGACAGGCGGAAGGCCAGAACGTCCACGAAGGTGGCGATCAGGTCCACCCTCCACAGCTGGTCACCTCCCTGGGCGGTGGTGATCTCGAATACCCGACCCTCCGGCGACGATGAACCAACCACCCCGAAGTCGGCGAAAGACACCCCGCCCGCCTCGTAGCGCTGCTCGGTGATCAACGTCAGATTCTCCACCGAGCCGACCGGAAACTGGTCGGACACCTCGACGAATCCCGCCCAGAAGTTGACTCCCACCCCCACCTCTCCGAAACGCAGATAGTCCGAGACGGTCTCCAGATCGGCCCCTTCCGCCAGTGCCATCAAGGCCATTTGCCCCTCCACGGTGAGCCCGGCCGCCTCCTCCCAGCGATCGGCCGACAGCGCGGCGAGGAGAGCGGTGACGGTCTCAGCCGGCTCCGGGTAGCCAGAGGGCGCTGAAGACGGGATGGCTGTGCCCGAGTCGGAGGGCGCCGAATCGCCCCCACACCCGGCCAGGACCGACCCCGACAGCCCGACAAGCACCACCAAGATCCCCACCGATCGCGCCGGGAACCGCCGCCGCCTCATGAGAGTTGTCCGGTTGTCATGAATCGGCTGCGCACTTCCGGAGAGCGCAGCCCCGCGCTTCGCCACAGCCAGACCAGATAGAGAAGACCAAGGCCCTCAGCCAACCAACGCCAAACGTCGGATCCGGCCCGTTCCCAGGCCGCCTGCCAGAAGGGAGTCGCCTCGGCGGGAAATGACCATCCCGCCAACGGCCACCAAAACACCGCAGGTTCCAGCCAGATCCCGTCGGCCAGCAGGTGGATCAGCCAGCCCGCCGTCATCACCATCAGGTTGCGCCTCGCCCGGCCGCGGCGGTCGGTGGAGACAAGAACCACTGTCCCCACCACCATCACCGCCGCCAGGCTGTGGGCGAACACCTCCGAAGAGGAATAGACCAGGACACCGATCGGCAGGTCCAGCACATCCGGCGCCAGCGCACCGAGCATCAGCCACCTAAGGTCGGCCTCCGGGTCGCGGAACACCCAACGAAACCCGAAGAGTGCCGTACCGAGATGCCAGAGGATCACGAGTCAAGAGCCAGGTTGGCCAGCTGGTCGGCGCGGCGGTTCTCCTCCCTGGGGACGTGCTGGATCTTTACTTCCGGGATTCGCTCCAAGAGTCGGACCACCTCCCGGTGGAGCGGCCGCAGCAAAGGGGAACGCACCCGATACTGTCCCAGCAGTTGGCGGACCAGCAATTGGGAATCGGACCGGAGGGCCAGCTTGGCGGGCCGGTAGTCGGCAGCCATCTTCAGCCCGTCCACCACCGCCCGGTACTCGGCCACATTGCTGGTGGTGTGCCCGATCGCTTGGCTCAGCTCGGCCACCAGGTTCTCGGGTCGGGGCCGTCCCCGGTACAGCACCGCTCCCACAGCTCCCGGACCGGGGTTGCCGCGGGCGGCGCCGTCGGTGTAGAGAAAGTAAGTGTCGTCCACGCGGGTCAGAAAACCAGGATCCTTCGACAGTGGGGACAGCGGGCCGGGTCGGTCTCGGCCGCCTCTTGACGTTCGGACTCCGAGAGGGCCAGGTGACATCCTCCACAGGTCGATTCCTCCAGACGCCCGGCGGCCACTCCCCCCTTGTCTTTTCGCAAATTCTCATAGATCTCCAGAACCCTGGGGGGAACCGGCGCAACCGCCAAATCACGCTCGGCCCGCCGCTTGGTCAACTCGGCGTCGATCTCTTCCCAGATGCCCCGGACCACCGCGCCGAGGCTGTCTTCCGAAGCGGTCACCTCCTCGACTTCGGCCGACAGTTCCGACAGCCGGGAGGTGACTTCCTCCCGGCTCTCCATCAGGTCCAGAGCGACGGCCTCCTGCTCACCGATACGCATACGCAAAGACTCCACCTCCATCCGCCGATTCTCGGTCTCCTTGGCGCTCATCCCTCCGCCATACAGCCGCTTTTCCGCCACCTCCAGCCTCGTCTCCATGATCTGCAACTCGCCGTTGACCCGGTCGAACTCCAGATCGAGCGACCGGGCCTCCTCGGAGACCTGGGAGTGTTCGGCCTCCACCCCGAGGCGCCTCTCGCGCAGGCGACGGAACTCTTCCAGCTCGGGAAGGGTGGCCTTTCTCCGCTCCAAGCGGTCGATCTCGAGGTCGACGGACTGGAGGGCCACCAGGTCGTAGGGGGGATCCATCGCTATCGTCTCCTGACCCTGACCTCGGGACCGGGGCGCAGCCCTGACAGGTCGACGGTGCGGGGGACCACCTTCGCCACCAGTTCCGCCAGCCTCGCCACTCCCGGCGCCTCGGTGGGAGCGTGTCCGGGGTCGATCACCCCCACTCCGAGGTGGGAGGCCTGCGCCATCTGGTGATGGGAGACATCCCCGGTTACCACCAGGTCGGCGCCCGCCGAAGCGCCTTCGGAAAGAAAGGAACCTCCCGCGCCGGGCAGCACCGCCACCGTCCCCACCGGCCCTTCGTCCACCCCCCGGCAACGCACCGCATCTACGTCCAACGCCTCCGCCACCCGTTCACAGAAATCCAAGCCGGAGACCGGCGCCGACGGAGTCCCCACCCGTCCCAGGAGGGGGAGGTTGGCCGAGACGGGATAGATGTCATAGGCCGCCTCCTCGTAGGGGTGGGCCGCCACCAGAGCCGTGGCCAGAGCGTCCTTGCGGAAGGCGGGAGCGATCATCTCCAGGCGCACCTCTGCCACCCGGTTCGCCTCCCCCACCTCGCCGACCGCGGGATCTGTGCCGTCTTCTGCCAGGAACGCCCCCACCCCTTCGCTTCGGTAACTGCAGCCCCGGTACTGTCCGATCCGGCCGCCGCCGGCCCCCGCCATAGCTTCCGCCACCTCCTCGGTGGATTCGGAAGGCACGAAGGTGACCACCTTGATCTGGGAAGAGGTCTCCATGGCCCCGAACCCGTCCACATTGCCCAGACCTAGTGCGTCGGCCAGCGCGTCCGCCGCGCCCCCCGGGCAGACGTCGAAGGCGGTGTGGGCGACGGCCAGGGCCACTCCCATCCTGATCAACCTGAACGCCAGGCCCTCCGGCCCGGGTCCTGCCAGAAGGCTCCGGACCGGACGGAAGAGGAGAGGATGGTAGGTGATCAAAAGGTCCACCGGCTCCTGCTCCAAAACCCCCAACACCGAGGCAGTGACCTCGTGGCACACCGCAGCCGTCCTCACCGTCCGATGGGGATCGCCCAGCGTCAGCCCACTCACGTCCCATTCGGCGGCCCGATCCCAAGGTATGGAAGCGGAAAGCTCTTCCAGTGTGGCGACGACCGAGCGCTCAGACATCCGATAGCAAGGGTACCCGCCTCACCGGCGATTGGACCCGCCAGAGGCGAGCGCTCCGGGAT
>VXSV01000040.1:5693-8427 GCA_009837815.1 Acidimicrobiia bacterium
TCGTTTTCGGCGGGCTGGCCCCAGCAGGCCCAGAAGTCGCCGGTTCGGGGTCGCATGATCACCGCCCCGCTCGTCTCCGACCGGTAAGGTTCGGCGGGCCACTGGCAGATGGCGGTGGGCTCGCGGGTGACCTCCATCAGCCGTTCCGGTTCCATCGGCCCGTCATCTCCCGCCAGCAGGTTGGCGGCCACTTCGAGGCGCCGGCGGGAGTTGGCCGTCAGCTCGAGGGCCCTTTCTCCCTCGTACGGCTTGGCCGCGGGGTCGATCACATGGTTGGTGTGCACCAGCGGCTCGGTCCCGAGAGCTTGCACCGGCCGGGCCGAGGGCATGGCTTCGACGTTGAACCCCTGTCCCGCCGCGTCGAATATCAGGTAGTTGTGGGCGCCTGCCAGGTCGGCTCGCAGCAGCACGGCCAGCGCCTCGGCGGCGGTTGTCTCTGCGAGCATCTCCCGGACGACGGTGGGCCAGGTCACTCCGAAGCGGCCGTCGTTTCCGGTGAGGTTGTTGATCGCCACGCACACCCCGGCCGAGTTCATGCCGATCTGGCCCACGCATCCCACAGTGGTGAACACCAGGACGTCGGGTCCGTATTCGGGTCGGAGGCGGGCCAAGATCACGTGGTCGGTGGCGAGGTCGTGCATGTCCCAGGTCTGACCCAGCATCCCCGCGCCTTCGGCCCGTCCGTCGGGCACCAAGAATGCGGTGCAGTCGTCCTCGGTCACCGTGGCGGGAAGCGGCCCCCCGGTTGCGGCCCGCACGGTGTCCACGAAGTCGGTGAACCCGCCCACCACGACCGCTTCGGCGGGGGTGATGCCTGCCGCGGACGCCATGGTCATCATCTCGGCGTGCAACCGGGGCGAGAACGCCTCATGGGCGGGAAGGCACGCCTCGGCCATCTCCAGCACCGCACCCCGCTCCAGCGGTCCGCCGCTCCACAACCCCCCGGCCACCAGCCCCACCCGGTCATGGGCGTAGCGGCGGATCTCGGCCGCGTGGGCGCGTCCGTGGGAGTCGCCCATGGCCTCCGCCGAACCGGCCAGATCGAGTTTTCTGATCGGCGGCCGTCGCATACCCGAAGGTTACTCTGCGGTGCGCCTCGGTCGGGTTAGAGAAGGGTAAAGGGGGATCGTTCCCTGAACTGGCGCTCTTGGCGGCGTTCCCACCACAGGGTGAGGGACCAACTGGTCTGGCGGATCCGCTGATGCTCCTCGAAGAGCACCGCCGCACAGATCACCACGGCCACTGCCAAGACCAGCGCGACCATGCCCATCAGCGCCGCCTCTGCCGTCTTGCTGTTAGCGGGACCCAGGTGAGGCAGTCAGCCACCGGTGGTGTGTTTTCGCCCCAAGGTTTGATGTTTTGGGGAGTCTGCGGAACTGTCAGCCCGCACAACAACATCCGAGCCAATGGGCTTTGGGTTCCCGCCATCTTTTCCCCACCTTAACGCCCGACCTGCGGTTTCTGTGGTTTTGTATGCGGCAGAATCTGCGGTTGGGGTCATCAGACCAGACACCCTGAATCCCACCGGGCTCAGACAACCATTTCTGACTTTCGGGTTCTGGCCGGATTCGACCGCTGGCCGCTGATCGAAAGCCTTGGGCGGTCTATGTTGGCTTCGAGGCGGCGTCCCGTCTGTTGGCCGACATCGAAAGGAAGGCTATGAGCAGCACTATGCCAGATCATCTACCGACAAGCATTCCCCCCTCCGACATCCATCTTCCCGCCAAGGACTGGGAGAGGGTACTGGACGCGGCTCGCAAGAGCCGTTCCCCCAACACCAAAGCCGCTTATCGGACTTACCTGTCGGCGTGGGCCAGCCACGCGGCAAAGCGAGGAGTGCCGGCGCGGCCGGCTCATCCTGCGGCGGTGGCCGAGTGGCTGACCAGCCTGGCAGATGAACGCAAGTCGATCAGCACCATGCATGTGGCCAGAGCCGCAATCGCGGCCGCCCACCGAGAAGCCGGTCTGGAGGACCCGACCTCTACCGAACTGGTGCGTCGGGTGCTGTCGGGATTGGCGCGCGAAGCCGCCAGGCAGGGCAGACGCCCCTCGCAGGTGAAGGGACTCACCGGCAGGGACCTCCGGCAGATCCTTGCTCACTTCGACCCGCCCGGGGGCCCTCCACCCAGCCGGATAGTGCTCAGGGACTTGGCGCTCGTTCAGGTGATGCGCGACGGGCTGCTTCGGCGGGGGGAAGCCGCCAACCTGGTCTGGGGTGACATACTCCGGGTGGATGACGGATCAGGGCGGCTGACCATCCGCCACAGCAAAACAGACCCCGAGGGAAAGGGCGCGGTTATGTATCTTGCCCCGGCGACGGTGGCAGCCCTGGAGCGGATCCGGCCCGAGGACGCACCGGCCGACCGGGCGGTGTTCGGCCTAAGTGGCTCCCACCTCTCGATGCGGATCAAGACCATTGCCAAGAGAGCTGGTCTCGGGCCCGGGTACAGCGGTCACAGTTGCCGGATAGGTATGGCACAGGACCTGGCCGCCAACGGCGCCACACTGGCGCAGTTGATGACAGCCGGGCGCTGGACCAACCCGACCATGCCCGCCCGATACACCAGAAATCAAGCAGCAGCCAACAACGCCGTAGCCCAGTACTACCAACAACTCACCCTGCTGAACTCACACGCCAGGTAACCATCCGCCAACACCCCGACACCTCCCATGGATCACACTGTTTTGGGTGTGCCACGATAAGTAAACTTATGTTTGCTTCTTTGAGCCGTTT
>VXSV01000107.1:0-3807 GCA_009837815.1 Acidimicrobiia bacterium
ACGACGATGATCATGCTGATCACGATCATGAGGATGATGAGGACCATATGGACGATGACGACCACATGGACGACGATCACGCCTTGACGGTCACCGACGGGAGTGGGCGGGAGATCACTCTCGACAGTCCCGCCGAGCGGGTGCTGTGCGTGCAGGACAACTGCACCGACCTCACCTCCGACCTGGGAATCGTGCCGGTCGCCATGCACCGGGGCGATGGCTGGGGGAGTTTTGCCGCCTACTACGGCGAGGGCGCCGCGGCGATCCCCGTGCTCGGCGATCGCATGTCGGTGGAGGAAGTCGCCCAGTATGAACCGGACCTGATCATCGGCCGGGTCGGCGAGGAAGAGGTGCGCGACGCCCTAGAGATCGTCGCTCCCGTCTACCTGGTGGACATCGGCGGCGTGGAGACCCTCAAGGAGGGATGGATCGACGTCGGCCTGCTCACCGGCAGAGAGGATGAGGCGGCCGCAGCCGTCGCCCGTTTCGAGGCCAACGTCGGAGGCCTGGCGGCCCTCCTTCCCGACGGAGCGGTCGACACCAGGGTGGCAGTCGGGTTCGGCGACACCAACTGGATGATCTGGGATTCCTCCTCGTTCTGCCGGTTCCTCCATGCCGAGGGCGCCGGGACCTGCGTCTTCCCCGACCAGGGCGTCTCCGAGTGGGGTTCTCCCGACAGCGAGTTCTCCTGGGAGTTCATCCTGGAGGTCGATCCCGAGGTGTGGGTGATGATCACCTGGCCCGGGAGTGCCCGCAAGGACACCGTAACCGCGGAAGTCTGGCTGCAGACCACCGCTCATCGCGAAGGCAGGGTGTGTGAAGAGGACTCGGCCGGTTCCTTCGGCCACGGACTGCTGATGCTCCAGTGGGCGTACCAGTGTTACCTGAACGCCGGATGGCCCGACCTCTACGACTACCCGGGCGACCTGTCGGTGTGGTTGCCGGCGGGCCGATAGCTGACCAAGTAAACGTAAGGAGGGCTGTCTTCCTTCGCTCGCAGCCCTCCTTCGTCTGAGGTGAGAGGGCCGCCGGTTCCTGCGGCCCTCCTCCTCCCATTCGGTGAGAGACTCCTTATACCGGAACCGATGGATGCGGGCGGCCGGGGTGGTGGCCGTCATCGGCGGTCTGTGCGCGGTCGTCGCCGTGGTGTCGCTCATGCAGGGAACGCCAGACCTGTCGGTCGGGGAGGTACTCGAGGCGCTGTTCGGCTCGGAGTCGGAGGGCAACCGGCAGTTCATCGTCCGGAACCTGCGTCTGCCCCGGGTGATCGGCGCAGTGGTGGCGGGCGCCATGCTGGGCGCCTCGGGCGCGGTGATGCAGGATACCCTCCGCAACCCCCTGGCCGGGCCGGAGTTGATCGGCGTCTCCGCCGGAGCCTCCCTGGCGGTGGCCACCATCATCGCCTTCCGCCTCCCCTTCCCGGGAATCGCCCTGCCGATCGCCGCGCTCCTGGCCGGACTGGCGACCGGAACGGTGATCCTTTCGCTGGTGAGTCTCAAGACCAACCCTATGCGGATGCTGCTGGTGGGAGCGGCCTTCACCGCCCTGCTCAACGCCCTGGTGATCGCGGTCATAACCCTGGCTCCCAACTTCGGGGGCGTCTCGGTGATCTACCGCTTCCTGGTGGGAAGCCTCTCCGACGTCCAGTGGGAGGAGGTCCGCCTGGTCGCTCCCTGGACCGTGACTCTCCTCGGGGTGTTCCTCTTGGCGGGGAGGCCGCTGAACATCCTGAAGCTGGGTGACGAGGTGGCCGAGGGCCTCGGCGTCGGTGTCCGACGGACCAGGGCGGTGCTGTTCGCAGCCGCGGTCCTGCTGGTGGCGCCGGTGATCGCCATCGCCGGGCCGATCGGCTTCATCGCGCTGGTGTCGCCGCACATCGTCCGTAGGCTGCTCCGGACCTCCGACGCCCGGATCGTGGTGCCGCTCTCGGCGGTGATCGGGGCGATCCTGGTCCTCTCGGCCGACATGGCCGCCCGCTTGGCGCTCCATCCCCACGAGATCGCCGTCGGTCTGTGGACGGTGGCGCTGGGCGCACCGGCGCTCCTGGTGCTGATGCAGCGCGGGATCCTGCGGAGAGGGGCCCTCTCGTGATCGGCGCCTCTCCCAACGGCCACCGCCCCGGAGGCGTCTCCAGCCCCCAGGTCCGATCACGGCGGACACTGGCTCTCCTCGGAGCGTTGCTCCTGGCGGTGATGTGCGCCTACGTGATGCTGGGTCCGGTGGTCTTCGGCCCCGAACAGGTCTTCCGGGCGCTCCTGGACCAGGCCGATGAGGTGTTTCACCGCATCTCGGTGTGGGAGGTGCGGGTGCCCCGGGTGCTGATCGCCGCGCTGGCCGGCGCCATGCTGGCCTCCTCGGGGGCGTTCCTGCAGTCGGTCCTCCGCAATCCCCTCGCCGCTCCCGCCACGGTGGGGGTCACCCAGGGGGCCGTCCTGGGAGCGGTCCTGGCGCTGGCCATCAGCTTCGGGTCGGAGGGGGCGCTCGACGATCTCAACGCCTTCGTGCCGATGGCGGCCATCGCCGGGGGACTCCTCGCCGGCGGTCTCGTCTACCTGCTGAGCTACCGGCGGGCCGGCGCCGACCCCGTCAGGCTGATCCTCACCGGGGTGATCGTGGCCGCCGCGGTGTCTTCGGTCACCTCGTTCATTGTGCTGGTCTCGGGCAGTCACATCGATTCGATAGTGAGGTGGCTGGTGGGTTCGCTGGGCAACCGGACCTGGGAACACCTGGTCTTCCTGGTCCCGGTGGCGGTGCTGATCCTCCCCTTGGTGGTGATGGCTGTCCCCCTGGCCAACGCCCTGCAACTGGGAGACGCCGCCTCGGTGAGCCTGGGCCTTCGGACCGAGGAGGCCCGAGCCATCACCCTCATCACCGCGGTGGTTCTGGCCGCAGGTTCGGTATCGGTGGCGGGAGGCATCGCCTTCCTGGGCCTGATCGCCCCGCACCTGGCGCGCACCCTGGTGGGATCCGACCTGAGGCGGCTGCTGCCCTGTTCGGCTCTGGTGGGGGCCATCATCCTGGTGAGCGCCGACCTCCTGGCAAGGGTCTTCTCCCTCGACTGGATACCCTTCTGGGACATCCAGACCGAGAGCGGCAGCCGCGTGCCGGTAGGCGCCTTCACCGCCCTGGTGGGAGCGCCATTCTTCCTCTACCTGATGAGAGAGCGCATGCGATGACCGAGGAACAGCCCATGATTCCGGATTCCGCCTTCACCATCGACGGGGTCTCCACCGGCTACGGGAGCCATGTGGTCTCCCGCCGGCTGAGCCTCACCATCGAACACGGGACCATGGCCGCTCTGGTGGGTCCCAACGGGTCGGGAAAGAGCACCACCCTCAAGACCCTGGCGCGCCTGATCGCGCCTCTCCGGGGCGCCGTGTACCTTTCGGGCCAGGACATCAACCGCCTCCCCACCCGCCAGGTCGCCCGACAGATGGCCATCCTGCCCCAGGTCCACGAGGTCCCCGCCGAACTCACTGTCATGGAACTGGTCGAACAGGGCCGCTTTCCCCACGTCGGCGCCCTGGGGATGCTGCGGCGCCGGGACGACCAGGCGATACAGGACGCCATCGCTATGACCCGCCTTTCCGACTTCGTCCACCGTCCCATCGACACCCTCTCGGGAGGCGAACGCCAGCGCGCCTGGATGGCGCTGGCCCTCTCGCAGCAGACCGACATCCTGCTCCTGGACGAGCCCACCACCTTCCTAGACGTCGGGCATCAGCTGGACCTGCTGGAACTCATCTCCGGTCTGAACCGCGACCGGGGAGTGACCATCGTGATGGTGCTCCACGACCTCAACCATGC
>VXSV01000107.1:3907-8065 GCA_009837815.1 Acidimicrobiia bacterium
ATGGAGCGGCCGCACGGTCCTGTCCGACCTGGGGATCGGTCCGGTGATCAACGCTCACAACGACCTCACCGGCCTGGGCGGGAGCCTTCCCACCGGACCGGTCCTCAAGGCAATCGCCGCGGCGAACCAGGCATTCATCGAGGTGGAGAGCCTCTCGGACGCGGCCGGAGATGCCATCGCTGAGATGCTGGGGATCGAGGCGGCCCTGGTGGTCCCGGGCGCCGCCGCCGGAACGGTGCTGGCCACCGCCGCCTGCATCACCGGAGGGAGGAACGACCTGGTGGCGCGGATACCCGACACCTCGGGGATGGCCTGTGAGTTCGTGGTCCCCGCCGACCGGAGGACCTTCTACGACCGGTCTCTGGAGGGAGCCGGCGGGAGGATCGTGCTGGCTGGAGAGGCCGGTTCCACCACCGGCTCGGACATCGAACGCTCAATCACGGAGAGGACCGCCGGGATCTTCTTCTACGCACCGGGAGCCCCTGGCGGGGTCTCCTTCGAACAGGTCCTCGCCATCGCCGAGCGCCACGAACTGCCCCTCATTGTCGACGCCGCCGAGCAGGTCTATCCCCTGGAGAACTTCAGCAAGTACGTCCGGGCCGGCGCCGACTTCGCAACCTACAGCGGCAAGTTCTTCGGCGCCGGTTCCATGGCGGGCATCCTCACCGGCACGGCTAAGGGGATCTCCCGAGCACGAAAGAACAGCTACCTGGCCTTCGAGGGTCCCAACGCCCTGGCGTTCGGGAGGCACATGAAGGTGGGGCGGGGCGAGATAGTGGCCGCCTACGCGGCGCTGAAACAGTGGCTGGAAATGGACCACGCCGAACGCTTCCGCCGCTACCGGAGGCTGCTGGACAACCTGCGCACCCGCCTCGAAGGGTTCTCGTTCCTTAGCTTCACCTACGCCGACGGTTCGGCGACTCCCGAGCCGAAGCCGCCCGATTCCCTCCGGATCACCTTCGACCGAGCCCGCTCCCCCAAGACCCTGGCGGAGGTGGTCAAGGAGTTGCACCAGGGTGAACCGTGCATCATTCTCCGTCCCCACTACCAGTGGATCGACCCCGACCGGGACTCCATGGACATCAGGGTCTCCACCCTCCGGGACGGCCAGGAGATGATCATCGCCGAACGGCTGGCTGAGATCCTGGAAGACAGGGACCGGTGAACACGACTCCCGAGTCCGGCATGCGGGAGCGCTACCTCCGTGCCGAGGCGATGCTCCACCGCAATGTCAAGTCGCTGGTGTTCAACCTGGAGACCCCGGTAAGCTGGCTTCCCGACTCCAGTGCGTTCTGGTACCGGTCCGAGTCGGCCTCGGGCCAGCGGTTCATGCTGGTCGAGGCAGCCACCGGCCGCCAGCGGGAGGCATTCGATCACCGGGGGGTGGCTCGGGTACTGTCCGGCGCCCTGGGAAGGGATATCCGCCCCGACGGTCTCCCCTTCGGGACCATCGAGTTCACTTCCCGAAGCTCTCGCATACGCTTCGAGTTCGACGGCCAGAGGTGGGAGTGCGGGTTCGACGGTTCCGGGTTGGCGGCCCTGCCCGATATCGCGCCGACTGGTGGGCAGGGGAGTCTCTCTCCGTCGGGGAGGTACGAGGCAAGGATTGACGCTGGCAACCTGGTGCTGGTCGATCACCTCAAGGGTTCCTCCACCGCTCTCACCGACGACGCTGAACCCGCCCACGGCTACGGGAAGTCCCCGGAGGGCCGCAACTCGGCGGTCACCGACCGGCTCCGAAACCGCGAGGTTCCCCCCAGAGTGGCGTGGTCTCCCGACGAGCGTTACCTCCTGACCCACCTCCTCGACGAGCGACGGGTCGATATGCTGCACCTCCTCCATGGCGCTCCCGAGGGATCCTTGCGCCCCCGGGTCCACTCCTACCGCCAGGCCTTGCCGGGCGACACCGAGTTGCCGTTGGCGCAAATGGTGGTGTTCGAGTTGGTTACCGGCAGAAGCACCGACCTGCGCCGGCGTCCGCTCCCGTCGCCGTTCCTCACTCCTATCGAGTTGGATCACGTCTGGTGGGCCTCGGGCTCTGACGCGGTCTTCCTCCTCGACTGGGACCGGGACCGCCGCTCGGTCCGCCTGGTCTCCGCCGACCCGTCGACCGGTGAGTGCACCGTGTTGGTGGAGGAGGCGAGCGAGACGCCCATCGACCTCAACGCCGTCTACTACGGACGTCCCAACGTCTGGGTGGGGAGGGGCCGCAGAGAGATAATCTGGTACTCGACCCGGAGCGGCTGGGGTCACCTCTATCTCCTGGACGGCAACGGTGATCCCATCCGGCAGTTGACCGGCGGGGAGTGGGTGGTCACCGACCTGGTGAGAGTCGACGAGGAGACCCGGACTGCGTTCTTCATGGGAACCGGGAGGGAACCGTCCCGCGATCCCTACTACCACCACCTATACGCGGTGAGCCTCGACGGGGGAGCGCCGGTCCTCTTGACGCCCGAGGACGCCGAGCATGGCGAGTGGCCTCCCTGGGTGGACTTCTCGCCCGACGGTCGATACTTCGTGGACCGCTTCTCCCGGATCGACCAACCGCCCAGGACGGTTCTGCGCAAGTCGACGGGCGAGTTGGTGGCGCAGGTGGCCGGGACCGACGTGTCCGCTCTCCTGGCCACCGGGTGGAGGTACCCCGAGCGGTTCACAGCCAAGGCAGCCGACGGCCAGACCGACCAGTCGGGGATGATCGTCCTGCCCCATGACTTCGATCCCACCGCCAAGTACCCGGTGATCGAGAGCATCTACCCGGGTCCCCAGGCCACCCGCACCCCCCGCGCCTTCACCGACGTGGTGGGGGAGAGCACCCGCTGTCTCGCCGACCTGGGCTTCGTGGTGTTCACTGTCGACGGCCGGGGCACACCGGGACGGTCCAAGACCTTCCTGGAGGCCGGATACGGCAGGTCCGGGACTGCGGGCGTCCTGGCTGATCATGTGGCGGCGCTAACCCAACTGGCCACCGAAAGGCCGTACATGGACCTCGACCGGGTCGGCATCTACGGTCACTCGGCGGGCGGCTACGCGGCTGTCAGGGCCATGCTGGAGTACCCCGAGGTGTACCGGGTGGGCGTCGCCTCGGCGGGAAACCACGACCAGGCGCTCACCAACGTCACCTGGGGGGAACGCTGGATCGGGCCTCTCCCGGGACCCGGCTGGGACACCCAGGCCAACCGGAACCTGGCTCACAACCTCCGAGGAAAGCTCCTCCTGGTGACAGGTGACCTGGACGACAACGTCAACCCCGCCGCAACCGTGCAACTGGTCGACGCCCTGGTGGCGGCCAACCGGGACTTCGACCTGCTGGTCCTACCCAACCGCAATCACGACTTCGCCGGAACCTGGGGCACCTGGAACGAAGACCCCTACTTCACCCGCCGCCGATGGGACTATTTCGTCGAACACCTCATGGGGGTCCCGCCACCCCGTGGCTATCGGGTGGTAGCCCCTGGTTAGGTCCGCCATCTCCACGGTGGGCTGCCAAGACCGCTCCCCATCCTCCGGCTGTCCGTTTGGCGCAAGGCGTAGGTATTTGTACTTGCCACTAATAGTGTGGTGCGCTATTATCCGAGAGCTGTGATCCGGAGCTACCGGAACAGGGACACCCAGGCGGTCGCCGAGCGTCGTCGAGTCCGGAAACTGCCTGAGGACATCCAGCGACGAGCACAAAGGAAACTAATGATCCTGAACAATGCCATGAATCTTGAGGACCTGCGGATTCCGCCAGGGAATCGGTTGAAAGCTCTGTCGGGGGACCGTGCCGGACAGCACAGTATCCGCATCAATGATCAGTGGCGGATCTGTTTCCTCTGGATCGACGGCAACGCCTACCAAGTCGAGATAGTTGATTATCACTGAAATAGAGGCCTAAATGACCACAGGGTCGAAACTACCCCCGATCCACCCGGGAGAAATCCTGAAAGAGGACTTTCTTATTCCTATGGACATCACTCAATACCGGCTGGCCAAAGCCATCGGAGTGGATGCCAGGCGTATCCACTCCATCGTCCATGGTCAACGGGCCATCACAGCTGAGACCGCTTTGCTGCTGGCTCGCTATTTCGGCAATTATCCGGGATTCTGGATGGGATTGCAGAGCCAATACGACCTTGAGACCACCCAAGACCGCATTTCGGAACGGCTAGCCAAGATTCC
>VXSV01000050.1 GCA_009837815.1 Acidimicrobiia bacterium
CGACACGCCGCCGAGTGGATCGCAGCCAACCGCGACCAGGTCGACGCCTGGCTCGAAAAGGCCAAGCAGCCGATCAGCATGACCCCTGGTGAGGGTGTGTCGGTGACGATGGCGCGTGCCAACTGGTCCACCGGTTATATGCAGGCGGCGATCGTCGCGGCGCTGATGGGCGAGTTGGGCTATGACGTGTCGGACCCCGCCGACCTCGAGTTGGCGCCGTCCAACGCCTTCGTGGCGATGGCCAACGGCGAGTTCCACTTCTGGGTCAACTCGTGGTTCCCCAACCACAACCAGTTCCTGGCCGGTGAGATGCCCGACGGTTCGTTGGTCTCCGAGCACGTGACCACCCTCGGTTACGAGATGCCTCGTGCAGGCGTTCAGGGGCTGATCACCAACAAGGCATTCGCCGAGGCGAACGGGGTCACCACCCTCGACGCCCTGGTGAACGACCCCGCCCAGTTCGCCGCCTACGAGGCAGCGGATGTCTCGCCCGGCGACGGCGTCCTCCAGATAATGGGCTGTCCGGAAGGATGGGGTTGCCGGGTCAACATCGACTCGTGGATCGACAATGCCGGATGGGACAACGTCGAGCAGTTCGACATCGGCGGCTATGACGCCATGATCGCCGATGCGATCTCCCGCGACGCCGCCGGTGAGCCGTACCTCGTTTACACGTGGGCGCCCAGCCACTATGTGGGTGCTCTCCGCCCCGGCGACAACTCGGTGTGGCTCTCCATCCACGACGACCCGATCTCCGACACCCAGATCGAAGGTCCCAAGTCGATCGGCGACCAGTGCACCACCGACCCCTGCAACCTGGGTTGGGACGCGGCCGACATTCGCGCCACCGGGAACAACGACTTCCTGGCCGCCAACCCGGCCGCCGCCCGGTTGCTGGAGCTGTTCACGATCAACCCGGTTGACGTGACCCTCCAGAACGTCACCTACAGCCTCGGCGAAAACACCGAGGAAGACGTCAAGCGACACGCCGCCGAGTGGATCGCAGCCAACCGCGACCAGGTCGACGCCTGGCTCGCAGCCGCCCGTCTGGTCGGCTAACCAATCCATGATGGATGAGAGCTCCTAAAAGGGGCTCTCATCCTTCGCTTTCTGCAAGGAGGCCCCGTCTTTATTGGCGGGGTCTCCTCTCTTTGTGCGTGACTGCCCACACCGCAGGTTGAAACCGACCGGTATCCGGGCACACCCTTAAACTGCATCGACTATGAACCCGGGTCTTCGGATAGTCAGAGAGCCTCCCGTCCTGGAGGTGGTGATCGACCGGCCCAAGGCCAATGCCATCGACGCCGCCACCAGTCGCGTGATGGGAGAAGCTTTCCGCGCCTTCCGTGACGACCCCCGCTACCGCGTGGCCATCCTGACCGGCGCCGGGGACCGGTTCTTCTCGGCGGGCTGGGACCTGGCAGCCGCCTCGGATGGAGAGTCCTACGAAGCAGACTGGGGACCGGGCGGGTTCGGCGGATTCACCGAACTGGAAGGTCTGAACAAGCCGGTGATCTGCGCGGTAAACGGCATCGCCGCCGGAGGAGGGTTCGAAGTGGTTCTCGCCGCCGACCTGGTGTTGGCCGCCGACACCGCACAGTTCCTCTTTCCCGAGGCCCTCCTGGGGTTTCCTCCCGACACCGGAGTGGTCCGGCTGCCCCGACACATACCTCCGGTGGTGGCCAAGGAGATGCTCCTCACCGGACGCCGGATGGGAATGGAGGAAGCCGCCCGGTGGGGACTGGTCAATCAGGTTGTACCGGCCGCGGAACTGCCGGAGACCGCCCGCCGGCTCGCCCGTAGGGTCTGCGAAGCCGCGCCCCTGGCGACCGAGGCCATACTGGAGATGATCCGGGCCACCTCCCGGATGGGGGTGGCGGACGCCATGGCCCACATCCGGGCCGGAAAGGTGGCCTCCTACCGTGCGGCCCTCGACTCCCCCGACGCCATCGAGGGACCCCGCGCCTTCGCCGAGAAGCGCCCTCCCCGCTGGACCGGCGCCTAACCGATGCAGCGGGCACGACCGGCCCGGGGAAAGGCCCTCCGGCCACGGGCCTAATCCCCGGTGAGGACGGAGGGGAATTCATGTAGAATTCGCAACCACTGATTCATTTGGATGGACCGGCGTTCCACAGCTCCGAAGATGGTTCGCACAGCCGGTTCGGGTAGGTCTTGAACCAAGGCTACGAAAGCCGCCTCTTTCTAATAGGAGTTCTTCTGCCATGAAGCATCTGACCGCGCTCTTCCTGTCGATGTGCCTCATCGGCCTCGGCAGCGGCTTGGGCACCTCCCTCCTGGGCATCCGTTCCACCATCGAGGGCTTCTCCGACTTACAGACGGGACTGGCCCTGTCCGGTTTCTACGTGGGCTTTCTGGCAGGAAGCCGGTTCGTCGGCAACCTCCTGGCCAACGTGGGCCACATCCGGGTGTTCGCCGGCCTGGCGGCGCTGATCTCCTCGGTCATCCTGGTCCATTCGCTCCTCCTGAACCCGCCCGCCTGGTTCGTCCTCCGTTTTGCGGCCGGGTTCTGCATGTCGGGGATCTACATCACCGCCGACAGTTGGCTGAACAACCAGGTCAACAACCAGAACCGCGGGCGGATCCTGGGGATCTACATGATGATGGGCATGGGAGGCGCCGCGGCGGGACAGCTTCTCATCGGATTCGCCGATCCCGGCGGGTTCACCCTCTTCATCCTGGCTTCGATGGCGTTCTCGCTTTCCCTGGTGCCCCTGTCGCTGACCCGCATCGATCCGCCCGCCATACCGCCCCGGAAGAAAGCCGACATCAGAGCGGTGTACGGAGCCGCCCCGCTGGCCATCGTGGGGGCCGCCGCGGCGGGATTCACCCAGGGATCGGTCCTCACCATGGGCCCGGTGTACGGCACTGAAGTGGGCCTGGCCGGCACCCGGATCGGATGGATGATGGGCGCCCTGATGCTCGGTTCGACGGCGATGATCCCCCTGGGACGACTGTCGGACCGCATCCCCCGGAGGAGGGTGATCCTGGCCATCACCGTCGTCGCCATCGGACTATGCCTGCTCATGTCGTTCGGGCCGATCGATCCCGCCGGGTTGGCGGGGGTCATGTTGGCGTACGGCGCCTTGATCTTTCCTGTGTACGCCCTGGCGATGAGCCACATGAACGACCTGCTGGAGCGGTCCCAACTCGTCCCGGGCATGGCCGCTCTTGTCACCTTCATGGCCTTCGGCGCCATCGCCGGGCCGGTCACGACCTCCGCAATGATGACCCTCCTGGGACCGGACGGGATGTGGCTGTCCTTGGCGGCCGCGCACAGCCTGTTCGCCCTCTACATCGTCAACCGGTTCGTGAGGCGGCCCCACATCCCGCCGGCCCTCCAGAGGGTGTTCGTGCCCATCACCATGCGCAGCTCGGCGCGGGTGGCGTACCTGATCAGATCCAGGAGAAGGAGAAACAGACCAGGCGGCGGCAATCCCCCGGTGGTGCAGCCAAAGAGAACGCACTCCGAATAACAGGGCGTCTCAGCCGCAAGTCCTGACAGGCGCCTGGCCAAAATGGCATCGGATGTCGGTCCGGGGGATCCACCGGCGTGGGAACCGAGACGCACACTGTCCGCAAACCGGGCGTGTGCAGATCTGACGGTAGAGTCTGCGCTTGATGATGACCGGCGCCCGGGCGCTTGCCGAGATGCTCCACGGCTACGGGGTGACCCACGTCTTCATGGTCCCGGCCATCCTGCGGCGCACCATGGCGGAACTGGAGCGGTTCGGGGTGCACCGCATCGGGACGCACGGCGAGAAGCCGGCCGCCTACATGGCCGACGGCTACGCCAGAATGGCCGGCCGGCCCGGGGTCTGCATGGCCCAGGCGGTGGGCGCCCTCAACCTGGCGGCCGGCTTGCGGGACGCGCATCTGGCCAACTCGCCGGTGATCGCATTCACCGGCGGCCTCCACCCCACCATGGCCGGCCGGGGCGTCTACCAGGAGGTCGACGACCTACCCGCCTTCCACAACATCACCAAGTTCAACGCCTCGGTCGACCGGGTGAACCAGATCCCCGACTCGATCCGCCAGGCCTTCCGTTCCGCCGTGTCGGGCCGTCCGGGACCGGCCCATGTCCGGTTGGCCGGCAACGAAGGCCAGATCGACCTTGAGGAGGGCGATCTCGACCCGTGGGTCGAGCGGGGATTCGCCGCCGTGCCCTCGGTGCGGCCCCTCCCCGACCCCCAGGACGTGACCGCCGCCCTGGACCTTCTGGACCGCGCCCAGCGGCCCGTGATCGTGGCGGGAGGAGGGGTCCGGACATCCCGCGCCTCGGATCAACTCACAGCCCTGGCCGAACGACTCTCTATTCCGGTGGTGACCTCCCTCAACGGCAAGGACACCATCCCGGGCGCCCATCCGCTGGCAGTCGGCGTGGTCGGCCGTTATTCTCGCAGCGCCGCCAACCGGGTGATGAACCGAGCCGACCTGGTGTGCTTCGTCGGCTCCAGCGCCGGCAGCATGACCACCCACTCCTGGCAGGTCCCCTCACCGGGAATCCCCGCCATCCAGGTGGATATCGACCCTGCCATGTTGGCTCGCAACTACCCGCTGGCGGTTTCGATCAACGCCGATGCCCGCATGACCATGGCCGCGCTCTGCGAAAGTGCCGGTCGGCGGGACCCGGGCCGGTCCGAGTGGCTGGCCGAGGTCCGCCGGGAGGTCACCGACTGGCGGGAACAGCACCGGCGCCATCTCGAATCCGACGCCGCGCCCATCCGCCCGGAGCGGATCTGTCGGGAACTGGGCGCCGTTGCGCCGGACGACGCCTGCGTCGTGGTTGACACCGGGCATGCCGGCATGTGGATGGGGGCCATGTTCGACACCCGGACGCCCACCCAGAGTTACCTGCGCAGCGCCGGTCACCTGGGCTGGGCCTTCCCCGCCTCTCTCGGCGCAAAGTGCGCGGCGCCCGACCGCCCGGTGATCTGCTTCACCGGCGACGGGGGGTTCTGGTACCACATAGCCGAGGTGGAGACCGCGGTGCGATGGAACATCAACACCGTCACCGTGGTCAACAACAACTCCTCGGGCAACCAGTCGACCATCGGCTTCGACCGGGCCTACGGCGGCAGACAGACCCCGGAGGGACGCCGCCTCTGGACTTTCACCGACGTGGACTTCGCAGGGCTTTCCGAGGGAATGGGGGCGATGGGCATCCGGGTGACCCGACCCGACCGCCTCCGCCCCGCCTTGGAACGGGCACTTGAGGCGGAGTGCCCGGTGGTCGTCGACGTGGTTACCGACATCGAAGCGCTTGCCCCTCTCCCCGTAGTCTGACTTCTCCATCGGGCCGATAAAAACAGTGACCGGTGAGATCACCGGTCACTGTCAAAAGGTAGTTGGGTTTAGCGTTTACTGCTCGGCTACGTTGGTGCGCCAGCCTTCTTCGATGATGGGAACCCAATCGCCGCGCAGTTCGGGCAGACCCGAGATGTCGCCGGGATCGACCACCGAGGGATGCCTCGGAACATCGGCGAACGCCGACTGCGAAGCGGCGTCGAGCACGTTGATCTGGCCCCAGACGTCCGGATAGGCCTTCTGCAACTGCGCGTCAAGGCTCAGCAGGAAGTTCGCCGCCACCAGGGTGGCCGCCTTGTTGGGCGAGTTGTAGGGGATGGCTACGAAGTTGGTGTTTCCGATCTGACCGCTGGCCAACCCGTAGGTCCGGGTCGACTCGGGGAACACTCCGCTGTCCACCTTGGAACCCGCACCGGCAGGCCCGTAGGCCAGGAAGTGGGTGACTTCCGAGTTCGAGTAGAGAACCTCGAGGGCAGGCTGGTCCACCGGGTAGGTGGCGCCTTCACGCCACAGGCAGGGCTCAAGGTCGTTGAGGGTCTGCCAGGTCGCCTCGGCCACCTGATCGTAGAGACCCTGGTCGAAGGGAACCAACAGGTCGTTGTATCCGCCGGGGAGGATCTTCTCCGCCTCGTTGTAGAACACATGACGCACGAACACGCTTCCGGTGAAGTCCGGCGGCGCCGGGTAGGTGAAGGTCCCCGGGTTGGCGCAGGCATGGGCCAGCAGGGCATCCATGTCGGCCGGGGGATCGGGCAGCAGGGCGCTGTTGTAGAACACCGCCGACTGGGCCTTGTTCCAGGGCACCTCGCACTCCATGACCGGGGTGCCGAAGTCGAAGGTCAATGTCCCGTCGTTCATGTCCACGTTTTCGAAGGCGGGCAAGAGGTCCCAATAGCCGCACAGCAGAAGGCCACCCTGCACCATGGTGCGGAAGTTCTCGCCGTTGATCCAGATCAGGTCGACCGATCCGCTGGTGTACTCGCCTGCCTCGGTCTCGCTGATCACCGTGTCCACCACGTTGACGGTGTCGGTGACCCTGACCTGGTTGAGGTCGATGTTGTACCGTGAGCTGAGTTCGGCGCCGACCCACTCGTTCACATAGGCGTTGATCGTGGCGCTGCCGCCCCACATGAACCAGTTGACCCGTCCGCCGTCGGCGGCGGCAACGATCTCATCCCAGCTCATCCCGCCCACTTCGGAGTCGTCCACGTCCAGGAGTCCGGGGCCGGTCGGGCCCATCATCATGGCCTCTTCCTCCATCTCCTCTTCCTCGTGGTCATCCTCCTCCATGGCCTCTTCCTCGTGCTCGTGGTCATGGTCGTCTTCTTCTTCCATGACCTCTTCCTCAGGAGCTGCAGTGGTGGTCGGAGCTGCTGTCGTGGCAGGGGCCGCAGTCGTGGCGGCAGGCTCTTCGTCGTCACCGCACGCCGCGGCTACCAACGCAAAACAAGCCATCACGATCAGCCATCGGGCAAATCGAGAACGATGCATTTTCAATGGTCCTCCTGTTCGAAAAAAGGGTTTCCGACTTGCCAACGGCATGAATCATCGCGACAAGTCCGCCCATCACGATAGCTTTACGCTGGTTGGTCGGCAAATTGCCCAGCAGGCCGGCAGACGGCGCTTCACCTGCATTGATGCACCGCTTTTATCCCTTGAAGGTCTCCCCTGAGGTACGAAACCGCGCCGCATCTCGGCCCGGCGCCACCCCCAGACCCGGCTCCTCGCTCAGTTGCAACCTCCCGTCGGAAAGGATCGGGAAGGGTAGGGCCAGACCCTCTCGCAACGGGTTGGGATTGCTGTCCACCTCCAGCAGCCCGTCACCACCCACCGCGGCAAGGAGATGAGCAGAGGCCACCAGGCCGATACCCCCTCCGAGATGATGGGGGCAGAACCGCCTGCCGGCCCCAAGCGCCTCCCTCGCCACAACAAGGACCCCTGTAATCCCACCCCATTTGGTGACGTCAGGCTGGATGACATCCAGCGCTCCGTCACCGATGGCGCGGCGGAAGTCACCCTCGCCGCTCAGGTTCTCCCCGCCAGCCAATGGAATCGGGGATGCCGCCGCCAGCCTGGTCCACACCCTGGTCGGCTGGTCGGCGGCGATCGGTTCCTCCAGCCACATCGGATCGTAGGCATCGAGGGTCCTGCTCCACCGCGCCGCCTCTTCGGGACGCCAGGCCTGGTTGGCGTCCACCGCGAAGGGCGTGTCGGGTCCCAGCAGTCGTCGCAACGCCCCGAGGTTTCGCAGGTCGGTCTCCTCGCCGAATCCCACCTTGAGCTTGAACGCCCGGTAGCCCGCCACCAGTGCTGCCTGCGCCTGTCCGGCGACTCCGTCCGGCCCGATCCCGCTGGCGTAGGCCGCCACGTCGGCGCTACCGGAGCCCCCTCTCAGGAACCTCCACATCGGCATCCCCGCCCGCCGGGCCGCCATATCCCACAGGGCAATGTCGATTCCGGCGATGGCCTGGGAGATGGGACCCGGCTCTCCCGACTGGATCGCCACGATGCGGGTCTCCGACGAAAGGTGCTCGAAAACCGCCGCCGGATGGGCCCACCGCCGACCCACGATCAGCGGAGCCAGGACCGAAAGGACCAGCCTTGCGCGGTATTCGGCGCCAGGCGCGGGGAAGTTGCACCAGGCCTCCCCATAGCCGACCGACCCTTCCGAGGACCGTACT
>VXSV01000016.1 GCA_009837815.1 Acidimicrobiia bacterium
GGGATGGGGAGCGGCCAATCGGGAAACCGAGATGCTTGGCGCTCCGGTAGTCGAGGGAGAAATAACCATCCGGGCGGTGGCCCGCACCGATCCCCGTGGTTCCCGGGGCCGCCCGTGGCTGGTGGCGCGGCCCCTCGCCTACCGGATGATGGAGGGTCACCCATGGAGAGAATGGCTTGGGCCGGTCATAATGATCCATGCCACCGACGCGGGGGCACTGGCGGCCGGCGAGATCTTCGAGGCATCCGGGCACTTGGTGAAGGAAGCGGGACGCCGGGGCACTTCGGTCTATGCGGCTCGCATGTGGGCCGGAGTCCTGGAGCCGGTTTCCCCGGCCCAGGGATGGTTGGTCAATGTAGGCAATGCAGCGAGGCGAAGGGTGATGGAAAACCTTCGCACCGGACCCCGGGACGGGCTGGGACTGGTGGCGGGATTCCTGGTGGGCGACACCACCCGGCTCTCCGGCTCGGACCTGGCCGACCTGCGGCGCTCCGGTCTAAGCCACTTCGTGGCGGTTTCGGGAGGAAACGTCGCTCTATTCCTAGGCGCACTCTGGATCCTGATGTGGCCGGTGGCGAGCCGTCCCCGGCTTCGCTCTCTGGTGGGGCTTGTCGCTCTGGGAGTCTTCATGATTGTGACCCGGTGGGAACCGTCGGTCTTGCGGGCCGGGCTGCTGGCGTCACTGACACTGGGCGCCCGGGCAGTGGGACTCCCCTTGGGAAGTTGGGCGGCGCTGGGAACAACCGTGGTCTTGGCCCTCCTGGTGTCGGCCGACCTCGCCCGGAGTCTGGGGTTTGCCCTGTCTGTGGCCGCCACCCTGGGAGTGATGGCGGGAGTGAGGATTTGGTCGGGCCGCCGGCCTCGCTGGATCTGGCAAACCCTGGGAGCGGCCCTGGCCGCACAGGTGGCGGTGGCGCCGCTTCTACTGGGTTTTTTCGGGTCGATTCCCCTTCTCTCGCCGGTGGCCAACTTGGCCGCTGCTCCACTTGTGGTGGCATCCACGATCCTGGGGGGAATCGGGTCGGTGAGCGGCTGGCAGCCGCTGGTGGGGATGGCGGCGTTCGCTGCCGAGGGAGTACTGGCCGTGTCCCGCTTTCTGTCACCCTTTCCCCAGCTGGGGTGGCTGGGAACGGCTGCTGTGTTTGCGGCGGCTGTTGCAGCCTGGCGATGGCCGGACGTGCGCCTTCCCATGTTGGCCACCGCCGTGCTGGTCCTGGTGGTGGTCCGAGTGTTTGCCACTGTGTCTCCTTTGGTCGGCGCCGATAGGGCGGAGCCTCCCGCGGTGGTGTTCCTTGATGTGGGCCAGGGGGACTCCATCCTGGTGCTGGGGAGCGGGCTGACCATCCTGATCGACGGAGGGCCGGATCCCGCGGTCCTTGCGGAGAAACTTCGAAAATACCGGGTGGATGAAGTGGACCTGGTGGTGATCACCCACCCTCACTCCGACCATGTCCGCGGGCTGGAAGCAGTTGTAGGAAGGATGCCGGTGGGAGGGGTGTGGGATGCGTCATATCCCCACCAAACCCCGGCCTATCGAATGCTCAGTGAACGCATTGCTGCCCAAGGTATACCCGTTCATCGTCCGTCTCCCGGCCTGGCCCTTCGGTCGGGGGAGTTGGTGGTGGAGGTGCTTGGACCGCAGCGACGGTACAAACACATCAACGACCAGTCCATCGTGTTGATGGTGGGATTGGCAGGCACGAACTTTCTGATGGCAGCCGACGTGGAGGTGGTGGCGCAAGCGGAGTTGGGTGACGTCCGACCCGATGTCCTCAAAGTCCCTCATCAGGGCGCCGCCACATCCGACCGCCGGTGGCTGCGGACCAACGCCGGCCGGCTGGCGGTGATCAGCGTGGGTCCCAACGACTACGGCCACCCCGCCCCCTGGGTGGAGACGGTGTTGACCGAGGCCGGCGCCCGCGTGTTGCGCACCGACCAGCACGGCGATGTGGTCGTCCGACCCACCCCGCCGGGAAGTTAGCGATCCGACGGAGGTCGAACTCTTTGGCTTCGGCGGCAAGGCGGCGGCGGGGGAGTGCATCCTACAAGGGGGACAAGGGGTGGCTGGGTCTTGCGGAAAGGGCTAGATCCGGCGAGCAACCCGATCGCCGTGATCCGGCAGGGGGATTGCTACCGTGGAGCGTGTGAGCGACGTGCTGGCGGTCGTCATTCCCCGCGGTAGCCCGGGCGAACGCGAAGAGGGGCTGGAGACGGCTCGTGGACATTTGCGTGGGGCCGGGGTGGAGGAGGCCCAGATCGTAAGGATGGATGTCCTCCCCTCACGGGGCCAGAGCTCCCCCCCGCCTGGAATGCCCGAACAACAGGGTGTCTTCCGGCCCGATCTCCTGGAGGTGGTGCCTCTCCTCCAGTCTTCCAGTTTGTTCGGCCAGAAGCAGGGGATGCTATTGGTGGATGCTCATAACCTGCTCGCGGCGGAGTCCCGCGCCCTGTGCGAAATGCTCGCCGCTCTGGATCCCACAGCGGTGTCCGTAGCCATCGTCGCCGAGCGTCTTCCCAAGGATCTGTCCAAGACAGTGCAGGAGATCGGCGAGGTCAAGCGGCTGCGCCAGATGTGGGAGAACCAGGTGCACGGCTGGTTGGACCGCCAGTCCAAGGAGAAGGGCCTGCGAATGAGCTACCGAAGCCGGTCGGCCCTGGTGCAGAGATTCGGCACCGACCGCGCGGCCCTCCGACGCGCCCTGGAACAACTGCAGGGCGAGAACCGACCAATCACCGCCGCGATGATCACCGAGAGGTTCCGGAACCGGCCTGATCAACCGGTATTCCGGATATTGGACGAGATTCTGGCCGGAAACGCTGAGGCGGCGCTCCGCCGGGTTGGTGACTACCTGGCCAACGCCCGATCTTCCGACGGGCGTCCCTATATCCTGTTGGGCACTCTGGAGTCTGATCTGCGGCTCCGCCTCATGGCTTCGCAAGCCCGCGACAAAGAACACTTTTTGCGGATGGAGGAGGAGGGAGTGTTCTCCAGGATGTTGGAGTCGGCGCCGGGACCGCTCGACGAAAAGGCAGAGAAGAGACTCCGCTCAACGGCCAGGAGCCGGGTTCGCTCCAGCCGGCGGCGGAATGATCGGATCTGGAATCAGAGAAGACCCCTGAACGCGGTGAGCGGACGTCAACAGGTCCGGGCGGCCGAGCGGGCGCTCTCCTTGGTGGTACAGGCCGATCGGACTCTGAAGCTGTTCCCTGCCCCCCTTCACCAACCGGTCCTGGAACGAACCGTGGTCGAGTTGTGCGGCGTCTACCAGGGGTTCGCTAAAGGGCGAAGACGATAGCAACGGGCCTTGGGCCTACCCGGAGGGGGAGCGAAACAGCCGGGACTTCAACCGGGCCGCCTTGTTGGCGTGAATGACCCCCTTGGAGCAGGCCGAATCGATTCGCTTCTGCGCCTGGCGCAGCATCTGGTCAGCCTCGGGGTCTCCCGCCTCCACCGCAGCCATGGCGGTCTTGATGCGGGTCTTCATCTCCGATCGGAGGCCTTTGTTGGCCATCCGACGCCGCTCGTTCTGTCGGTTCCTCTTCTTTTGTGACTTGATGTTGGCCATAGGGCTATGCGATGTTCGGTGATACGTGCTGTGTGGGCGTCGGAGAAGACCGTTCCCGCCCGGGCGGACTTTAGCGTAGCCGCGCTGTTGGACACAATCCGGTAGCGTTTAGTTTGATTCGTCTACCAAGGTCACGATGTCGGACACTTCCCATTGATGGTCGGCGACCCCGACGGTCATCGCCGGGGTGTCAGGCTGTCAGCGGTGACGTTCCTGGGGGCAGGATTGGAACTCTGGACGGGCGGGTAGGTGTTCTCACCGGGTTTTGTTGGTGTCGAGGGGCTGGTGGGGTTTGTGAACAACTGCCACTGCCCGTCACCCCGACTGTGAGAAGAGGCCAGGCCGAACCCTCGGGGCTGTCCGGGTTCTGTGCCCGATCGGGAGCGGTCGGTTATCATACGTTGGGATGACGCTGACCAAACCCGAGGAAGCCACACCCATCGACGCGTTGGTGGGTGACATGCTGGAAAGGGGAGTATCCGAGGTGCGACGCCCGAGAGGCGTTTCCCAACAGGACTTCGACAACATCAGCACAGTCATCGCAAAAGTAGTGCGAATGTACCACCCTGTCGAGAGGTACGTCCCCTGGCAGCCGGCTGTTCAGAGAGGCAATCGAGGCACGCTGATGGATTACCTCAGGGAGGGCGACTACCGCGGTGCTCACGGGTTCTTGGCTGCCGAAGCCGAATTCCTACCAGCATAACCGAAACCCCTTCATCCACAGGACAGGACAAAATCATGGCCGTCTTTGTTGGTAGAACCAAGCCAGGCTGTCTTTCCTGGGAATTGATGGAGGAATGGCCAGCTGTTTACTGAACGGAGGCCCCGATCCGGTCAGTCCCCAAAGCAACTCCAGGGCCGTCGCGGGTTCGCTGTCTTTCCCGCCTGCGGCTTGCCCCTCACAGTGAACCACTACCCACAATCCGTCTAGCCCTCCGGCGTCTCCCGGCCGGTTGCCGCAACCCTCTCCGCAACCAGACCCGCTACTCTTCGATGACTGGTTCCCCACCCCTGTACGCAGGTAAAATGGGGCTTGATCCTTTCGTCTCACCGAGGTGGCTCACAGCTTGGCTTCTCGTTCCCTGATCCGAAACTTCTGCATAATCGCACACATCGACCATGGAAAGTCCACTCTGGCCGATCGGCTCCTGGAGTCGGCCGGAGCGGTCTCCCAGCGGGATATGCGAGACCAGATCCTCGACAGCATGGATCTGGAGCGGGAGCGGGGCATCACCATCAAGGCGCAGGCGGTCCGCCTCGACTATGAAGCGTCCAACGGGCGGTCACATGTGCTCAACCTGATCGACACTCCGGGGCATGTGGATTTTTCCTATGAGGTTTCCCGTTCCCTGGCCGCCTGCGAGGGGGCCGTCCTGTTGGTGGACGCCAACCAGGGAGTGCAGGCTCAGACGGTGGCCAACGCCTACCTGGCTGTGGAGGCGGGGCTTGAAATCATCCCGGTGGTCAACAAGATAGATCTGCCGTCGGCCGAGCCGGAGATGGCTGCCGAGGAACTTGCCCGGGTGGTGGGTGGCGATCCCGCTGACACGATCTTCATCTCCGCCAAAACCGGGGAAGGCGTCGACGAGCTCACAGAGCGGATCGTGGAGGTGATTCCTCCGCCTTCGGGTGACGAAGGCCTTCCCCTCTCTGCCCTGATATTCGACTCCTACTATGACCTGTACCGGGGAGTGGTCTGCTATGTGCGGGTTGTGGACGGGAGTATTTCGGCCGGGGAGCGGGTCGTGTTCATGGCCACCGGCGAGAAGAGAGACGCGGCTGAGATAGGGGTGCTCACCCCAGGATCGGTTCCCGTCGAGACGCTGGTCGCCGGGGAGGTGGGGTATCTGATCACCGGCGCAAAAGAGATCGATCGCGTCAGAGTCGGAGACACCGTAACCTCCGCCTACCGGCCGGCCGTGGCGCCCCTCAAGGGTTACACCGATCCCCGGCCGATGGTGTTCGCGGGAATATTCCCGACCGACGGCGACGAATACCCCCGCCTTCGGGAGGCTCTGGAGAAGCTGCAACTCAACGACGCCTCCCTCCAGATCGCCCCGGAATTCTCTCAGGCGTTGGGGTTCGGGTTCAGATGCGGATTCCTGGGCCTTCTGCACATGGAGATAGTGCGCGAGCGATTGGAGCGGGAGTACAACCTGGATCTGGTGACCACCTCTCCCTCCGTGGCCTACCGCGTGACCCTTCCCGGCGATGAGCCGGTTGAGGTTCGTTCGCCTGCCGACTTCCCGGCGGCGGGAAGGGACATGGTGGTGGAAGAGCCTTGGATCAAGGCCCTGGTCCTGGTGCCTCCGGAGCATCTCGGGGCGGTGATGGAAATACTTACCTCCAGGCGAGGGGAGCTGGGACCACTGAACTACCTGGGCGCGGAACGGGTGGAACTGACCTGCCGCCTTCCCCTGGCCGAAGTGGTCTTCGATTTCTACGATCATCTCAAGTCCAAGACGAGGGGCTTTGCCTCGCTCGACTACGAGCCGGACGGCTACCAGCTGTCGGACCTCGTAAAGGTGGACCTGCTTCTCAACGGATCGGCCGTGGACGCCTTCTCGGCTGTTGTCCATCGCCCGCAGGCCTATGCCTACGGCAGGGAGATGGTCACCAGGCTCAAGGATCTGATCCCGCGCCAGCTGTTCGATGTTCCCATCCAGGCTGCAATCGGCAGCCGGGTCATCTCGCGGGAGACCATCCGGGCCAAACGCAAGGACGTGCTGGCCAAATGCTACGGCGGTGACGTGACCCGGAAGAAGAAACTCCTGGCTCGGCAGAAAGAGGGAAAGCGCCGGATGAAGATGGTGGGCTCGGTGGAGGTGCCGTCGGAGGCGTTCGTGGCGGCGCTCCGGGTCAGGGATTGAAGCCGAGCGGGGAAATCCTCCCTCCCGACGATCCCCGATTGGCGGACCAGGCCGGCGGATGGAGATCGGCCTATCTGCACGTTCCCTTCTGCGAGGAGGTCTGTCCGTACTGCGACTTCGCGGTGGTGGCGGGGAGAGACCAGCTCGCCTCCCGCTATGGGAAAGCGCTTGTGGCCGAGATCCGTTCCGCGCCGGATTGGGGTCCTCTGGACGCGGTCAACTTCGGGGGAGGGACCCCCTCGCGGATGGCGCCTGAGCTGCTGGAGAGGATTCTGCAGGAGTTGTCCTCCCGCTTCGGCATCCGGAGGGGAGCGGAGGTGAGCCTCGAAGCAAACCCGGAGGACTGGACCTTGCAGAAGGCCGAGTCGCTGGTGACCGCCGGGTTCAACCGGGTCTCGCTGGGGGCCCAGTCTTTCGATACCGAGGTGCTTTCCTACCTTGGACGTCGCCACACCCCGGCCCGGATCGGTCGAGCGGTGACGGTTGCCCGAAAGGCCGGGTTTGTCTCTGTAAACCTGGACCTCATCATGGGTTCTCCCCCCGAGAGCCCGTCCTCATGGACCGGGACGTTGCGAAAGGCGATGGAGACCGACCCGGACCATCTCTCCACCTACTCCCTGACGGTGGAACCCGGGACCGTTTTGTGGAAGAGGGTGAGGGCCGGGGCCTGCCCACCGGATCCGGATCGTCAGGCCGAGCGCTGGGAGGAAGCCGACCGTGAGAGCGCCAGAGCGGGTCTGGTGCGCTATGAGATCTCCAACGCCGCCCGGCTCGGGCATCCTTGCCGGTACAACCTTTCGGTGTGGGGACAGGGCGAGTACCTGGGTTTTGGGAATGGCGCACATTCATTCCGGGACGGGCGTCGCTGGGAGAATCTGCGTGGCCTCGACAGGTATCTGGACGCCGTGGAATCCGGCCGATCCCCGAACCACCGGTTCGAGTTGATCGAGGGCTGGTCGGCGGAGACGGAGCGGGTGCTGCTCGGCATCAGGAGAACGGCCGGGGTGAGAATCGGCCGAGCGGGGGAAGCCCTGTGGAAATCTGCCAGGGGTCGGGAGCTTAGGCGAGCCGGGGTGATCGGATTGCATGAAGGCCGCCTGGTGGTGGAACGGCCGCTGCTCACCGACGAGGTGAGTCGGGCGATTCTTTCCATGCCGCCGCCGGAGAATGCCGAGTTGGGAAAAGTTTTCGCACCTGAGAGTTGACTTCTGTCACACCGGGTTCGCAATTTGTACAGCAACAAACATCCGACACGGTCCGGACCGGGAGGATCATCAAAGTCTCAGGCCCGGCGGGCGGTCTCCAGGCTATGCGCACCGGCGAAGAGCACCATGCTGACGACCAGGGTTCTCAGTCTCGGACAAGCGCGGGCCTGTCCGAAATTTTCGACCGGAACGGCGGCGGCGGGTCGGGAGGGTAAACCCAAAAGGGGGGAGATTTGGGGCGGCGGTCCGGTTTTTGCAAAGCCGTTGTGGATACACCGGCAGACAACTATCCGACAAAACTCAGGAGAA
>VXSV01000136.1 GCA_009837815.1 Acidimicrobiia bacterium
ACCCCTTCCGGTCTCATCTTCGTCCCCTCAAGGACCTTACGGTTCAAAACTAGCGGAACGCACGGTCGGTTGTCAAGCGATAGGCAGTGTGATTTCACTGGGATCTCGGGGCTATGCCATTCCAGAACTCCCGCTCACCCGTCCCGCTCACCCGGGCGGGCGACGCCTTGGGAAGGACGCCCCGCAGTTCCCTGTTCTTGCGCGGTCCTAGCGGTCCACGTCTCCCATTACGGGATCGAGGGAGGCGATAGTGGCGATGGTGTCGGCGACCATCGATTCGGACAGCATTACCGGCAGTGCTTGGAGGTTGTAGAAGGACGGTGCCCGTATGTGGCAGCGCCAGGGCTTGCCGCCTCCGTCGGACACCAGGTAGCACCCCAGTTCCCCCCGGGGCGACTCGATCGCCGCGTATGCCTCTCCGGGGGGTGGGCGGAAACCCTCGGTGAAGATCTTGAAGTGGTGGATCAGGGCTTCCATGGATTCGTCGATCCGGGCCCGGGGAGGCGGGGTCACCTTCCGGTCGTCGGCTCGGAAGTCGCCGGGGGGCATCATCTCGGCGGCCTGCTCCACGATCCGCAGCGACTGGATGATCTCCTCCACCCTCACCCGGTAGCGGTCGTAGACGTCGCCGCGGGTCCCGACCGGTACGTCGAACTCGTACTGTTCTATCCCCGAATAGGGGAAGACCTTGCGGAGGTCCCATTCCACCCCGGTACCGCGCAGGATGGGTCCGGTGATGCCGTACGCCCGACACTCTTCGGCGGTTATCACCCCTACTCCCTGGGTTCGCGACAGCCAGATGGGGTTCTCCTTCAGGAGGTCGTCGTATTCGCCCAGCCGGGCCGGGATGGTGGCCAGGATGTCGGCTATGTCCCTGCGCCAGCCGGGAGGCAGGTCGGCCGCCACCCCGCCGGGTCGGATGTAGTTGTGGTTCATCCGAAGGCCGGTTGTCTTCTCGAAAAAGGCCAGGATCAGCTCCCGCTCCCGGAACCCGTACATCATCATGGAGATCGCCCCGATGTCCATGCCGTTGGTGGCCAGAGCCACCAGATGGGAGGAGATGCGGTTCAGTTCGGTGATCAGCACCCGGATGGCCGCCGCACGGGGCGGGACCTCCACTCCCAGGAGCTTCTCGGTGGCCAGGGAGAAGGCCAGTTCGTTGTGGAGCGGCGCCAGGTAGTCCATGCGGGTCACGTTGGTGGGCCCCTGCATAAAGGTGAGGGTCTCTGCGGTTTTCTCCATCCCGGTGTGGAGGTACCCGATCACCGGCTTGCACCTTTTGATCATTTCCCCCTCCAGTTCGAGCTGCAGGCGCAGCACCCCGTGGGTGGAGGGGTGCTGTGGGCCCATGTTGATGATCATCCGCTCGTCTTCGGAAACCTCCTCCTCATAGAGGTAGTCGTCGGTGACCACTGCTCCCAGTTGCTCTCGGAACCGGTAGTCGCTCTCTCGGAGGGCCATCTCCTGGGCGCCTTCTCCGGTGGCCGTCTCGTCGGGAACCTCGGTGCCCGACACCCACTCCTCCACATATCGGGTCCCGGCGTGGCGGTCGGCCGAGACGGTGTTGTGGCCGGAGGCCTCGTCCATCTCAGATCGCCTCGGGGGACTCTTTGAAACGGACGGGGACCGACCCCACCGAAAAGTCCTTGCGGAGGGGGTGTCCCTCCCAGTCGTCGGGCATGAGGATGCGGGTCATGTCGGGATGTCCCTCGAAGGTGATCCCGAACAGGTCGTAGACCTCCCGCTCGGGAAAGTTCACCCCTGGGTAGACGGTGCACAGCGACGGGACCGTGGGATCGTCGGCGGGAACGCCGGTGGTCACCCGCAGGCGGCGTCGGTGTTGGTGGGATAAGAGGTTCACAACCACCTGGAATCGGGGCCGGCGCGACCGGTGCCAGTCCACGGCGGTGACGTCCACGCACATTTCGAAGCCTGCGTCCCGGCAGGCGGCGGCCAGATCTGAAAGCTGGGAGCGGTCGATGTCCACCAGCCACTCGGCGCCGGTGACCTTCCACCGGGCTTTTGGGAACCTGTCCACCAGCGGAGCGATCACCGGATGGGGAGCGTCTCCTCGGGCGAGGTGGTCGGTGGTCTCCGCAGGCATGGGACCGGGTCTATCCGGAGACGGGCCGGCCGGTCATTATCCGACGCTGCAGGGTGAGGATCCCGTGCATGAGGCTCTGGGGTCCGGGGGGACAGCCCGGGACGTACATGTCGACCGGTACCACCTGGTCGACTCCCTGCACCAGCGCGTAGTTGTTGAACATTCCGCCCGTCGAGGCGCAGGCGCCCATCGAGATCACCCATTTGGGTTCGGGCATCTGGTCGTATACCTGGCGGAGGACCGGCGCCATTTTCTGGCTCACCCGGCCCGCAACGATCATCAGGTCGGCCTGGCGGGGCGAGGCCCGGAACACTTCCATCCCGAAGCGCGCCAGGTCGTTGTGGGCGGTCCCGGTGGCCATCATCTCGATGGCGCAGCAGGCCAGCCCGAATGTGGCCGGCCACATCGACTGGGTCTGTGCCCAACGGGCCGCCCAGTCGATGGTGGTGGTGACGATGTTGCCCGGGGAGGATCTGCGGGCCATGCCTAGTCCATCCTCTGGCCGACGGCGGCGGGCAGGTAGCGGCGGCGGCCGGGAACGTTCCAGTCCAAGGCGCCCCGCTTCCACACATAGATGAGAGTCTCGATCACGAAGAAGGTGAAGATGGCCATCGCCGCGATCCCGAACCAGCCCAGGTCGGTGAACCGGGACGCCCAGGCGAATAGGAAGATGATCTCCACGTCAAACACCACGAACAGCATGGCCACCATATAGAACTGGATGGGAAAGCGGGTGCTGGGCTCGCCCTCGGCGATGATCCCGCACTCATAGGGAGCGAGCTTTTCGGGAGTGGGGCGGTGGGGCGAGAGCATCTTGGAGACGATGAGCGACGCGCCGACGAACACGGTCGCCAGTACCAGCATCACCGCCACCGGCAGATAGTCGACCAGTTCCATACCTGGTCGGAAGTATAGAGACCCCAAAGACCCTTGGATTATGCCAACCCCAGGGCGTGCCGAGACCAGAGGGCATCGGCTTCTTCCGGAAAAGAGGCCATCATCGACCGGATTGGGGAAACATGCCACGGTGGTTTGCTTGACTTCGGGCGACTGTGGGACGTATGCTTTGTCTTACCAGATCCTCGGGGACGAGGTAGAGCGAAACGGAAAGAGGGGAAGTGACGTCAATGCGGGCCTCAGTTGCAGAAGGTGATTGGGCGGCGCCGGCCACCCGGGGTGATTTGATGTCGGTCAAATACGACCTGGAGGGAAAGATCGAGGATGTCCGGGTCGAGATGGCCAACATGGGACGAACATTGGATTCGAGATTCGGCGATGTGCGAGCAGAGTTGGGGGAGAGGATCGACCATCAGGGCCGGGAGATCTCCAAGTTGCGGGTGTCGATTGCTTGGATGACCGTGGCGGTGGTGACAGTCCTCGGGGGCCTGTTGACTCTGTTCGAGTTGTCCTAGCACCGGTCAGCCAAGGGCACGCCGCGGACCACCAGCCGGGTGCGCAGGGTCCGGTCCTTTCCAATGCCGAACAGAGACAGCCTGAGTGTTGGTAATCTCTCCGAACTAGATGGATGACCGGCTGACTCGTTTGACTCCCGGGATGGCCATTCCCTACGGGGGGGACCGGGTGACTCTGGTGCCAGAGGATCTGGCCGCCGCTTTCGAACCCGGAGACCGGCTGGTGGTGGTGCAGTCCACGGGGGACCTGTTGCGCATCCCTTCTGCCGACTGGGAGATCGCGGCCGGTGCGGTAGATCGGGCGCACCGGGCGTTCGCCGACCTGGGGGAGGCCGGAGACCAACAGATCACCGAATTCTACGGGGCTTTCGCCCGCCGTCTCATGGACGACTCGGCGTTCGCTCCCATCGCCGAGGCCAACCGGGCCGACATGGAGCGGGCCCAGGCCAGGGGGCAGACCTCCACCCGACTGTTGCTCTCGGACAAGATGCGAGCTGACATGGCCGACGGCCTGAACACCTGGCGGGACGCCGCCTCGGGACGGGGCCGGATCATCGAGAAGGCGTCCCACCAGGGCTGGGAGGCGCAGTTGATCCGCTCCGGCCTGGGAGTGGTGGGGTTCGTCTTCGAGGGCCGTCCCAACGTTTTCGCCGACGCCACCGGTGTGCTCCGCTCCGGCAACACGGTGGTCTTCCGGATCGGCTCGGCCGCCCTGGGCACCGCCCGGGCGATCGTCGAGCACGCCCTTGCTCCCGCACTCGAAGAGGCCGGGCTGCCGGAAGGGGCGGTCACCCTGGTCGACAGCCCGTCCAGAGCTTCGGGATGGGCGCTCTTCTCACAAACAAAGCTTTCCCTGGCCGTGGCCCGCGGGTCGGGCCGGGCGGTCGGGCAACTGGGCGCGGTGGCCCGACAGAGCGGCATCTCCGTGAGCCTCCACGGCACGGGTGGGGGGTGGATGGTTGCCGGCCCCAACGCCGACGCCGCCCGGTTCGCCAAGGCGGTCCGCCATTCGCTCGACAGGAAAGTCTGCAACACTCTCAACGTGTGCGCTCTGGTCCGATCGAGAGCCGAGGAACTGGCGCCGCTGTTCCTCGACGCCCTCGAGGAGGCCGCCCGGATCCGGCGGGCAAATCCCAAGCTGTGGGTGACGGAGGGAGACGAGGCGCTGGCGCCCTCACACTGGTTCCGCTCCGACACGGTCACCCGAGCACAAGGGCCGGTGACAGAGCCCATCACCGAGACCCTCCCCCACAGTCGGCTGGGCGTCGAATGGGAGTGGGAGGAGAGCCCCGAGGTCACCCTCACCACCGTGGACTCTGTGGAACAGGCCGTCGAGTGGTTCAACACCCTCAGCCCCAAGCTGGTGGCGAGCCTGATCGACGACGACCCCGCCTCCCAGGAGCGGTTCTACCAGACCGTGGACGCTCCCTTCGTGGGCAACGGGTTCACCCGCTGGGTGGACGGCCAGTTCGCCCTGAACCGCCCCGAACTGGGACTCTCCAACTGGGAGGACGGGCGCCTGTTCGGCAGAGGAGGGGTGCTGTCGGGAGACTCGGTCTTCACGGTCCGCACCCGGATGATCCAAGATGACCCCAACCTGCACCGCTAGCAACAACCGGTCAGAGCCAGGAGGCTAGAACATGCGACTCGTGCGATTTCTGCTGGGACTCAGCACCCGCGTCAAGGTCGCGGTCGCCGTGGTCATAGTGGGGCTGGGAGTCTTCGTCATCGCCTACTTCGAACCACACAAACTGTTCATCGACGAGGTGGTGGACGAAGCCTTCCCGGCGCCGATCGCCACCACCGCCGCCGCCGCCGAGGCCACCCCGGCCACCGCCGCGCCGACAACCACCACGCCACCGACCACCACAGCACCCGACGATCCGGCGACCACCACCGCGGCCACGACCCAGCCGACCGCAATAGAGCCCGAACCGGGCCCTGATTCGGCCACCGAGGACCCGCCGGTGACCACCACCAGCACCACCACGGCGGCCGTCACGACCACCACCGCGGCGCCCACGACCACCACCACCGCGGCGCCCACGACCACCACCACCGTTCCCGAAGGTCCGGTGCTGCTGTCGGTCTCCGAATGGATCAGCATCGGACACCCCGGTACGGGCACGGTGCTGGTCTACCGCCAGCCCGACGGGTCCCACGTGGTCCGCTTCGAGGACCTCGACGTCTCCAACGGTCCCGACCTGCTGGTGATCCTATCCGCGGCGCCTCTGGTGGACGACCGCGCCGCCTACTCGGAGGTGGCCTACCTTTCGCTGGGAGACCTGAAAGGCAACCAGGGCAACCAGAACTACATAGTGCCCGCCGAGGTGAACCTGGACGAATACCAGACGGTCGCCATCTGGTGCCGGCGCTTCAACTACACCTTCAACGCAGCCGAGATTCACTCGCCGCCTGCTTAGCCAAACCGGTTTCGCCCACTATTTGGCTGGGCGCCGCCCTGGCGGTGGTGGAAGCACGAATAGGTCTATGTGCGCTCCTCCGCCGGTTTCGGCATATCAGCCTGGCCGCCCCTCCTGTACGGCGCAACGGGTGGCTATCCGGGGCATGACAGGGAAACCCCGGCTGGAGGTCGGCCGAAGCTCTCGCGGGCCCCTGTAGAGACCGATCGGGGCAGGGCAACGGCGCCATCACTTCAACCAGCACACCCTTGGGTGGATGGTTTCCTCCCCTCCTGGCTCCGACCAATGGACCGCGTGTCCGCGGGTATTCGTACCGCGTAACAGCGGGAATGATATGCTAAGGGGCATGACAGAATATGTGTCAAGGTCGGTGGATGCCCTGCTGGAGGGCTATGTTGCTGAATTGCCGGCGGTGATGGTGGTGGGTCCCCGGGCCTGTGGTAAGACCACTACCGCTTTGCGACTGGCCGAAAGCGTGGTACGTCTCGACACCGACCAGGCTGCCGCATTTCGTGCAAGCCCCGACGCTGCTCTGCGGGGTCGGCCCGAGCCGGTGCTGCTGGACGAATGGCAAATGGTCCCAGAGGTCCTTTCTGCAGTGAAGCGGGCGGTCGACACAGAACGACGACCGGGGCGTTTCCTGGTCACAGGTTCTCACCGGACCGACCCTTCCGATCGGTTCTGGCCCGGAACCGGCCGGGTGGTCATGGTTCACATGCAACCTTTGACCGTGGCGGAGCAAATCGGAGAACCAAGCAACTGTTTCGTTGACCGTCTGGCAGCGGGTCAAGCGCCTGGCAGGGTCTCTGATCCGGGTCTGGATTTGCGTCACTATGTGGGGATGGCTCTGCGAGGGGGTTTTCCCGAACCGGCTCTGCAGCTGGGAGAACACGCCGCCAGGGCCTGGCTGGAGGGCTACGCGGACCAGATCGTCCTGCGAGAGGCGCGTCTTCACGGCAAAAGTCCGGACGCGGTACGTCTCCAACGCTATCTGCACAGCTGTGCGCTCAGTTCGGGCGCCGCAACCCATCACAAGAAGCTCTATGACACGGCCGGCGTCAACAGAAAGACAGCAGTGAGCTATGACACGTTACTCCACGACCTGTTGGTCATCGACCTCCTGCCCGCCTGGTCCACCAACCGCCTCAAGCGTCTGAGTCGCACACCGAAACGCTACATTGTCGACTCGGGGCTGTTGGCCGGGATTCTGCGGGTCGGCACCGATGACGTAATGGCTTCGTCAGCACTTCTGGGCAGCATCATCGATACATTCGTGGTGGCCCAACTACGTGCCGAAGCAACAACATCCTACACCCGTTACCGCCTGTCACACTTACGTGAGCAGGACGGGCGACGCGAGATCGACGTGATCGCCGAACTGGGCGGAGGACGCATCATAGGAATCGAAATAAGGTCCGCCGCCTCTGTGCTACCACGAGACGCCCGACACCTCAAATGGCTGAGCCAAACCATGGGAGACCGGTTCATAGCAGGAACAGTCCTACACACCGGCCCCGACACCTACCAACTCGCAGACCGCATATACGCCGCTCCCATCTCGTCTTTGTGGGACCAACCAGCCCCTATCCGACATGAAGGCGTGGCGGGTGTGCCTTCCACCAGATAGACCCGCTACAAACAACCCTCAGCCGACAGGACCCCTGAGGTCCCCCCGGGTGGCGGATAAGAATACCTGGCCGGATTCCACTGATCGCCACCGTGTAGGTCCCCCTACACAAGGAACTCAAAGACGGTGATCAAGGCGCCCAGGAACGTGGTAATTCCCACCGCCATCCAGGCAGTAGTCACCTGCTGCCTTGCCAGCCCATCCCTCAACTCTTGCATCTGCCTGCCGAACACCTGACCCTGTACAGACATCTCCCTGGTCAGGTCAACTCTGACATCCTTGATCTGGCCCTCCAGATCGGCCCCGACTCGGTCAATCTTGGCATCAACCCTATTGATCTGGCCTCCCAGATCGGC
>VXSV01000008.1 GCA_009837815.1 Acidimicrobiia bacterium
GCGCGGCCAACCCCGACGGCGAACGCAGAGCCGCGATCACGCATGCGATCGAGGGCGGCGGCTACGAGGCGGCGCCGCGGACCGTGGCGGTCACGGTGGAGGACGACGACAGCGCGGGGGTGGTCATCTCCGAGACGAGGCTGTACCTGCCGGGCCTCTGGGGAGAGGCGACCTACACCGTGAAGCTGGCGAGCCAGCCCACCCATGACGTGACGGTGCGGATCGTGCCCGGCGGAACCGACAACCCCAGGCTGGGCATCGCCCACGGCGGGCACCTGACCCAGGGCCGGCTCGCCCACGAGCTGGTCTTCACCCCGCGCAACTGGAACAGCGCGAAGACCGTGACGGTTTCGAACCGCCAGGACATCCGCGGTACGCTTACCCTCCATCACCGGACGGCCTCGGAGGACGTGAACTACCATGAGGGGTCCTGGGCGGACGTGGTGCTCGAGCGTGTCCGCAAGCCCGGCGTCGTCCTGGTGGCGGGGTCGTCTTCGGTCACGGCGGGCGAGGAGGCGGCGTTCACCGTGAGCATCGAGGGCGAGGCGCTGCCCTACGACCTGCGCGTCCGCCTGCGGGTCTCCGATCCGAACAACGTCGCGGGAGGCGACCGCGAGACGGCGGTCGTCATACCGGCCGGTGAGCAGATGGTGGAGGTTCCGTTCCCGACCGGCGTCGGCGACCTGCAGCCGCCCGCCGACTACCGCTGCCTCGGGGGCACGGGGACTGTGACGCTGTTTGCCGTGCATAGCCATGCCTACTCGTCAGGGAACGTATTGACGCCCGTATGGGTCAGGGTGGTGCACCCGCAGCGGGCGGCGTGCGACCCGCCGTAGCGGCGCGGGTTGCGCGGCGAGGTCTGACTCGGGCGGGGGGAGTGGCGGTGACGGCCCGGCGGTGCGGGGGCTATGGCGCTGGAGGCGGAGTGCCGCGGCTCAGGGCTTGGCGCGCCTGGCGCTCCGAGCGAACGAACGAAGCGGATGGCCTCCTCAGCCATCTAATGGTTCAGGGAAGAGTCCTCAGATGTTCTCTGGCAGACTGTTCCTACAGGAGCCGTGATCGCGCTCACGCCCACGTTGCCCCATCTGCCCCCAATTTGGGCTGGGTGGGGGCAGACAGGGCGAGCAGAAGGAACAACGCAGGTAGAACTGCTGACCGGCCCCCGAAGACGAGTCCACCTTCTGCGACAGTCCCGCCGCTGACGATGCTGGGGCACGCCCCGACGTGGATCACTTTCCGGGCACTGTTTGTGTTGCTCAGGCCTCCGAAATCCTGGGCATCAGTGAGCGACATACGTGGCGGCTCCTCGCCGGCTACCGCGCGCGGCGCGGCGGCGCTGGAGCACGGCAACCGCAGGCGCCGTCCGTACAACGCCGTCGGGGACGATGTCGCATCGGCCGTGGTGCGCTTCGCTACCTCCCGCCACCCGGGAGCGAACCACACCTAGCTGACAGTGCTGCTCTGGGAGCACGAGGGCCTGGACTTGAGTTGTTGGACCGTCCGCCGCATCCTGGCGAGGGGTGGCATCGCGAGTCCCCGCCGCCGCCGGCCACCGGAGCACCGTGTCCGCCGTGAGCGGATGCCCCGCGAGGGGGATGCTGCTCCAGGTCGACGGCAGCCACCACGCCTGTCCCCCAAGGCGGTCGAGCTCGTGAACCTACGGCTGCGCGACAAGGCGGCGCTGTTTCACAAGGAGTTCGTGACGACGCGCACGGACATCCCGCGCCGAACGGACATCGACGCGCCCATCCCCTACCGGCAGAACAAGCACGTCCTCTACGGCCAACAGGAGGGGCGGTGCGGCGGTTGCGACACGCACTTCGAGTTCCGCCACTTCGAGGTGGACCACATCGAGAACCTGCAACTGCTGTGCGGCCACTGCAACCGCGTGAAGGGGGACCGCCCGCAGGAATACCTACTCGCGCACAACTGGCAGCCCCCGCGTAGGTCGTCTACCATCCGCGCCCCCGCCGCTCGTACGTGTCACCAGCCCCGCCAGCCGGGGACGGCGAGCGGCGGGGTACTACGGCATATCATCCCCTTTCCAAAGCCCGAGTCCGGGAGCAAGCAACTTCCGCCCACCCACGCCCCGGCAGCTCGCTCGCTGGAAGGCGATCCAGCAGGCGCAGCTTGCAGGGACTCTCGCTGCGGGCGACTGCGAGGCTGCTCGGCATCTCCCGCGTCACCGTCAGCAGCTACGTCCGGGCCAACGGCGTGCCTGGACGCCGCAACGGAGCCGCGGCATCCTCCGACAGAGACGCCGGGACTGACAAAGTCGCTGCTCTCTTGCACTGACAGAATCGCTGCTCGGCGACAGTGTTTGGATGAGTTTCCGGGCGCTGAGTACAAGCATTGCTGCGCCAACGCCGGTACAGGCGAGTCCTGCTACGGGAAGTCCCCGGCACGGCGCGATGGTACGAGTGGGGAACTCGCCGAGGAAGGCGAGGGAACAGCGTTCGGGTGCAAATGGAGCTGGCCAGCGCCAGGCGAGCCCGAGCACCCTCGTGGCCGGTCGAGCGTGCCGGCGGTCGCACTCGCCAGCGGCTCATGGAGGATGTCCGCCGTCTCTCGCAGGAACGCCCCCTCGGCGTGCTCCATCTCGAACACGAAGAGCACGAGCGGCTGCTACCCGCCGTGGTCGCGCAGCGGGTAGGCGCTTCCGAAGTAGCGCCCGGTACGACGCGGTGGCCGAACTGTAAAGCGCCCCTCGCGGTCGGAAACCCGATCGACTGTCGTCGCGATCACCGCGCGCATCGCTGGGCAGCCCGACGCCTACATCGACCTCGCGGCGCTGCTCGTGAGCGGCGCCGCAACCGTCCTCCAGACCATGCGCGTGGGATACATCGGCCCGGGCCACGTCCTCATCACAGGTGCCTCGGGCGCCTTCATCGCCGTCTGCGTGGCGGCGCTGGAGGAGGGCGGGCTGGCGCTCATGGCGAGCCTGATGCCGCTCCTCGCTCAGCTACTTCCAGTCCGCCCAGAACCTCGCCCCGCTGCGGCGGGTCTTCACGCCCGCCGTCGCCAGCACCGTGATCGTGCTCGTCGTTGCGACCGTGGCGCCCGTCGTCTTCGAGACGCTGCGGTTGTGGTCCCAGACGTAGATGCCACTGCTTTATCGTCGGAGCGGGCGATGCCCGTGGTCCAACTCGTAGATCGACTGGTCGTGGTCGACAGGCAGGACTGTCTGCTGTAGGGATTCTGGGCTACGGTCTGACCGCGATGGCCTCGCCAAAGGCGAGCGCCCCGACGGCCTCCTCGGTGTGGCCCCACTCGTCAATGCCGATGCGCCACAGGTCGTACTGCTCCTCGGTGGCGAGACCGAGAACGACCGCCTCCGCGATTCTGTGCGGCTGGAAGAACCAGTCGACGAGAAAGCCGTGGAGGAACGAGACATCCTGGACTGTGCTGAAGGTATCGAACGAGGCGCCCGGCCGGATGTCGGTGAATCCCGCAGTGAGGAGCATCCGCTTCAGCTCGCGCCCCATGTGGGGGTGGCCCCCGCTCGCCTCGATCAGCCTCCCGAACATGGCCCAAACCTCATGCACCTCGGGCCGTACCGGCTCAAGGAAGCACGAGCCGACGAGCGCCTCGCGGGCGGCGAACAGGCCACCCGGCCTGAGCACGCGCCTCACCTCGGCCAGCGCGGCAGCGGTATCCGGGATGTGCGAGAGCACGGTGTGGCAATGGACCGCATCGAAGAGGCCGTCGTCGAACTGCAAGTCAGTGGCGTCGCCAACGTGGAAGGCGGCGTTCGCGTGGCCACCCGCCTCGGCGGCCGCGCGCGCCATCCGTATCTGCGACTCATCGATGTCAACGCCGTGCAACTCGCCCGGCGAGACCGTGTCCGCGAGCCCCATCGTGATCGTGCCGGGACCGCAGCCGAGGTCAAGTACGCGCATGCCCTGTTCGAGGTGCGGCAGCAGGTGCGCAGCGTGCGTCTCCGCGCGGCGGCGCGCGAGGAGCCGCTGGAACTCCTCGTCGTACCCCATTGTGTACCTGGACCCCTCAACGCGAGAGCTGCGCGGGTCCGTCTCCGAAGTGGGGGCCATGCCGCGATCTCCCCGCTGTGAGGGCGCGTGCGAATCGGTCACCCGCTCCGCCGGCAGGTCGCGTCTCCGCACCTGGGCTCCATGAGATAGCAGTGAACCGGGGCGTCGTCAACGGCCTGTTGGCTTACGGGTGCGAATGTGGCCGAATCGAGTCAGCAGCGGCGCGTGCATGCTCTGCCGGCTGGCAAGGCACGCTGATGGGATGTGCCTCGCGCTCGCCAGCGGCGCACGGGACATGTCCGCCGCCTCCCGCAGGAACACCCGCTCGGCGTGCTCGGTCTCGAACACGAAGAGCAGCACGGGCGAAACGCTCCGCGCGTCGAGCCGCGCCCGGCCGGTTCGGACGCAGCGGGCGCACGACGCGGTGGCCGAGCTGTGAAGCGCCCGTCGCGCTCGGGAACCCGATAGACTGTCACGGCGCGGGAGCGAGAGCGATGACGACCACGACGACCACGACCACCGAGGCGACGCTGCTGACCGCCGCCGACCTGCTGCGGCTCTACGGCGAGGGTGTGCGCGGCGAGCTGATCCGGGGGGTGCTCTGCGAGACCATGCCAACGGGACAAGAACACGGTGAGATCGTTGTCAACTTGAGCGCGGCGTTGTGGAACTTTGTGAACCCCCGGAGGTTGGGGCGGTTGACCGCCTCGGACTCGGGCGTCTGGCTCGATCGCGACCCCGACACGGTGCGCGAGCCGGACATCGCCTTTTTCTCCGCTGAGCGGATGCCCTTGAGCGCGCGGATCACCGGCTACGCCGAAGTGGCTCCCGATCTGGTCGTGGAGGTGGCGTCGCCGGGCGACAGCCGCCGCGAGGTGCACGACAAGGCGCACATGTGGATCAACCACGGCGTGCGCCTCGTCTGGGTCGTGCAGCCGGAGACGCGCACCGTCGACGTCTACCGCCCCGGCGGCGAGGTCGCGACGCTCGGCGAGGAGGACGTCCTCGACGGCCTGGAGGTGCTGCCCGGCTTCACGTGCGAGGTGAGCGCCGTCCTCGGCCCGCAGGCTGCCGGGAAGGAGTCCAGAACCGGGTAAAACGACCGCGCGCTCCCCGCGTCACCGAACCTGGCCGCCGCCCCACCATCCCCGACCGCGCACGCGGCCCGGCGCCCGTTCCGGTCACAGCATGCAGGCGAGGACGAGCCTGCGCATGGTATCGAGCGCCGCCTTCCCGCAGTTCGGCCGCGGCCTGCTGGCCGATGGCAGCGTTGAGGAGTCCCGCCAGGCCCGCGAGTCAGAACGCCCGGCAGCCCGGCGGCTCACGCTTCGCCGCCGCAGCAACCAGCACGAGGAACAGGATTACAGGAGCGTGCGCTACGCCGCGCTCCCGTCCCGGCCCTGCCAGAGTCGGCGCGCGGTGCCGAGCGCGAGCACGGCGTAGAGGGCGTCCATCACCGGAAAGTAGACGAGGTAGGCGGTCACGGCCCCCCGGTCTCGCTCTCGGGGTTGAGGTTTACCGGAATTCCAATCGACACCAAACGCTGCGCTACTCGTGGGAGACGGCACTGCCGCCGGGAGGGAGGTCGCGCGGCCGATGAGCCTCCGCAGCTGAGCTACGGCGCAGTCAGGTACTGCTCGCGCACCCAGGAGGCAGCGCCATCGGCCCGCACCAGCAGCCAGCCCGCGCAGCGTCCGTGGCCGCTGGCGAGCACCTCGACGGCGTCGCCCTCGGCCCAGCCGAAGCGCGGGAGGCGCGCCCCGTCGGCGCAGTCGGTGCGGTGCGAGACGCCGATGCCGCCCGTGTTCGCGATCACGCGCGAGATGCGCCGCGGCGTATCCGGGAGCGCGCCCGCGAAGCCGGAGACGTACTGTTCGCGCACCCAGGAGGCGACGCCGTCGGCCTCGACCCGGAGCCAGCCCGCGCAGCGCCCGGCGCCCTCGGCGAGCACCTCCACGGCGTCGCCCTCGGCCCAGCCGAAGCGGGGGAGGCGCGCCCCGTCGGCGCAGTCGTGGCGGTGGGAGACGCCGATGCCGCCCGTGTTCGCGATCACAGTCGCGGAGCCCCGCCCGTCCCCGGCGCCGCCCGCATCGTCCTCGCCCGCGTCGTCCTCGGCCGGGGCGTCCCCGCCCTCCTCCGCCGTCCCCTCCGCGGGCTCCTCCACCGGATCGGCCGGGGAGGGTTGCGCCGTCGTGACGAGCAGGGGGGTGAGCGCCGGGAGCCCGCCGGCGAACAGCTCGCCGAAGGGGCGGTTCACGAAGGCCGGCGCGTCCGCGATGTAGGAGACCCACTCGCCTCCGTCGAGAGCGTAGAGCGCCGTCACGCCGAGGCCCTGCGCGCAGGAGTCGAGGTCGCCGACGCTCCCGCCCTCGTAGACAACGAGGCTGAAGCCGTCCTCCCGCAGCTCGCCGCGCAGGCAGCGCGGCCACCCCTCCCCGTCGTCTCCCTCCGCGTCCCCCGCCGGCGCCTCGCTGGGGTCCGGCGAAGGCCCGCCCTCGCCGGTCGCGGGCTGCGCGGCCGGGGGCATGTGGTAGCTGTAGACGCGGTCGTCGTTGGCGTCGGCGACGTACATCACGGCGCCGTCGGACCAGATGCCGCGCGGGCTCTCGTTGCCCGCCTCCCCGAGCGCGAGGAAGTCGTCGCCGGGCGCGCGCTCCAGCTCCCCCGCCCCGGCGGGCGCCGGGGGCAGGCGGTAGGCGAAGAGCCGCGCCTGTGCGTGGTCCGAGACCCAGGCGGTCGCGCCGTCCGACCAGAGGCCGTGGGGCGAGGCGTTCTCCGGGTCGAGCGCGCGCCGGCCGAGCGGCGCGCCCGTGCGCAGGTCGTAGGCGAAGAGCGCGCCGCTGGCCGCGTCGAGCGCCCAGAGCGTCTCCCCGTCCGACCAGATACCGCGCGCCCCGGCGTTCGCCTCGGCGAGCGCGAACTCCCGCCCCTCCTCGCGCTCCCCGCTCGCCGCATCGTAGGCGAAGACGCGGCCCGAGCCGCTGTCGGCGACCCAGAGCGTCTCGCCGTCCGACCAGAGGCCGCGCGGGAGGGCGTTCTCCGGGGCGAGCGCGAGCACCGCCGCTTCCTCCCCTGGGTCCTCCAGCGCGTAGCCGTAGAGGGCGTCGCCCTCGCCGGTGGCGTTCTCGAGCAGCCAGAGCGTGGCGCCGTCGCCCCACAGCCCCGTGGGCGTGCCGTGCCCCTCGGCGAGCGCGCCGAGGTCGCGCGTCACCGTCCAGGCGAAGGCGCCCTCGCCCGGCTCGGGCTCCGGTGCGGGCTCCCCCGCGTCTTGGGGCGGCTCGCCGGCGGAGGCGATCAGCCAGCTGCCGTCGCCCTGGGCGTGCGCGGCGAGGTGGATGCGCTGCCCGTCGACGCGCAGGCCGGGCACGCTGATCGCGGCGGCGTCGCTGAAGAAGAGGAAGCGCCCGCGCCCCAGGCGGTCCACGGCGAAGCGGTGCTCCGTGCCGGGGTAGAGGCAGGGCTCGCCCCGCACCACGACCAGGTCGGCGCGGCAGAGCGGCTCGGCGTCCTGCGCGCCCGCCGTCTCGTGGTCGAGCGCCGCCGCGAGCAGGAGCGCAAGCAGCAGCGCGGACAGCGCCGCCGCGCGCGCGAGCCTGCGGCCCGGCGCACCCCTCGCGCCCGGCCTCACAGCCGCGCCCGCCCCGCTCGTGTTCTGCATGCCGGGCCGCATCCTAGCACCTCGCCGCGCGCCGGTTCCCCGGCGGCGGGCGGGACGCCCCCTTGCCTCCCATCCGTGCTAGACTGACGGGCGCGTCCGGGCGCGAGCCCGGCCGCGCTGGTATGCAGACCCACAAGGAGGCTGCCGTGCACGCGATTCGACAGAGGTCCCCGCGGGCCGCCCTGCTGGCGGTCGCCGCGCTGCTCGCGGCCGTGGCGGCGCTGGCCGTCGTCACGCCCCCCCCCGGGCGCGGCCGGGGGGTGGGCG
>VXSV01000071.1:0-1464 GCA_009837815.1 Acidimicrobiia bacterium
CTCCCGCCCCGCAACGACCACCACCACCCCGGCCGTCACCACCACCTCGCGGGTCGAATCCGCAGCCGACACGATCCCGGCGGAGGAAGTAGACGCCGTCTCGATGGTTTCGAGCGAGGGGTACACCTTCCCGCCTCCCCCCGACTTCCCCGACGGCGGGATCTCGGTTCAACTGCGCCATGACCTCAATGCCTTCTTCGACATTGTCGAATCCGAACGAAGATTCGCCCACATGGAGTTGCTGTCTTTCACCAACCACGACGACATTCGGGTCGCCTGGGTCCTCGCCGACATACTGCGTTTCGCCAACAGCCTCGAACTCATCGAAGTGATCGGGGCCCGACTCCGGCAGATGTTGGGAGAAGAAGGGATAGCAGGGGACCCCATCGACCTGTGGAAGCGGGTAACCAACCTTCTCATCGCCTGGGACCTCCCCGCCTTTCCCGATTACCCGAAGTTCAAAAAGCGCCTTTTCGTACTGGTGGAACCGGGCTGGGAGCCCTTCTTCAACGATCCGGACGCCACCATCGACTGGAGGTGGGTGAGCTGGGGCGGAGTCTTCATCGACAACCGGCCCCTCGGCGCCGGTGTCCCCTGCCCCAGAGGGTGCATCCCGTCCCTGGATGACCCCGCGGTCACCCCCGCCTCCGAGGGAGACTGGTACCCGGACGACCGGGTGGTCTTCGGCGTGACCATCAACGGCGAGTCCCGCGCCTATCCCAAACACCAGATGGAGATCCACGAGATGGTCAATGACACCCTGGGAGGACGTCGGATCGGCATGCCCTACTGCACTCTTTGCGGCTCCGCCCAGGCCTATTTCACCGACGGGGTCCCCGAGGGAATCGAAGTTCCGGTTCTGCGCACCTCGGGGCTCCTGAGCAGATCGAACAAGGTCATGTACGACCTCAACACTTCCTCGGTGTTCGACACCTTCACAGGTGAAGCCGTGTCGGGCCCCCTGCGGGAAGCCGGCATACGGCTGGATCAGGCCACGGTGGTGTCATCCACCTGGGGCGCCTGGAAGGAGGCCCACCCCGACACCACCATCCTGGCAGAAGACGGCGGACTCGGGCGGTCCTATCCGTTCGAACCCCTGAGGGGCAGGGACGACCAGGGCCCTATCTTTCCGGTGGGAGACGTGGACACCCGCCTGGGTGTCCAAGACCTGGTGGTGGGCGTGGAGTTGGAGGACGGGAGGACCGTCGCCTTTTCCCGGGAGGCCGCCCTGGCGGTTATCGACTCGGGGGGAGAGGTGACCGCAGAAGGGGTGCGCCTCATCAAGGACGGCGACGGGCTTCGGGCCATATCGGTCTCCGACGGATCCGAGATCCCCTCCCACCAGGCCTTCTGGTTCGCCTGGAGCCAATTCCGCCCCAACACCCGGCTATGGTCGTCCCCCGGTTGAGAATTCAGCAGACTTTTCCATCTGTGGACGCTTGATTTGAATCTTCTCGATCCTGC
>VXSV01000071.1:1564-7517 GCA_009837815.1 Acidimicrobiia bacterium
CAACTAACTGCATCACCAGGTCCGATTCGCCCATGCTTGACTGCTTATCGGCGTAGTCGTACAGCAGCTCCGCTCCATCTGTGTAGAGGCTGCGGGAGGCGAGGGCATGCTTGAGACCAATTTCCTGCTCCAGCACCTTCAATGCAGGCCGAATTCGCTGCATGGGCACTCCGCTGCGCCTCACCGCGGCGAGCACCAATGCTTCTGCCAAGCCAATGAAAGGTATGCATGGGTACCGAGGACGCTCAGGACGGAGCCGGGTGATGATGGGATCGGTCAAGGTTGATCGACCATTGGCGCCACCACGCCTGTACGATCGCGTCCATGTAGAGAGCGTGGCGTGATGGACATCAACAATCCGCGCTGCCGCACCCACGGTGTAGAGCGGTATCTCGAAACGGTGCGGATCTAAGGCAGCCACCAACTGTTCCTCCTTCCCTGCCGGGCGCCCCCTCGCCGTTCATAGACTACCCGAGCCACCGAGGGAGGTTGCAGGTTTTCAAGTGTCCGAAGAGACATCTCCGCTGTGGCAAGGTGCTTTTGTGATGACCAGGCCTGTCATGTTCGTCCTGCGCAGAGCTCCCCGCGCAAATCCGTTCGAGGTCAGGTTGACAACCCCACCGCTTCCCAGACGGTGGCCATCGAGACCGCGGCCCGGCGGCGTGCCTCTGCGGCGCCTTCGGACATGAGGCGTGACACCTCGGCGTCCTCCATGCCCTCATATCGCTCCCGCACCGGCGCCATGTACTCACAAAGCGCCTCTGCCACCGCCCCCTTGAACCGACCATAACCCTGGTCCCGGTATTCGGCGGCCAGGTCCTCGGCGGATCGGCCGGCGGCCACCGAGAACAATTCCAGCAGGTTCGAGATTCCGGGCTTTTCCTCCCAGTCGTAGTCCACCGTGCGTCCCGAGTCGGTCACCGCGGCGCGTACCTTGCGACGGATCTGGTCGGCCGAGTCGGTCAGCAGCAGCCGGGACCGCACGTCCGGATCGCTCTTGGACATCTTGGAGTTTGGGTCCTGGAGCGACATCACCCGAGCGCCGACCTGGGGAGTGATCCGCTCGGGAACGGGGAAAACCTCTCCGAAGCGATGATTGAAGCGCTCCACCAGGTCTCGCGTCAACTCCAGATGCTGGCGCTGGTCGTCGCCCACCGGCACCGCGTGCACCTTGTGGATCAGGATGTCCGCCGCCATCAACACCGGATAGGACAGCAGGCCCAGATTCTGGCCGGTGCGATCCCCCTTCTCCTTGTATTGGGTCATCCGGTTGAGCTGTCCGATACCGGCGATGGTCGACAGTACCCAGGCCAACTCGGCATGCTGGGGGACCTGGGACTGGAAGTAGAACACCGACCGCCGGGGGTCTATACCCGATGCCATGACCAGTTTGGCGGTCTCGAGGCGGGCGGTCCCGAAAGCCACCGGATCGTAGGGAACGGTCATGGCATGAAGGTCCACCACGCAGTAGTAGGTCTCGTAGTCCTCCTGCATCTGCGCCCAGTTGCGCAACGCTCCCACCAGATTGCCCAGGTGAAGCTCGCCGGTGGGCTGGATACCCGAGAAAACCCTCTTATCGGCTGCGGCCATGGAAACAGCGCTCATCCTAGCCGGTTGACATCTCCGGTTGGTTCTGCCATAATGTCCGCCATGCAAGAGATCGCCCCCCGTTCCATCATTATCGACCCATAGGCGCCGGCCCGCCCGAAGCCCGCGCCAAGCCCTCTGCCCGGCAGAGGGCTTTTTGATTGCCCCGGAGAGAGTCATGGCCCCCACAGTCCACCCGGAACTCGAAATCTACGACACCACCCTGCGCGACGGCGCTCAGCAGGAGGGCATCTCTCTCACCGTCTCCGACAAGCTACGGATCGCCTCTCTCCTGGACGACCTGGGAGTGCACTTCATAGAGGGCGGGTGGCCCGGCGCCCTGCCGAAGGACGACGAGTTCTTCGCCCGGGCAAAGACCGAGCTGGCCCTGTCCAACAGCCGGCTAACCGCTTTCGGGTCCACGCGTCGTCCCTCCCGACCGGTGGAGGACGATCCCCAGATACAAGCCCTCCTGGAAGCCGAGACCGAGATCATTTGCATCGTGGGAAAGTCCTGGGACTACCACGTCCGGGAAGCCCTTCGCACCGACCTGGACGAGGGCATCCGCATGGCCGCCGAGTCGGTGGAGTATCTGAAGTCACACGGCAGACGGGTGTTCTTCGACGCCGAACACTTCTTCGACGGCTATCGCGCCAATCCCCACTACGCTCTGGCGGTTCTGCGGGCGGCATGGGAGGCGGGCGCCGAGCGACTGGTTCTGTGCGACACCAACGGAGGGGCCCTTCCCACCGAGATAGACAGGGTCATCGATGAGATAGCCCTAGCTCTGGATGGAGCCGACCTGGGAGTCCATTTCCATGACGACGCCGGATGCGCGGTGGCTTCGTCGTTGGGCGCCGCAGCACACGGGGTTAGACAGGTTCAGGGTTGCATTAACGGCTATGGCGAGCGGACCGGCAACGCCAATCTGTCCACTGTCATCCCCGACCTGGTGCTGAAGATGGGCGTTCCCGTGGTGGACGAAGAGTGCCTCTCTCAGATCTCTTCCATCTCCCATCACATCGCCGAGGTGGTGAACATCACCTTGGAACCCCACCGCCCGTATGTGGGAGCTTCGGCGTTCACGCACAAGGCCGGTCTGCATACGTCCGCTCTGGCCCGCCGTCCCGATGCCTACGAACACACCCGTCCCGACCTGGTGGGCAACCACACCCGGATGGTCATCTCCGAGCAGGCCGGACGGGCGGCGGTGATCCGGAGAGCGGCCTCCCTGGGGCTGTCGGTGTCCCAGGACCTGGCCGGGGAGCTGCTCCGGAACATCAAAGAGATGGAACACCGCGGATACCAGTTCGAAGCGGCCGACGGGACCTTCGAGCTGTTGGTGAGACGCACGCTCGGCTGGAACCGGAGTCTCTTCTCGGCTCACAGCTTCTCGGTCTCCATCCAACATGACGGCGCCGACGGAGAGGTCGTCTCCCGCGCCGAGGTGGTGGTGGAAGTCGGAGGGACTTCTCACCGCACCGCCGGTACCGGAGTGGGGCCCGTCCACGCCCTGGACCAGGCACTACGCGCCGCCTTGATCTCCGCCTTCCCTCAGCTCGAACAGCTCCGCCTGATCGACTACCGGGTGAGGGTGCTGGATTCCGCCGACGGCACCAGCGCCACCGTCCGGGTCCTGATAGAAACCACCGACGGCGTCACCTCCTGGGGAACGGTGGGAGTCCATCCCAACATCATCGAAGCCTCATGGGAAGCCCTTTCGGATGGACTGACAGTGGGACTGCTGCGGCTCGGAGCCGCCCGGCGACCACCCGCCGAGGGTCTTTTACGGCTGGGAGCTGCATTCGACTCCGAATAGCGGGTGGACGCCTCCCGAAACCAAGCACCCCAGCTGTCAACCACCTCCCTGGACAGTACATCTAGGCGGTCAGATCGGCAGGCCGCGGACTTACGGGCAGTCCCAGCATGACCCGCACCAGATAAGCCGTGGCGCCCCACAGCCAGTCCCCTGAGACGTCCATGAACCACAGCGGCACGCCGGACCAACTTCGAACGACCCAGTTCTCGGGAGCCGCCAGCGTCGCGAGAGAAGGAGTCAGAATTCTTTCTACCTCCTCCGGCGAGGGGCGAAAGACCGGCTCGTCCCCGATCCGGGCCACGATTCCCACCATGGGCAGGGCGAAACGAACTGTGCGGATCACCGGCAGGAAACCCAGCACCTCCACCTCCGACGGATGTATACCTACCTCCTCATGGGTTTCACGGAGAGCGGTCTCCACCGGACCGGCGTCCTCGGCATGGGGTTTCCCCCCCGGAAAGGCGATCTGCCCGGCATGGCTGTTGAGGTTTCGGGACCGTTTGGTGAGGACCAATCGCAGAATTCCGTCCCGGTCTGCGAAAATGGGGGCCAAGACCGCCGCCAAGCCCTCCTGGGGTGCGGTCGGCGCCTCAGAGGAGATTTGAAGGCGGTCCCACATAATCTCCATCATGGCAGGAAAGCCCACAACAGCCGAAACCCCGCATGAACCAAGTCTTCCATTCCATGCCCCCCACGGTTCCCACCGAAAGGCTCCGGCTGCGCCGGTTCCGGCCCGGCGACGCCCGGCCTCTGAAAGAAGCGGTGACCGAGTCGATGCCCGAACTGAGCATGTGGCTCCCCTGGGCGCAGGGGGTGTACGGGATGCCGCAGGCGCGGCTGTTCATCAAGAGTTCGACCCGCTCCTGGCGCCGGGGACGGGCATTCGACTTTTCGGTCACCTTGAAGAACGCTCCCGGCCGGGTGGTGGGAGGAGTGGGAATCTGGTACACATCCCGTATACAGCGGACCGGAGAAGTCGGTTACTGGGTGAGAACCGACCTGGCCGGCAAGGGCGTGGCCACAGAAGCAGCGGGAGCGTTGCTGAGCCTGGGTTTCGAGACGATGGGGCTTCACCGCATCCTCATGAGGATCGGAGTGGGAAATCATCCCAGCCGGCGGGTCGCCGAGAAGCTAGGATTTTCATATGAAGGGATTGCCCGGGAAGAGATCCTGGTGCGAGGAAGGTGGATGGACCACGAGGTGTACTCCCTGTTGGAACAGGAATGGCTGCGGTGCAACCCGGTTTGAGAGTTGACCTTCCGCCGTCCTCGGTGGCGGTGGTGCTCGGTACGCGCCCCGAGATAATCAAACTGGCTCACATCATCCGGCTGCTGGGCCCCGCTGCGCGAGTGATCCACACCGGCCAGCACTACGACGCCAACCTGTCGGAGGTGTTCTTCGGAGCCTTCGGATTGTCGCCCCCCGGTCACTACCTGGAGGTGGGAGGAGAGCACCGGGGAGTCCAGATCGGTGAGGCGACCACACGGCTGACCCGCCTGCTGGAGGATGATCCTGCCCGGGCGGTGGTGGTGCAGGGCGACACGAATGCGGTGATGGCCGGCGCCCTTGCCGCCAATGCCACGGAGACTCCCCTGGTACATGTTGAGGCGGGGCTGCGCAGCCATGACCGGGCCATGCCTGAGGAGCACAACCGGGTGGTGTGCGATCACCTCTCCGACCTGTTGCTGGCGCCCACCGAGACAGCCGCCGGCAAGCTCGAGAAGGAGGGGATCACCGGCGATCGGGTGGCGGTCACCGGAAACACCGTGGTGGAAGCCGTGGGAACCCTCCTGCCCGAAGCCGACCGACGAGCCGAAGCGTTAGCCCGGCACGGCCTGGCGCCCAACGGCTTCATCCTCTCCACTTTCCACCGACCCGAAAACGTCGATCACCCCCAAACCTGGAAGGCCATCCTTTCCGACCTGGCCCGGCTCCCCCTGCCCGTGGTCCTGGCCCTCCATCCCCGCAGCCGCCGACGGGCAGTGTCTTTCGGCTTGGAGCCGCTCCTCGACCGGCTGCAGGTGATCGATCCTCTCCCCTATGGGGAGTTCCTGGCGCTTCTCGCCGAATGCGCCCTGTCCGTCTCGGACTCGGGCGGGTTGCAGGAGGAGGTCTCCGTGCTGAAACGACCCATGGTGGTGGTGCGCAACTCCACCGAGCGACCGGAGGTGATCGGCACGTTCGCAGTCCTCCGCAGCCCGGGCGACCACATAGACGAGGCCGTAATCCAGATAATCGAGACCCTGGAATACACCCACAGCCGCCTCGTCGAAACCCCCACCCCCTACGGAGACGGCACCGCCTCGGTCCGCTCGGTCACCCTAATCGAGAAGCTGGTTGCAGACTAGGCCCTGTCGACAATCTCGTCATGAATCCAACGGGGTAGTTCTTCGATGGGTTTCATGTCTGCCAGTTTCTTGGTAAGTTTGTGGGTCGTGCTCTGTCCCTCGGCCATTCGGACGAGTGTTCCAGCCTCTCCTTCGGAAAGGGCGCCCTTCCGCCAAGCGCTGAAGACGATGCTGTGGGGACAGATCCCGAGACACAGCA
>VXSV01000097.1 GCA_009837815.1 Acidimicrobiia bacterium
GGGCTTCGGGACTTCTTACCCCGGCGGCTGGAGCCGCTGGCGCCGGGGAGGGCACAGGCCCCCCTCCAAGTCGGGCAGGCGCTGCGGCGGCTGGGGGGCGGGAGGGTCCGGCATGGCTCTCGGGCCGGGTTCCCTCCCCGACCCGTGCTTCCAGCGCCTCGATCCTGGCAAGCAGCGCCGCCGGATGGACAGAAGTCTCGGGACGCACTATCCAGAGCAGGGCCAACTCCAGCATGAGACGCTCTTCTCGCCCTTCGCGTATCTTGATCAGGGCGTCGCCCAGTTGATCGATGACCCGGTTTACGTCGCCTGCCGAGAGGATCTTCGCAGCAGCCTTCCAAGCCTCGACAACCTCGGGAGGGTCGTCGGCGGCAGCCCCCGGGTCGGATAGATGGTGCGCCAGGAAGACGCCTCGGAAAAAACCGATTCCCTCGGAGACGAAGGAACGGAGATTGACCCCCCGGCCATCCAGACGGGCCACCAGGGACAGCACCGCCGTAGCATCCCGATCCGCCACCGCCCTGGCCAGCACGGTCATCGTGTCCCGGGCAGCCACCCCCAGCGCCTGTTCCACGCCTTCGGGATCGACTCGCCCTTCACCCAGGGCGGCTACCTGCTCCAAAAGGCTGAGAGAGTCACGAACGCTTCCGTCCGCATGACGCGCCACGGTCTCCAAGCCGTCCTCGGCTACCTCATATCCCTCGCGACCGGCGATCGAACGCAGATGGCGGGTCAGAACCTCCGCCGGCACCGGAAGGAAGTCGAAACGCTGGCTACGGGAACGGATGGTGTCCAGCAACTTGTAGGGCTCGGTGGTGGCCAGGATGAAGTGGACATTGGGAGGAGGTTCCTCCAGTGTCTTGAGAAGGGCGTTACAAGCCGCGGTAGAGAGCATGTGCGCTTCATCAAGGATGAAAACCCGGTGGGCGGAGGGACGGGCCGCCACCATGGTCACCTGTACCCGGATGTCGCGGATGTTCTCCACCGAGTTATGAGAGGCGGCATCCAACTCCTGGACATCGAGCGAACTGCCGTCAGAGATGGCCTGGCAGGTGGCGCAGTTGTCACAGGGCTCGCCATCGGGGCGCGGATCCTCGCAGTTGATCGCCTTGGCAAGGATGCGAGCGGTGGAGGTCTTGCCCGTGCCTCGCGGCCCGGCGAAGAGGTAGGCATGGGCAACCCTTCTCTCTCTTGCCTCGCGGACCAGGGTTTTGGTCACGTGCTCCTGGCCGATTACCTCCCCGAAAACCTGCGGCCGGTACTTGCGATAAAGCGCCCGGTACTCCATGCACCGCGAATGGTATATTCGGCGGAGGACATTCATGCCTGAGGACCTCATCAAAAAATGTCTCCACGGGTGGCCACCGGGGGAGGGCGCAAAATGACCACCCGGCCGGGCGAGGCGGCGATCCGCATACGTGACCGCCGAGACCGAGAGAATGCCGAAGCCGCACTCTCTCCAATCGCCACCCGGTCCACGCGCTCCCGTGGAAGACATGAACCGGAACCGGCCCACGAATTGCTTACTCCCTTCCAGGTCGACCGGGACCGGCTCCTGTTCTCCAAGGCATTCCGGCGGCTGCGCAACAAGACCCAGGTGTTCCCCGATCCTCCCGGGGACCATGTGATAACCCGGCTCACCCATACCATCTACGTGACCCAGATAGGCAGGTCCATGGCGGTGGCCCTTGGCCTCAACGAGAGCCTGACCGAAGCCATCTGCCTGGGTCACGACATCGGTCATTCGCCTTTCGGCCATGTCGGCGAGGACGCTCTCTCCCCTTTCGTGGAGGAAGGGGACTGGCACCACGCCGCCCATGGCATACGGCTGCTCAACGTCCTGGAACCGCTCAACCTCACGTGGGAAACCCTGGACGGCATTCGAGCCCACACCTGGCGGATAGACCCTCCGCCCGCCACGCCCGAGGGAATGCTGTGCCGCTTTGCCGATCGGATCGCCTACCTCACCCACGATCTCGACGACGCATACCGCCACCGCGCGCTCTCATCACAGGACATACCGGCCGAGATGTTCGAGAGGTTCGGCCCACCCGATCAGTGGGTCCCCGCGATGAGCCACGCCGTCATCGACCAATCGGCCCGCAGTGGAGAAGTGTCCATGGACCCCGAAGCGCTTTCGGCGATGACCCGATTCCGGACAATGATGTTCGAGAGGGTGTACGAAAGCCCCGCCCGCCTTCGGGAGCACAGATGGGCGGCGGGAGTGATAACGCGGCTGGTGGAACATTACATCCGCCACCCCGACAGCGTCCCGGACGGTTTCGGCCTGTCCGGCGACCCGTCTCGAGTGCGGGCGGTCGACTACGTCGCCGGGTTCACCGACCGGGCGGCCATCTCCACCTACAAGAGGTTGTTCGGCGAAATACCGGGCTTGCCGACCTAGCTGTACTTCCGAAGTGCATCTAGGCTCTTGCCGATGAGCAACTCTGCGACCGCCAAAGAATATGTGGATGTTCTGGGCAAGCACATTGCGTACACCGAGGAAGGCGATGGGGATCCGATCGTGTTTCTGCACGGCAACCCTACTTCTTCCTATCTGTGGCGAAAAGTCATCCCTCCGGCGGCGGGTCAGGGTCGCTGTCTGGCGCCCGACCTGATCGGGATGGGCGACTCTGAGAAACTCGACAACTCGGGGCCGGGCTCCTACCGCTTCGTGGAGCACCGCCGCTACCTGGACGGGTGGCTACAAGCGGTGGGCGCCACCGAAAACGTAACCCTGGTAGGACACGATTGGGGCGGCGCTCTGGCTTTCGACTGGGCCAACCGGAACCCGAGCGCGGTCCGGGGCCTGGTCTATATGGAGACCATCGTCTGCCCGGTCTCCTGGGAGGACTGGCCGGGGCCCGCCCGGCGCATATTCGAAGCGATGCGTTCCCCGGCGGGCGAGGAAATCGTCATCCAGAAGAACATGTTCGTCGAGAGGATCCTCCCCGCATCGGTTCTCGATCCCCTCACGGAGGAGGCAATGAACGAGTATCGGCGTCCTTACGCGGAAGGAGGCGAGAGTCGCAGGCCCACGCTCACCTGGCCCCGGGAAATCCCTATTGGCGGCCATCCGGCAGACGTGGCGGAGATCGTGGCGAATTACGCGGCCTGGCTGGCCGAGAGCGAGGTTCCCAAGCTGTTCATCAACGCCGAACCAGGGACCATCCTGATCGGCAAACAGCGGGAACTGTGCCGCTCCTGGCCCAACCAGACCGAGAGGACCGTGCGGGGGGCCCACTTCATCCAGGAGGACTCGGGTGGCGAAATCGGGGAAGTGATCGCCGAGTGGATGTCACACCTGTAGTCCCATAGTCATTCACCAGTCCAGGGGAGGCCAGACCCCGACGGGCGGGATGAGCGCCGGGGATGGATCAGCCGTATCCTTTCAGGGACACCTCCTGCGAAACCGCAAGGCCGAGATGAAAAACCCTCATGCTCACAACCGACGGCGACTTGCCGAGAAAGTAGGCGCCGACGGGTTGGCGGTGGTCATGGCCGGGGCTCCGGTGCTGCGAAACCCCGACGTGGACTTTGCGTTCCGCCAGGACTCCGACTTCTTCTACCTCACCGGTTTCGACGAACCCCATGCCGCGGCAGTGATAGCACCTGAACACCCTGAAGGAGATTTCACGCTCTTCGTCCAGCCCCGGGATCGCCAGAGAGAGATATGGGACGGGCCCCGGGCAGGAACCGAAGGCGCAAGAGAGATCTACGGCGCGGACGCCTCCTATCCGGTGGCGGAATTCGACAACCGCCTCCTGCAGCTTGCGGAAGGGCGGTCTGTCATGTGGCATTCGCTTGCCGGAGGCGACCGGTCCAGACAAGTCATGAACCTCTTGGAAAAGGCCCATGCGCTGAGGACCCGACTGGGGGTGGACCTCCCGCGTCACGTCTCCGACCTGCGTCCCGTTCTCGCCGAACTTCGACTTCTCAAATCCCCTCAGGAGATTCAATGGCTTCGGGAGGCCTGTGATCTGACCATGGAAGGACACCGGGAGGCCATGCGATTTGCAGCACCGGGACGATGGGAATACCAGGTGCAGGCCGCCATGGAAAACGTTTGGCGGATGGGGGGGTCTCCCCGTGACGGGTATCCCTCCATCGTCGCCTCCGGTCCCAACTCGTGCATCCTCCACTACGTCGACAACAACCGGCGGATGGAAGATGGTGACTTGCTGTTGGTGGACGCCGCCTGCGAACTTCACCACTTCACGTCCGACATCACCCGAACCTCCCCGGTCTCCGGCTCCTACACCACACCACAGCTCCGGGCCTACCAGGTGGTCCTCGACGCCCAGGAGGCGGCGATCGCAGCCTGCCGCCCGGGCAACCACATCCGGTCGCCCCATGAGGCCGCGCTCGGAATCCTGGTGGAAGGCATGGTGGAGATGGGTCTCCTTCCCGCCGGCGCCGAAGACGCCTTGAGTATGCACCTGTACCAAGAGTTCTTCATGCATGGCACCTCCCACTGGCTGGGCATGGACGTCCACGATGTGGGCTCCTACCGTCCGGCCGGCGCACACCGCCTCCTGGAACCCGGCATGGCGCTCACAGTGGAGCCGGGCCTCTATGTCGATCCCTCCCGTCCGGAAGTCGAGTTTGCGATGCTGGAATTCGATTCCGACCAGTGGATGACCGAACGGATGCTCGACTCCTCGGCCGCCGGCCGTCACAAAGAACTGCGCGACACAGCTCCCAAGGTCAAACATCCGATTCCCCCCGAACTGCTGGGCATCGGAATCAGGATCGAGGACGACGTGGTGATTACCAGCGGCGGCTGCGAGGTGCTTACAGCAGACCTCCCCAAGGCCCCCGACGAGGTGGAGGAATTGTGCCGGGAGTCCCCCCGGCACAGCCGCCACCCATGACGGGCCGTGACCACCCGTCCCGACTCGACACGGCTCGCCCAGGAGGGTCCTGACCGGGTGGCGGTGGTGACCCAAGAGGCTCAAGATAGGCTTGGCTTGTGGCGACCAGACACCCAGGAACGATGATCTCTCCCTTCACCCGTCTCCTATATCGAATCTATGAGAGGCGGCTTCTCAATCAGATGGACGCCTCCCGCTTCCCCCGGCATGTTGGTGTAATCCTCGACGGCCATCGCCGCTACGCCCGCCGGAGCGGGCTTCCCAACTACGTCGACAGCTATCTGGAAGGCATGCGCCGCTTCGAGGACTTCGTGGACTGGTCGGCGGCCCTCGGTATACCGGCCATCACCGCCTGGGTGTTGTCAAGAGAGAATCTCGGTCGACCCCCCGCGCAACTCGATCCCTACTACGAGGTATTGATGGACCTGTTCCGGCGCCTACCTCAGCGGTGTCGACGGCACAGGATGGGATTGCAGTTCATAGGAAGCCTGGACCTGCTGCCGGCCGGCCTGGTCACCGCCGCCAAGAGCGCCATGGAAGAGACCGGCCCCGGGTCGGAGGGCAGGAATCTGACGATCGCCATGGGCTACGGCGGCCGCCAGGAGATCGTGGATGCATGCCGGAATCTTGTAGCCGAACTGAGCCTCAGCGTAGATGATCCGGCACAAATGACGGAGCGGATCGATTCGGCCGGCCTGGCCCGGCACATGTACTCCGCCGGCGCCCCTGATCCGGACCTTCTGATCCGCACCTCGGGAGAGTCCAGACTGTCCGGATTCCTGCTGTGGCAGTCAGCCTATGCCGAGTTCGTTTTCGTGGATGTCTATTGGCCTGCGTTCCGCCGGGTCGACTACCTTCGAGCGCTGCGGGACTTCTCCCGTCGAGACCGTCGTTACGGCCAGTAGCCCCTAGCCGGTCACCTGCTCCGGCGAGAGGTGAGTCACATCTCCGAAGCTTCTCAGGGAGAACATCCAAGAGTCGGCCAGCGGGTATGACTCGAGAACGGAGACGGCGGTGTGAAGGGAACGGAACTTGTGCCATGCGATGGGCGTCGCCCCGCACCCCAGGAGGTTTTCATAGATCACTCCGTTGGTACCGCCGTGGGCAACCAGCACTATCGACTTCCGGCTCCTTACTCTCCAGAGCCGGTGTTGGGAGGCCCGCATCGTCTCCGTCCCGTATCGGCCCAGAGTGGCTGTCAAACCGTCGGTGACTCTCTTCTGGAAGCTCCGGTAGGCCTCCCCCCGCCTCACTCCCTTCCATAGTTTGTCGATAGTCGGTTGGTCGTAGAACTCCGCGATGCGGGCGTCGACCTGTTCTTGGGACATCCCATCCCACTCGGCGGGGTCTCCGATCTCGTTCATCCATTTGAACACCCGCGGCTCCAATCCCAGCGCGGCGGCCAGGGGAGCGGCCGTTTCCCGGGCGCGTCGCAACTCCGAGACCCACAGTTCGTCAACCTCGAACCAGGGCCGTGCGGCCAGCTGAACCGTCTGGCGTCGCCCCAGTTCGGTGAGAGCCGGGTTGCCCACCATTTTTCCTCCCTGTATCCAGTCAGGCTGGGCATGCCGGATCAGAGTCAACCGCATCCCGACCAAAGCTACCCACCCGGCCTTCTCTTTCGCCAATCCGCCCTTTCAAGGGCGCCATCGGCACGGCGAATCCGAGCTCCAACAAGGTATCGTGTAACTCGCCGCTCTTTAGGAGAACATGGAGACACTCATCGTGCACAACTCGTCCCGGCGCAGCTGGATTGCTGTGCTGTGGGGCGGGGGGTTGGTTGTGGCCGCGTTGGACCTGTTGTGGTGGAACGTGCTGGCGGCCGGGCTTGCGGAGCGGGTCTTCGGGGGCGAGGAGATCCTGGAAGACCGGGAACGGGTCTGGGCGGCGATGATCCTGGCCGCCGGGATTGTCCTGCTTGGTTGGGGACTTGTATCGGCCATGCGTCTTCGTCCGGTTCTTACCGTAGGACCAGACGGACTCTCCATTGCCTTGCTGGGGCCCTTCCGTCCTCTTGTTTCCCTGCCCTGGGATTCGATCAGCGAGGTCTTCTCCCAGCCGGTGGACGACAACGGAAGCCTCCTGCCCAGTCTGACCATTGTTCTGCAACCCAACGGTCCCCGGCCGGAGCTCCCCTCCCAACCCTGGGGGGCCAGATGGACAGGAAGGCGCATCCTGCGCGTTCTGGTCTCGGATTGGTCGGTGCGGGCAGTGGTGGTGGAGACGGTGGCAAACCACTACCTCGACCGGATGGCAAAAGAGACGCCAGTGGCTTGCGCGGACATCCCATGCTGATCGGAGCGCACCTTTCCAACCGGCGCCCCCTGGCCGATGCCCGGGCGGTGGGCGCCGAAGTCGTCCAGGTTTTCCTGTCCAGTCCTCGGAGTTGGAAAAAGCCTCCGCCCCGCCCGGATGCCGAGGAGTTGCGTTCCTCCCCGATTCCCATCTACGTGCATGCCCCCTATCTGGTAAACGTCATGGCGGGAGAGAGCAGGATACGAATACCGAGCCGGAGAATCCTGGCCGACACCTGCGAGGCGGCGGCCCATATCGGAGCCGCGGGCGTGGTGGTTCATGGAGGGCACGCAACAGGGG